>VGCG01000017.1 GCA_016870175.1 Alphaproteobacteria bacterium
ATTCCCAATTTTGAAAAAACATGACCATTAAAAGTCCAAATAAAGTTAGAGAGTCCTTGAACAAACTTAAAATTGCGCTAGTCAACAAACTAGTAATATGAGTTACATCATAGGTAATATTTGAAACAATTTTACCAGAGTGTTTTTTATCTATAATTTGAGTATCAGTTCCAATTAAAGACTTAACCATATCAAATTGTAGTTTTTTTTTAATTTCTTCACCTACATCAATCATAGTTTTTTTTGCAAAGTATAGCGACAGCCCTTTTATCGTAAAAGCCAGAACAATCATAAAAGGAATAAAAAATAATAACGACTGGTCGTTATCAATAAAAAGTCTTTTTATCGCCGGATCCAAAAGCCATGCAATTGCAGAAGTACTAGCTGCTACTAAAATTGAAAAAAAACCAGAAAGAATTATTTTATTTAAATATTTCTTTGAATAATCTTTATATAATCTTTTATAAATTATTTTTTTTTCCATTAAAAATTTTTTGAAATTAAAAAATTTAAAAATATAATTAATCCGAATAGATTGTTACTTCTAAATGCTCTTAAGCAACTTAAAGAGTCATTTGCTCTAAAAATTTTCATTTGGAAAAAAAATAAATGGCAAAAAGGTATTATTGCTAAAATAAAATATAAATAATTAAATTCCATATAAATACCTCCAATTAAAAATAAAATTGTTAGAATTAAGTAACACAAATATAAAAAATTTTTTTCTTTACCTTTAAACTTTATTGAGGTTGATTTTAATCCTATGATTTCATCATCTTTAATATCTTGGTATCCATAAATTGTATCGTACCCTAATGTCCAAAATATGGCTCCCATGTAAAAAATAATCGGAATTATATCTATTTGATTTTTTATAGACGTCCATCCAAGAATCAAACCATAGTTGAAAGTAATTCCTAAAAAAAGTTGAGGCCAATAAGTAAATCTTTTCATTAAAGGGTAAGTAAAGGCCAAAGGCATTGAACAAATTGCCAGAAAAATTGTTAATGAATTAAAGTTCATCAACACAATTAGTGCTAAAAAACATAATGTGAAAATATAAAACGTTGCAAGTTTTACTGAAATTTTTTTAGAAGCCAAAGGACGATCTTTAGTACGAAAAACTTTTTTATCAAATTCTCTATCAAAAATATCATTTACAATACATCCTGCAGATCGCATCAAGACAGACCCTGAGAAAAAAAGAAACAAGTAAAAATAATACATATTTAAATTGTTTGAAAAATCATATGCTAGAGTTAATCCCCATGCACAAGGCCAAAATAAAAGCATAAAACCAACTGGTTTTTTTAGTCTTATTAGTTCAATGAAATACTTTAATTGGTTCATGATAATTTACTTGTAAATAACAAAGGCTAGTTTCATAATCAAATTGATTCGAATGAATATAAATTATACTGTAACAGCGCTAATGTTCCCTGCCATTCCTTTGTTAATTAGTGTCTATAGTTATAGATTTCATTCATTGAGTATCCTAATTAGGCAACTTCATCGTGAACTTGTTTATGAAAAACATATTCCCAATGAGTGGAAAAAACAGTTTATGAATTTGAGTATAAGAATATCGATTTTAAAATGGACTATTTTATTCGCAGCTTTTGGATTTTTATTTAATATGCTGACAGTGTTTGCTCTTTATTTAGATGAGATATTTATTGCAAGAGTGATTTTTGGATCATGTTGTTTATCCATGATTATTTCTATTGTTTATTTTATAAGAGAAATTCAAATTTCAACAAACGCACTCAAGCTGCATATGTCAGATATGGATGTAGAAGTAAATTAAGGAATTATAATAGCAGGACCTAAGATTTTTCTTGCCTCTAAATCTTGATGTGCTTTAACAACTTGATCTAATTTATATTCTTTAAATATTTTAATTTTTAGTTTACCGGAACTAACTTTTTTAAACATTATTTTTGAGGCCTCATCTAATTCAACTCTATTAGAAATAGAATTCTGAAGAGACGGTCTAACTAGGTAAAGGTTTTTTGGTCCTAGCATTTTTAGAACGTTAATATCTGGTAAGGGACCAGATGCATTACCAAATGACACCATCATTCCTCTTATAGAAAGACACTCAAGAGATTTATTTAATGTATCTTTTCCAACACCGTCATAAACCACTGAAACTCCTTTATTATTTGTAATTTTCATGACTTTTTTCGCAAAATCATCTTTATTATAATTAATAATATAATCGTAGCCATTTTCTTTAGCTTCATTAATTTTTTTATCTGATCCAACCGTGCCTATAACTCTGCACCCTAGACTTTTTGCCCACTGACCAAAAATTTGCCCAACCCCTCCTGCTGCAGCATGAAATAGTATTGTTTGGCCCTGTTTAACTGGGTAAGTTTTGTGTAGAAGATAAAAAACAGTCAATCCTTTTGTCATTAAAGTTGCAGCAATCTTTACATCAATATTTTTTGGAATTTTGACAAGATTTTTAGAGGGAAAGTTTCTGTGAGATGAATAAGAACCTAATGGAGTACTAGCATATGCAATTTTATCACCGATTTTAAAATCTTTGACGTTTTTTCCTAATTTTGTAATTATCCCAGCACCCTCTAAACCTAATCCACTAGGAAGATTAAGGGGATAAAGACCAGACCTGTGATAGGTATCAATATAATTCAGACCAATTGCTTTTTGCTCAATAGTGACCTCATCAGCTTTTGGTTTACTTAAAACAATATCTCTAATTTTTAAAACCTCTGGGCCACCTGTTTTGCGTATTTCTGCGGCCTTCATAATTTATTTGACAAATGTACCATTATGGTAATCCTCAACAGCTTGTAAAATTTCAGCTCTGGTGTTCATTACAAAAGGCCCACCTCTTGCAATTTGCTCATTGATTGGTTTTCCAGATATAACTAAAAATTTAGCATTAGTAGAAGCTTTTACTTTTAAATCTTTACCATGAGTTAACAAAATTAAAGCACTATCAATTATTCGATCATGATCTTGATTACCAATTTTTATTTCACCTTTAATTAGATATATAAAAGAGTTATGAGTCTCTGGTAATTTAAAACTAAATTCTTTATTTTTATTTAATTCTACATCAAAATAAACTGGTTCAATATTATGTCTCTTAATAGGACCTTCTGCATTTTTAAATTTTCCAGCTATAACTTTAATTTGTTTGTCCTTATCTTTGTGAACTGGCATTTTACCTGCATCAATATAAATATACTCAGGTTTGCTCATCTTTAATTTAGCAGGCATATTAATCCATAATTGAAAACCATGAAGTTTGCCCTCTTTCATTGCGGGCATTTCAGAATGAATGATTCCACTTCCAGTTTTCATCCACTGAACGTCTCCCGAAGTCATTCGTCCTTTACCACCTGTACTATCTTTATGCTCAAACTCTCCAGCTAGCATATATGTTACTGTTTCAATACCTCTATGAGGATGTGCGGGAAAACCAGCAATATAATCTTCGCTATTTTCAGAACCAAATTCATCTAACATTAAAAAAGGATCAAAATAATTTGGTTCAGCACCAATACTCCGTTTTAATTTTACACCTGCTCCATCAGAAGTAGGAATTGGGTCAATAATTTTACTTACTTCAATATTTGACATTTAATTTTTAAATTTTTTATCTAGACTAAAATTCTTTGCTCCATTTACAAATAAAAATAAAAATCCTCCGGCTAAACCAATATTTTTCAAAAATGACATTAATTGCATTTGATCACTGAAATTATTATGAAATATAACTGCAGTGGCAACGCAAAACATACTTAATAAGGCTGCTGAAATTTTTACCTTATAGCCTATTATTATTAATATTGGCCCAGCAATTTCAAGAATGATGGCTGGAATTAAAAAAATACCCGGCATTCCCATAGACTCCATCCAAACAATAGCACCTTCATAGTTTGATATTTTATTAACTCCACTTAATAGAAAAATTGTTGAGATTAAAATTCTTGCCAGTAAATCTAAGATATTTATCATATTTTATTTATTATGTGAGCCATCACAAAATGGTTGATTTTTTGTTTGTTTGCAAGTGCAAAAAAAAACTTTTTTAGTTTTCTCCGCTTTGTAAGTTACTGGATTAAATTCTGACCCTTTATGAGATCCATTACAAAATGGTTGTTTAGAACTTTTTCCACAGCTACACCAAAAGTAAGATTTGCCTTGTTCAACTTCTACTGCAATTGGATTGACACCTGCTTTTTCTCCCTTAATCATTTTATCTCCTATATATTAATTTGAACATTTATTGATTAATTACTTAAATTGCAAGATCGTAATAAAAATGCATCAGCATATAAAATCATATCTTGTAATAATTATAATAAATTAAAATTATGATGAAAATGAAATTAGATAATTTCTAGTAATTCTCTAATATTTTTCATAAACTAACTTAAGATAAATGAACAATATACGATTATACTTTTTAGAAAATTTATATTTAAATTTAATTGATAAGCTTAATAAACCACAATCTCATTATGTAATTAAAGTAATGCGGCTAAAAGTAGGAGATAACATTTCTTTATTTAATTCAGGTGGAGAGTGGGAGGCTAAAATTATAAATGTTTTAAAAAATATAGTTGAATTCAAAATTATAAAACAATTGAGATCAAAAAAAAATGATAAACAATTATGGTTGGCTTTCTCTCCAATAAAATCTAATTATTTTAATTTTATGATCCAGAAAGCCACTGAATTAGGTGTAACAAAATTTATACCAATTATTTTTGATAGATCTGTGGTAAGAAAAATTAATAAAGAAAGATTAGAAAAAATAGTCATAGAAGCAGCAGAACAATCCAACAGAATAGATATTCCATTAATTGAAAATACTCAAAATTTAAAAAGTTTTTTAAAAAATAAGGTTAATTTAATATTTGCTGATTTAAATTCAGATAATAAAAAAATAGATTTAAAAAAATTAAATAAAAACCCAATCTGTTTAATTATTGGTCCTGAAGGCGATTTTTCAGAAAAAGAAAGAGAGCAAATCCTTCTTTTTGACGGAGTTCAGCCATTAAAAATTAATGACCACATACTTAGATCTGAAACAGCTGTAATATCAGCTCTTTCAATAATTAATTACGTAATTAACTGATAAATTGTCGCTAAAACAGTTATATAAATTTTATAAAAGCACTTTATATAAAGTATAAATGAAAAAAGTTTTTTTAATTTTTAGTGTATTATTTTTACACACAAAATCATTCGCCAACCAACCAAAAAATTGGCAATTAAGTTTTCAAGATGCAGCTTCTCAATCAATGAGAGAGATAGTTGGTTTTCATAACGATATATTATTACCTATTATTATTGCAATAAGTGTATTCGTCTTGTTCCTGATAATTTATGCATGTATTAGATTTCGAGCTTCTGCAAATCCAAACCCGTCTAAAAGAACACATAATGTTGCAGTTGAAGTTTTGTGGACATTAGTGCCTTGTCTAATTTTAATTGTAATGGCAGTTCCATCTTTTAAAATATTATACAAACAGGATATAATCCCAAAAGCAGACTTAACAATTAAAGCCATAGGCTACCAATGGTATTGGGGCTACGAATATCCTGATGAAAACATTAGTTTCGAGTCTTATATGATTGAAACTAAAGATTTAAAAATAGATCAACCTAGATTATTATCGGTAGATAATGAGGTTGTAGTTCCGGTTAATAAAGTGATTAAAGTTTTGATAACCGCAAATGATGTTCTGCACGCTTGGTCATTACCATCTTTCGGTGTTAAGAGAGACGCGGTTCCTGGAAGAATAAACGAAACTTGGTTTAAAGCTGACAAATTAGGTACTTTTTATGGGCAATGTTCTGAGTTATGTGGAATCAAACATGCATTTATGCCAATCTCAGTAAAAGTTGTATCAGATGAGGAATATCAAAAATGGTTATTAGATGCCAAAGAAAAATTTGCCAAAGAAATTAAAGAGGAAAATAATTATAAACAAATAGCAAGTAAATAAATATGTACGCAAAAACAACTTCTAGCAACGATCATCATTCACCAACAGGTTGGAAACGTTGGGCATACTCAACTAATCATAAAGATATAGGAACAATGTATTTAATATTTGCAATTTTTGCAGGAGTTATTGGAACAACGTTTTCAGTTTTAATGAGAATGGAATTAATGCACCCAGGTGATGGAATTTTGGGTGGAAACTATCATTTGTATAACGTCTTAGTGACTGGTCATGGATTAATTATGATTTTCTTTATGGTAATGCCAGCGATGATTGGTGGATTTGGAAATTGGTTTGTTCCAATTATGATTGGTGCACCCGATATGGCCTTTCCAAGAATGAATAATATATCATTTTGGTTGCTACCAACTTCATTGACTTTATTAATTTTATCAATTTTTGTTGATGGTCCCCCAGGTCAAACGGGTGTAGGGGGTGGTTGGACTATTTATCCTCCACTGTCATCTAAAGCTGGACAACCAGGACCAGCAATGGACTTTGCTATTTTAAGTTTACACTTAGCTGGAGCCTCTTCAATATTGGGAGCAATTAATTTTATTACAACAATTCTAAATATGAGAACTCCAGGCATGACACTTCACAAAATGCCATTATTTGCTTGGTCTATTTTAGTTACAGCTTTTTTATTATTGTTATCATTGCCAGTGTTAGCTGGTGCAATTACTATGCTTTTAACCGATCGAAATTTTGGAACAGCATTTTTTGATGCACAAACTGGTGGGGATCCAGTTTTATTTCAGCATTTGTTTTGGTTTTTTGGTCACCCGGAAGTTTATATTTTAATTTTACCTGGTTTTGGAATGATTAGCCAAATAATTTCAACATTTTCAAAAAAACCAGTATTTGGATATTTAGGAATGGCTTATGCGATGGTTGCTATTGGTATAGTGGGTTTTGTTGTTTGGGCTCATCATATGTATACAGTTGGTTTAAGCACAGATACTAAGGCTTATTTTATAGCAGCTACCATGATCATTGCAGTTCCAACTGGAATAAAAATATTTTCTTGGATTGCAACCATGTGGGGAGGATCTATTTCATTTAAAACTCCAATGGTTTGGGCTTTAGGATTTATATTTTTATTTACTGTGGGCGGTGTAACAGGAGTAGTGCTTGCAAATGCTGGAGTTGATACTGCTATGCATGACACTTATTATGTAGTAGCACATTTTCATTATGTATTGTCTTTAGGTGCAGTATTTGCAATTTTTGCAGGTTTTTATTATTGGTTTGGTAAAATGTCAGGTTATGAATATTCAGAAACACTTGGACAAATACATTTTTGGCTTACTTTTATCGGTGTTAACTTAATCTTTTTTCCGCAACATTTTTTGGGTCTGGCAGGAATGCCAAGAAGATATGCTGACTACCCAGATGCATTTGCTGGATGGAATTACATATCTTCGGTAGGATCATATATTTCAGTTTTGGGCTTAGCAGTTTTTTTTCTTAATTTATTTTACTCGTTTTTTAAAAAAAAAATTTCAGCTCAAAATCCTTGGGGAGAAGGAGCAACAACCTTAGAATGGACAGTACCGTCTCCACCAAATTTTCATACTTTTGATGATTTGCCTAAGTTTGAAGATGGAGGAAATATTGAAAAATCTGCTGCAAATTAATAACATAGATTTTTTAAATTAAAATTAATGATTAAGTCAAAATTAAAAAATAGAAATTTTAGCCAGGAATATTTTATCAATTTTTCTGAACTATTTAAGCTAATGAAGCCAAGAGTAATGTCATTGGTAATTTTCACTTGTGCAGTGGGTTTGTTAATGGCACCTAATGTTATTTCAACCATAGATGCAATCATAGCAATCATTTTGGTTTCGATAGGGGCAGGCGCAGCAGGCACCTTAAACATGTGGTACGAATCTGATCTTGACTTAATAATGAGTAGAACTTGTTTAAGACCTATACCCGCGGGCAAGATAAATAAAAATCATGCTCTAATTTATGGAATATTTTTGTCAATTTTTTCAGTTACAGCTCTTGATTTTTTTGCCAATAGATTGTCCGCATCCTTGTTGTTGTTTACCATTTTGTTCTACGTACTTATTTATACAATCTGGCTAAAAAGAAGAACGCCTCAAAATATCGTTATTGGTGGTGCCGCAGGTGCGTTACCCCCAGTAATTGGTTGGACTATTGCAACTAACTCACTTTCACTAGAGCCATTAACTTTTTTTTTGATAATTTTTTTTTGGACACCATCTCATTTTTGGGCTTTGAGTCTTTATAAATCAGACGATTATAGAAAAGCAAAAATACCAATGTTACCCTTAACAGATGGTATTGAAAGTACAAAATTTAATATATTAATCTATTCTTTAATTATGTTACCAACAATTATCCTGCCATATTTAATTGGATTTGTTGGATTGATATTTTTAATACCATCATTAATCATTACTCTATATTACAATTTTTTATGTTTTGATCTTTATAATTTCAAACAAGATACATTCGATACAAAAAAAGCGAAATCTATATTTAGATATTCAATTTTGTATTTGTTTTTAGTTTTTTTTCTTTTTTTAGTAGATAGAATTTTATGATAGTTCCTGATAAAAAAACAAAAAGGAAAAATCTTTTAACTGCTTTTATTATAATAGTTTTCATGATTTTTTTATTTTTTTTTACTTTATTTAATGTAGGAGTTTTTGATAGACCGTTATGACAAAAAAAAATTTTTCAACTTTATTATTTTTAGCAGGTATTTTTTTTCTAATGTTGGGATTATCATTTGCTGCTGTTCCACTTTACGAGGCTTTTTGCAAGATTACAGGATTTGGTGGCAAAACTCAAACTTCAAAAGAAGCTCCTCAAATTATATTAGATAAAATAGTCAGCGTAAGATTTGATACAAATGTAAATAATCTTCCATGGAATTTCAAGGCTAAGTCTAATGTAATTGATGTGAAAGTTGGACAGGTAAATAAAATTGAATTTGAAGTAGAAAATTATAGTAAAGATTTAACTTATGGTGTAGCTAGTTTTAATGTTTCTCCCTCAATCTTTGGAAAATACTATAGCAAGTTAGGTTGTTTTTGTTTTGAAAAACAAGAGTTAAAAGCTGGAGAGAAAGTTACGTATGTTATGACTTTTTATTTAGATCCTGAATTAATAAATGATCATAATGTTAAAAATCTTCATGAAGTAACTATGTCGTATACTTTTTTCCCAACAGATTATTTTAAACAATCATAATTTAAATATGTCAGCTGAAAAAAAACATGATTATCATTTAGTAGACCCAAGTCCCTGGCCTATATATTTGGCATTTTCTTGTTTAGTTCTAGCTGTTGGAGCAGTTTTTTACATGCATAATGAGGTTTCTTGGGGTATGTACCTGGGTTTAGCTTTACTACTTTACGGAGCCTTTATGTGGTTTAGAGACGTAGTAATCGAAGCAGAGTATCAGGGACATCACACACCAGTTGTTCAAATTCATCATAGATATGGAATGACATTATTTATTGCATCGGAGGTGATGTTTTTCGTAGCTTGGTTTTGGGCTTATTTTGACATTAGTTTATTTCCAAATGAATTTGTTGGCAATGTTTGGCCACCTCAAGATATAAAAACTTTTGATCCTTGGGATATACCATTGATTAACACTTTAGTATTATTATTATCAGGAACAACTGTTACTTGGGCACATCATGCTTTGTTAGAGGAAGATCGAAAAAGTTTTATTCAAGGTTTAACATTTACAGTTATTTTGGGCTTTTGCTTTACATTACTTCAGGCCTATGAATACTATCATGCACCTTTTGATTTCTCTGGTCATATTTATGGAGCTGTATTTTATATGGCCACGGGTTTTCATGGGTTTCATGTAATTATTGGAACAATATTTTTAGTAGTTTGTTTGTGGAGAGGAAAACTTGGTCATTTTAATAAAGATCATCACTTTGGATTTGAAGCAGCTGCATGGTATTGGCATTTTGTTGACGTAGTATGGCTATTTTTATTTGCAGCCATATATGTTTGGGGAAGTTAAATTGTAATTTTTGAAAAATAAGTTTTTATTTTCAGTTTTTGTATACTTTTTTATTACTGTTTTTGTTTTTTTAGGCATCTGGCAAGTTTACCGACTAAATTGGAAACTTGATTTAATATCTCAGATAGAAAATTCATTAAAAAATCCACCAATAGAGCTATCTCAAACAGATAAAAAAAATTTTTTAAGAATAAAAACCTCAGGGATAATTGATTTTAGTAAACAAATATATTTATATAATTTAAACGAAGAAGGCAAGCCAGGTTTTGATGTAATAAATCCTATTGAAATAAATAATGAAAATTTTCTAATTAATAGAGGGTGGATACCATTTGAAAAAAAAAATCTACCAGAAATAAATTTATTTAATGAAAAAAATTTTAAGGGCACCTTAAGAATTCAGAATAAGTCAAGCTCTTTTAAGCCTCTAAATGACATTAAGAATAACTATTGGTTTACTTTAGATCGAGATGATATCTTTTCGTATACTGGTAAGAATTTTTCAAATTATTTGATCTATTTAGATGAAAATTATAATTTTCCAAAATCTAAAAAAATTAGTGCTAATATTTCAAATAACCATAAAAAATATGCTATAACCTGGTTTTCAATGGCGATTTCAATTCTTTTAATATACTTATATTTTAGAAAAAAAAATTATTAGATGAAATATGTTAGCACCAGAGACAATTCTAAAGAATTTAGCTTCAGTCAAGTTTTTTTAAAAGGACTAGCAGACGATGGTGGATTGTTCATACCTAAATCTATTAAAAAATTTGATAAAAAAAAATTAAATTTACTTAGTAAATTAAATTATAAAGAGTTAGCTAGTGAAATAATTTATTCATTTACAGGTGATTTTATTGCAAAAAATAATCTTAAAAAAATCGTAGACAAATCCTACTCAGTCTTTAGGGAAAAAAATGTTGTAAATTTAATTCAAGTAGGGGATCGAAAGATCTTAGAATTATTTCACGGACCGACTTTAGCATTTAAAGATATTGCTATGCAACTTTTAGGAAATTTTTATGAATATTATTTAAATAAAAAAAAAGATAATATAAATATTGTTGTTGCAACATCAGGTGATACAGGAGCTGCTGCAATTGAAGCAATTAAAGGCAAAAAGGGTATTAATATATTTGTATTGCATCCTAATAATAGAATTTCTCTTGTTCAAAGAAAGTTGATGACAACTATCAAAGAAAATAATGTTTTTAATATTGCAGTAAAGGGTAATTTTGATGACTGTCAAAATCTAGTTAAATTAATGTTTGCTGACAAACTATTCTCTAATTCAATTAAAATGTCGGGAGTTAACTCTATTAATTGGGCAAGAATAATTGCCCAAAGTGTTTATTATTTTTATGCATATTTTTTAATTAACAATGATAAACACCCTGTAAATTTTTCAGTACCAACCGGAAATTTTGGTAACGTATATGCTGGTTATTTAGCAAAAAAAATGGGTTTACCAATCAATAAGTTGATTGTTGCAACCAATCAAAATGACATTTTGCATCGAGCCATTTTAAATGGCATATATGAGCTAGGGCAAGCAGTAGAGACAATATCGCCAAGCATGGATATCCAGGTAGCAAGTAATTTTGAAAGACTAATTTATGATTTAAATGACAGAGATGATAAAAGAACTTTATTAATCATGAAAAAAATTAAAGATAAGGGTCAATATAATATTGAAAAAAATAAATTAAATAAAATAAAATTAAATTTTGACTCATATTCAATGAATCAAAAGCAAATTATTAAGACTATAAAATTAGTTTATAATAAATATAAAATAGTTTTAGACCCCCATAGCGCTATAGGATATGGTGCTTTTGATAGTGTTAAACTTAAAGGCAATAATGTAGTTTTAGCTACAGCACATCCATGTAAATTTCCAGATGCAGTAAAACTTGCAATTAAAAAAAAACAAAAATTGCCCCATTCGTTAAAACATATTATGACTGAAAGAGAAAATTATGAAATTCTACCCAATAATCTTCAGTATATTCAATCATATATAAAAAATAAAATTCAATGAAGCTAAAAATAAATGATATTTTACCTTGTGTTGAAATTTTCATTATTAAGAATGGTGAGGCTTGTAAAGAGAATATTGAAAATTTTTTAAAAAACAAAAAAGTGGTTTTATTTGGTTTACCCGGAGCGTTCACATCTACATGTTCCGCTAAACATTTACCAGGGTTTGTTGATTTATATCAAAAATTTAAAGCTAGAAAAATTGATTCGATAATTTGTATTTCTGTCAATGATCCTTTTGTAATGAATGCATGGGGCAAAATAAATAATGTTGGGGATAAAATCATTATGATGGCTGATCCATATTTGAATTTCACCAAAGCAATAGGCGCGGATGTTGATAAGACTACATTTGGTTTGGGAGTAAGATCTAATAGATATACTATGTTAGTTGATAATTTAAAAGTTTTACAATTAAAGGAAGAAAAAGACACAAAATTTTGCGAAATTTCAGCTGCTGAAAACTTTTTGACTTTAATTTAATTCAGCAGCTTTTTTGGCTAATAAATCAGCTTGCTCATTAGCTGAATTCCCAGCATGAGCTTTTATCCAATTCCATTTTATGTCAAATCTATTAGTTAAATTATAAAGTTCGACCCATAAATCTTTGTTTTTAACTGGTTCTTTTTTTGAAGTTAGCCAATCATTTTTAATCCATTTATGTACCCATTTTGTGATACCCAGTTTTACATATTGCGAGTCTGTAAATATTTCTACCCTCTTATGTGAGTCAATTTGTTTGAGGGCATTTATTGGTGCCATTAATTCCATTCTATTGTTTGTTGTATTTTTTTCACTTCCATTAATTTTAATTATTTTACCGTCTAAATTTATGACCGCTGCCCAGCCACCATTTCCTGGATTTTTTAAACAAGAACCATCTGTATAAATTTTAATCATTAATTAATATAATCTTTATAGGTTTTAAGATTATTATGAATTAAAAGTTTTTGGAAATATTCTCTAGGATCTTTGATTTTTATCAAAGCTTTTTTTGGAGTATTACAATAATCATAAATTCTTGTTAAAAGATATCGAATTGCTGCACCCTTACATAAAATATTTATAGAATTTTTTTCTTTATTTGAAAGATGTTTAATGCATTCATAACCATTAATTAAGTTTTTAATTTTATTATTATTAATTAAAAATTTATTATTTTTTTTATCAAAACATAAAGCATTTATACATATGGCTAATTCGTAAGCATAAAAATCATTTCCTGAAAAATAAAAATCGATAATACCTGAGATTTTATTTTTTTTGAAAAAAATATTATCAATAAATAAATCTCCATGTATAATTCCAGTCGGTAATTTTTTAGGCCATTTATTTTTAATTTCTTTTAAATTAAAATTTAGAAAATTTTCTAAGTTGTCGATCAGCTTAATTTTTCTAAAGTTTATTTTTTTAAGCAAACTACCTAATTTATTTATCGCTAAAGAATTTTCTCTAAAAAGAGTTAGCTTTTTTGTAACCATATGTATTTGAGCTATACATTTTCCAATATCAAAACAGTTTTTATAACTTAATTGTTTCTTATCTTTTCCCTCCAAAAAACTAACAATAGATGCTCTTTTTTTTTTAATTTTGAATTGGTAATTATACTTATAATCATTTATAGGTCGTGGACACTTAATTTTAGATTTATTTAGTTGTTCCATTAAATTCATAAAAAAGGGAATATCTTTTTGTTTAACTCTTTTTTCAAATAACGTTAAAATATATTTATTTGTTTTTGTTTTTAACAAATAATTAGTATTTTCAACTCCATTTTTAATGCCTTTAAATGATATAATTTTACCAAAATTAAATTTTTTGTTGATTTCAGATATGTGTTTACTAGTTATTTTTGTATAAACAGCCATTTAATTAAGATTATTTGGAACTTTAAAAACAACTTTTTCTTTTACAATTTCAATTTCTTCGACACTAATTTTAAATTTACTTTTCAAATTTTTTATAAAATTTTTTATTAATAATTCAGGTGCTGAAGCGCCAGATGATATACCAATTGTTTTTACTTTTTCAATTTTATCATAAGGTATTTCACTTTTAGAATGGAACAAATAAGTCTCTGAGCAGCCAGCTTTTTTTGCAACTTCAACTAATCTAAGTGAATTTGAGGAGTTTCTGCTTCCTATAACAAATATTATTTCGCAATTTTTTGCAATATTTTTAATAGCCATTTGTCTATTAGTTGTTGCATAACAAATATCCTCTTTTAATTGTTCTTTTATATCTGGATTTTTTTCCTTCAATATTTTAATAATATTTCTAGTGTCATCGACAGACAATGTTGTTTGGGTAACGTAAGCAGTTTTTACATTTATTTTGAATTTATAATTTTTAGCTTCCTCCTCATTTTGAATTAAGTCAATTGATCCTGATGACAACTGACCCATTGTACCAATAACTTCAGGGTGATTTTGATGACCAATTAAAATTAGATGATAACCAAGTTTATGCAGATTTTCAGCTTGTCTGTGCACTTTTAAAACTAAAGGGCATGTGGCATCTATATAACTTATATTTAAATTATGTGCCTCTAAAGGTACTTTTTTTGGAACTCCATGAGCAGAGAAAATAACAGGTCTGGATTTATCTGTTATCTCATTTAATTCTTCTATAAATATTGCCCCCTTTTTTTTTAAATCTTCTACAACATATTTGTTATGAACAATTTCATGCCTTACATAAACAGGTGTCCCATATTTTTTTAAACTCTTTTCAACAATTTCTATTGCTCTTTCTACGCCCGCACAAAAACCTCTAGGTGATGCTAAAAAGACTTTTAATTCTTTACTTGTTTTCATGTTTTTCTAAAAAATATTCGAGCAATATATGTGGAAAAGTTAAAGACGCCAAACCTATAAATATTACTTTAAATATAGCGTTATCAAATTCGTAATAGTTGCTTAGCAAATATAATGAAATTATATATAATATTATAGTTATTATAGTTAATGGCATTGATTTTGACAAAAAAATCTTAAAACCCTTTTTTAAGCTATTTTTGTTTAATTCGAAGGCTAAATTTATAATATGTCTTATCGAATGTAAAAAGCAAAAATAAATTGTAAATGCCAGAAGTGGTGAAAGAAAATAGTTTAATATTAAAACCGACAAACAGTCAAAAAATATTGTAAATTTTTTTATTTCGTAATTTGTAAGAAACAAAGTAGCAGCAGATATTATACTTATAATAATCAAAATCGGTATTAGTCTATTAGTTTCTACAAAATCTAAAGCTAAATAAAAATTTTCATTAACTACCAATAATAATTTAAAAATTCTTATCGTTTCATTAAAGTGAAAATGTAGTGGAGCGACAACAATTAATAAACCTTTCAAAAGAAAAAGTAATTTATTTAAATTTAAATTAGAATTTATTAAAAAATGACTATCCTCTTTTCCAAAGTGAAAACTTGCTACTAATAAAAAAAATATTAGTGTGCTTGCAGGAAAAATAGTCCAAAGAGATATTATCAATAAGCTGATAAAAAGATAAATAAGATAAAAAATACCAATATTATTTATTTTGTAAATTGTAAATAATTTTTTTCCTTTCAAGTGATCTAGTGAACCATGCGCTATTCCAATACTTAAGATTAAAAGTAAACAAATTAAAGGTGAAAGAGTAAAAATTCCTACTTTTAAGGAAAATAAAATAAAAATACTAATTGAGACAAAAAAAATTATAGAGTGACTTAGATTTATA
>VGCG01000018.1 GCA_016870175.1 Alphaproteobacteria bacterium
ATATTACCACCGTGAGATCTAATTATATCCGATGCAATTGATAGACCAAGACCTACACTAGATTTCGATGCTGATCGTCCTTTATCTATTTTATAAAAAGGTTTAAAAACATTTTCATATTCTTCAGCAGGAATGCCTGGACCATTGTCATCAATGTAGACAAATATATTTTTATTATTTTTAATTAATTTAATTTTTATTTTATCGGCATACTTAATAGCATTATCGATTAAGTTATTTAGACACCTTTTGATTAAACTTTTTCTTCCATTGATGTAAATTCTTGGAATTAAAGAATTTGAAATATTTTTATTATCATATTTTTCAATTATTTCCTCAATTAATTCAGATAAATTAAACATTTCATCTTTTTCTATATATGATGAACTTGTAAACTGAAGATACTCATTAAGCATTTTTTCCATTTCATTAATATCGTCACTTAATTTTTTGGATAGCTGGTTATCTTTGATAAATGCTATTTTAAGTTTCATACGTGTCAATGGAGTCCTTAGATCATGACTTATGCCTGATAACATTTCAGTTCTTTGATTGAGATGTCTTAAAATTCTTTTTCTCATTTTATCAAACTCATAACCAGCTTTTCTAATTTCTAATGCACCGGAGGGTTTAAATTTATCAATTTTTTCACCTTTCCCAAAACTTTCTGCAGCTTTAGCTAAATTAACTATTGGCCTTGTCTGATTTTTTAAGAAAATTATTGAAATAATCACTATTAAAATTCCCGGCACTGAAATCCAAAGACCGAATATTCTGGCTGAAGAACTTGCTATTCTATCTCTAGGAACTAAAAATTTAAAATATCCATTTTCATGTTTTATTCTTATATCAATTAATTCTTTATAGTTTTTTGTATCGAACCAAAATTTATTTAGACCAAATTTAGATTTTAATTCTCTTCGAAGAGCTCTGTCTATTGGACTAAATTTTTGTTTGCTATAAGTGTAATCGAAATTTTCATTTTCAATTAACTCAATATTTAAATTAAATGACTTTGAAAAAAAATTTTCTAGTTCTTTTTTACTTAATTTTTCATTTTTATAAGACTCGATAAAAGCTGAAATCTCGTTTACCAATGCTTTAGTCATTCCTTGGTTAGTTTTAATCCAAATACTATCAAAAAAAACAACAGCGATAAGTAATTGAATTACAATTGCAGGTATAGCCACAATTAGCAATGCCCGGTAAAATAATCTTTTTGGAAGAAGTTTTTTAAAAAAACTACTCAATCCATAAAACATATCCTGCTCCCCTGATTGTTTGAAGAAATTTAGGATTTTTTGGATCTATTTCTATTTTTTTCCTTAGTCTAGTAATAATGACATCAATTGATCTTTCTTTGTTTAATTCGATTACATTTCCTATATCTTCCCTAGAGAATATTTTACCTGGATTATTTATCATTTTTTCTAGTATAATTTTTTCTGTATTATTAATTTTAAATTCAATATCCTTTTTTAAAATTAAAAGTTTGTTTAAATCAATTTTAATATTTTCAAACTCAATTATTCTTTTTTGCTGACTTTTACTTGTTTTATTTAAAATGTTATTAATTCTTAAAATAAGTTCTTTAGGTTCAAATGGTTTAGATAGGTAGTCATCTGCACCAATTTCTAGTCCCTCAACTCTTTCATTAGATTGATTTTTTGCTGTTAATAAAATAATTGGGGTATCTATTTTTTTTTTATGATCTTTAATAAATTCTAATCCGCTTTTACCAGGCATCATGATATCTAAAATAATTAGATCAAATTTAATTATTTTAATTTTTTTTGATGCATCTTCTGCATTTTCAGCTGTTGTAATTAAATAATTATTTTCATTTAAATATTTTTTTAATAGAGATCTAATTTCATGATCATCATCAACGACTAAAATGTGTGCCACAAATTTATCCATTAATAATTTTATTTAAAACATTATCAAAATTAATTACTTCTTCTGCTGTGGAGTTGAGCAGGGCATTATGGATTCTTTTTTTTTGTATCTCAAAAACCTCATTAAATATTTTGCCCCCTTTTTCATTGAGGTAAATATGTTTTATTCTTGTATCTTGATCATTTTTTTTAAAGGTAATTATTTGAATTTTAATAAGATCCCTAAGAACTCTATTTAAACTTTGCTTTGTAATCTTTAAGCGTTTTAATAAGTCTGAAATTGAAATACCTTGGTACATCGATAAAAGAAGAATTACTTTATGATGGGCTAAACCAATTGCATATTTATTTAAAATTTTTTTTGAGTCATTAAAGGTTTCTCGATAACTTACAAATAGTTTTTCTATAAATTCTTTAAGCTGTTCGTCTTTTAAATAAAGTAATTCTTTCATTATAAAGGTAAGTTATATTGACATAATCAAGATACAAAGATATTTTTCAAATAAAATTTATTTATTTAACAAATGATACCTTACGATAAAAGATCTGGAAAAATATGGTACAACGGAGACTTAGTTAATTGGACCGATGTTAAAATTCATGTATTAAGCCATGGATTACATTATGCAAGTTGTGTGTTCGAGGGCGAAAGAGTTTACGATCGTGCCATATTTAAGTTAGAGGAACACACTTCGAGGTTTTTTTATTCAGCCAAGAGAATGGGCTTTGAGATCCCTTACACTGAACATGCAATAAATGCTGCATCTAAAGAAATTATTTTAACACAAAATATAGTAAATGGTTATGTGAGACCTGTTGCATGGAGAGGTAGTGAGATGATGGCGATATCAGCTCAACAAACAAAAATTCATGTAGCGATTGCCACATGGGAGTGGGGATCTTACTTCGATCCAAAATTAAAAATTGAGGGAATAAAATTAAATATATCTAATTGGAGAAGACCTGCTCCTAATACTATTCCGTGGGATACAAAAGCTTCAGGTCTTTATATGATTTGTACTCTTTCAAAGCATGAAGCTGAAAAACAAGGTTATACAGATTCTTTAATGTTAGATTTTGAGGGAAATGTTGCAGAGGCAACAGGAGCAAATATTTTTTTTAAAGATAAAAATGGTGAACTTCATACACCCATACCTGATTCTTTTTTAAATGGGATTACGAGGCAAACCGTAATTGAAATTGCTAAGTCAAAAAATATAAAAGTTCATGAAAGAAAAATTAATCCAATCGAACTTTCAAGTTTTGTTGGATGTTTTTTAACAGGAACTGCTGCCGAAATAACCCCTGTCTCTAGCATTGCAGAATATAATTTTAAAGTTTGTAATGTTATTATCGATTTAAATGAAAGCTACCAGTCTTTAGTTAGAAAAAAAAGAGCAGCTTAATTTTTGTTGTCTTCAGAAATAACATAGTTAATGACTTTCCGCAGATACTTATAACCTGTAAAAAGAGTTAATACAGCTGAAATCCACAAAAGAGTTATTCCAATCATTTGCGCGTTATAATTTTCAAAATTAATAATTTTATTTCCTGTTTCTCCTGAAAGTAATAAACTAATAGAGGCCATTTGCAAAAAAGTTTTTAATTTTGTAAGACTTGAAACTGGTAATTTAACTCTATCTTTTGCTAAAAACTCTCTAAGACCTGAAATTAAGATTTCCCTAGTTAGTATTATGATTGCAGCAATAACTTCATAATGTTTAATAGTTTCGTTCATTACTAATAAAATCAATGCAGTTGCTACAATAATTTTGTCGGCAATAGGATCTAATAATTCACCTAATTTTGACTCTTCTCCAAGCATTCGAGCAAGCAACCCGTCTAAAAAATCAGTAAATGAAGCTACAATAAATATTATTAATGCAGTTAGATCGCCATAAAATCCAGGTAGATAGAAAGCAATTACAAAAAAAGGTACCAGAATTATTCTGCCAATTGTTAATATATTTGGAATTTTTTTGAACATATTTAATCGTGAAAAAAATTATATATTTTTTTTGCTACTTTTTCCTCAATTCCTTCTACAGATTTAATTTCATCAAAACTAGCAGACTCTACAGCTTTAGCGGATCCAAAATGGTTTAATAGTGAACGTTTCCTAATAGCACCGATGCCAATAATTTGATCAAGTAAAGATCTTTTAATTCCTTTAGCTCTTTTTAAACGATGTGAATTAATTGCAAATCTATGCGCTTCGTCTCTTAAACGTTGCAAAAAAAATAGTGTAGGATCATTTCTTTCAAATTTAAAACTTTTTCCATTATGAAAAAAGGTTTCATTTCCACTGTTTCGATCCTTGCCCTTGGCAATTGCTATTATTGGTAAATTATTTAGCTTAAACTCTTGTAAAACTTCTTTAGCAGCGGAATATTGACCTTTACCACCATCTATTAAAATTAAATTAGGTAATGTTAAAAAATTACCAGTTTCTAAAATTGCTCTTTTAAATCGTCTAGTTAAAACTTCCTTAAGCATTGCAAAATCATCTTGTTCAGCGCCCTTGGTTTTTATATCAAATTTTCTGTATCTTTTTTTAACAAATCCCTCTTCTCCAAATGTCACCATCGCACCAACACTATTAGTTCCCTGAATATGACTATTATCGTAAATTTCAATTAAATTGATATAATTTTTAAGTTCGAATTTTTTAGCAATTATTTTAAATAAATTTTTATTATTGTTAGTTTCATATATTTTTCTATTCAGTGCCTCTTTTGCATTTTTCTCAGCTAAAGCGACGACTTTTGCTTTGGAACCTTTTTTAGCTATTGTAATAATAACACTGATATTTTCTTTTTGCGATAAAGCATCTTCTATCAGTTTTTTATCTTTGATATCTATATTAATAATAATTGATTTAGGCACATTTTTATTTTCATAAAACTGCATTAAAAATGATGACATAACTTCAGAAAGATTTTGATCAGGATCATGTTTAGGAAAATACGATTGATTTCCCCAATTTTGTTTTGCTCTATAAAAAAAAACTTGTATACACGTTTTTCCAGACTCTTTGTAAGCTGCAATTACATCGGCATCAATCAAGTTTGCCTCATTTATTCTTTGTGAAGATTGAATTATATTTAATGATTTGATTCTGTCTCTAAAAATTGAGGCTTTTTCATATTCGAGTTTTTCACTAGCTTCCTCCATTTGCACAGAGAGTTTTTTTTGTATTTCTCTGGATTTACCAGAGACAAATTGAATTGCATCATCAACAGATTTTTTATATTCATCTTTTTCGATATACCCTACGCATGGAGCTGAGCATCTCTTAATTTGGTACAAGATACATGGTCTTTTTCTGTTCTTAAAAGTTGCCTCGTCACAAACTCTAATTTGAAAAATTTTTTGAAGCATCTTGATAGTCCAATTAGCTGAACCACCAGATGCAAATGGTCCAAAATAAAAACCCTCTTTTTCTTTTTTGCCTCTATGCTTAGTAACTTGGGGCCATTGATCTTGATTACTGATAAATATTGAAGGAAAAGATTTATCGTCTTTAAGTAAAATATTAAATTTAGGTTTGTGTTTTTTAATTAAATTTGCTTCAAGTAGCAAGGCTTCAGACTCATTAGTAGTTGTTGTAATTTCTAACTTATAAGTTTGAGAAAGCATTCTTTCGGTTCGGATGATATGATTTTTTTCATTTATGTAACTTTGTAATCTATTAGGTAAATTTTTTGCTTTTCCAACATAAAGAATATCACCTTTATGATTCAGCATTTTGTAGACACCTGGACTTTTTGGAATTAATGAAAGTTCTTTTTTAATAACTTGTTTTCCAATTTCAGAACTTTTCATAACTTCTTTTTTTGGTAATTTGAATACCAACAGAGGAACATTCTTTTACAATTTCAAGCTTTTCAATTTTTAACTTTATTTTTGCAATTCTTTGATCTTTAAAAAGCTCACTAAATATTGACTCTGCAAGTGTCTCCAAAAAATTATAATGTTTTTTGTTAACAAGCTTTGTTATTAGTTTGACCACATTTCCGTAGTTAACTATTGATTTAATATCCATGTCGTCTGTAGGTTTTTTATTTTCATAATCAATTTCAAGACTAAATTTGACTCTTTGAGGCTTTTCTTTTTCATGATCATAATATCCAAGTTTAAGTCTTAAAATTAATTCATTGATAAGAATTTTTTTCTCGTAGTTAAATAAACTTTTATTTTGACCTATTTTAACAATTTTTAGATTATCTTTTTTCATTCTTTACCATTCATTATGTCTGGTGTTTGCCAATTTAAATGTTGACCACTATCAATAGCTAAAACTTGTCCTGTTATAGACTTATTTTTTATAAAAAAATCAACCGCATTACATATTTCTTCAACATCAACTTGTTTTTTTAATGGTGTTGCTAAATATTGTTTTTTAAAATGTCTATTACTTTGTCTTTTATTTTTTATTGTAGGACCTGGTGCTATTCCATTTACTCTAACATTTGGTGCAAGACTCATAGCGCTGGTTTTGGTTAAAGTATACAGCCCAGTTTTACTAATCGTATATGAAAAGAAAAAAGGAGTTAATTTAAAAACTCTTTGGTCAATAATATTAATGATATTATTATTTTTTCCTCTGATATTTTGAGCAAATTTTTTAGTTAATAAAGCAGGTGCTCTTAGGTTTGTTGTTAAATGTTTCTTCCAACTATTTATTGTAAAATTTTCAAGATTATCATTTTCAAATAATGATGCATTATTTATTAAACAATTAAAATATTTTAACTTTAATTTAGCAAACTTTACTATTTTGTTTATATCGGTTTCTTTACTTAAATCACCTTTGACCAGATAAACCTTTGTCCCTTTTTTTTCTAATTCCTTTTTTAATTTTTGAGCTTTTAATGATGATTTATTATAATGAATTAAAATTTCTTTGTTAGGACCAGATAATTTTTTTGCAATAGCCGCACCAATTCTGGTTGCTCCCCCGGTGATAATTACCTTATTTGCTTCCACTTTTTTTTACCTTTTTGTGCACGTGTTCCAGGCAATCCCATTGTGGATCTGCCTTTAGGATAGACTTTATTTGTAAGACTATATTCTGTTATTTTTGGGTTTAACACAATTTCTAAATCACTAGCTTCTAATTTCCTTATTTCATCTCTTATTTTTGCAGCTTGCTCAAACTCAAGGTTCGTTGCTGCATCTTTCATTTTTTTATTAAGTGCTTTTAAATGTTTTTTTAAGTTACCTCCTATATTGGCATCAGAACCAACTTTTACGTAATCTTTTTCGTAAACACTTTCTAATATGTCGTTAATTTCTTTTTTAATGGTCGCAGCGTCTATATTATTTTTTTTATTATACGCTAACTGCACAGCTCTTCTTCTGTCAGTTTCTTTGATCGCATTTTTGATACTGTTTGTTTCTTTATCTGCGTAAAGAATTACTTTTCCATCAATATTTCTAGCCGCTCTTCCAATTGTTTGAATAAGTGATGTTTCTGATCTTAAAAATCCTTCTTTATCTGCGTCTAAAATTGCAACTAGGGCACATTCAGGAATATCAAGACCCTCCCTCAATAAATTTATACCCACTAATACATCAAACACTCCTAATCTTAGATCTCTCATAATTTCAATTCTTTCTAGAGTATCAATGTCAGAGTGAAGATACCTAACTTTTACGCCATTTTCGTGCAAATACTCAGTTAAATCTTCGGCCATTCTCTTAGTGAGCGTTGTTGCTAAAACTCTATAATTTTTTTCAACTGTCTTAATACATTCGTGCATTAAATCATCTACCTGATTTTTAGCAGATCTTATTTCCACTGGAGGATCAATTAATCCGGTTGGTCTAATAACTTGCTCTACAAATTTATTTTTAACTAATTTCAATTCCCAAGGTCCAGGAGTTGCCGAGACAAAAATAGTTTGGGTTCGCATTGCATCCCATTCTTCAAATTTTAAAGGTCTATTGTCCATACAAGAGGGCAATCTAAATCCATATTCAGCTAATGTGCTTTTTCTTGATCGATCACCTTTGTACATTCCATTTAATTGTGGAATAGTAACATGACATTCGTCAACAAAAATTAAAGTATTATCCGGAAAATATTCAAATAGAGTGGGAGGTGGTTCTCCAGCCTTTCTTCCTGATAAAAATCTAGAATAATTTTCAATCCCCGCACATGAACCAGTTGCCTCAATCATCTCTAAATCAAATTTAGTCCTCTCTTCTAACCTCTGCGCTTCAAGTAATTTATTTTCCGATCGATGTTTTCTTAAGGTTATTTCTAATTCCCTTTTAATTTGAATAATTGCTTGTTCTAAGGTTGGTTTAGGAGTTATGTAATGACTATTTGCATATATCTTAATAACCTCTAATTCTTTGACTAGGTCCCCCGTTAGTGGATCGAATTCCTCAATTTTTTCTAGTTTATCTGAAAATAAACTCAATCTCCAAGCTCTATCCTCCAAATGCGAGGGGAATACTTCGAGGTATTCTCCTCTTGCTCTAAAAGTTCCTCTATAAAAATTTTGATCATTTCTCTTGTACTGAAGGGCTACTAAAGATTTTATTAACTGCTCTCTATTATAGTCATAATTTCTTTTTAGGCTCAAGGTCATTTTGCTATAAGCTTCAACAGAGCCTAGTCCATAAATACATGACACACTAGCAACTATAATTACGTCATCTCTCTCTAAAAGAGATCTAGTCGCAGAATGTCTCATTCTATCAATTTGCTCATTAATTGAAGCCTCTTTTTCAATGTATGTATCTGATCTTGGAACATAAGCTTCGGGAGTATAATAATCATAATACGAAACAAAATATTCCACTGCGTTGTCAGGAAAAAATGATTTCATTTCACCATAAAGCTGTGCTGCTAAAGTTTTATTTGGAGCTAAAATTAAAGCAGGTCTGTTGGTTTCTTGAATAATTTTTGCCATCGTGAAAGTTTTTCCAGATCCAGTGACGCCAAGTAAAACTTGGCTTAATTTATTTTGGTTGGCTCCCTCAACTAGTTGCTTAATGGCCGCAGGTTGATCTCCTGCTGGTTTAAAATCTGATGAAAACTTAAATTTCTTTCCACCTTCCAATTTATTGTGAATTTGTGGATTTTTACTTTGAACTTCAGTAATTAAATCTTGATAAGTATTCTGCATTAAATATAAAACTAGTTGAATAAATTAATATTTCAATGAGCATTATATCTAAAAACTTAAATAAAATTAAACCATCACCAACTATCGCAGTTAGCCAAAAATCTAGAGAATTAAAAGCCGCTGGTAAGGACGTAATTGGATTAGGAGCTGGAGAACCTGATTTCGATACTCCAGATAATATTAAAGCAGCAGCGATTAAAGCAATTAAAGATGGAGATACAAAATATACTGCTGTAGATGGAACGCCCGCTTTAAAAAAAGCCATTAAACAAAAATTTAAAAGAGAAAATAATCTAGATTATGAATTAGATGAGATCACTGTGGGTGCTGGAGGAAAACACGTGATTTATAATGCAATGATGGCTACTTTAAATGAAGGTGATGAAGTAATTATACCAGCTCCTTATTGGGTTTCATACCCTGACATGGTTTTGTTAGCTGGAGGAACTCCAATTATTTTAGAGTGTAATGAAAAACAAGGTTTTAAGCTACGTCCACAAGAACTAGAAAAAGCAATTACTTCAAAAACAAAATGGATTATTTTAAATTCCCCATCTAATCCAACAGGTGTATGTTTCTCTGAAAATGATATTAGAGAAATTGCTAATGTGTTAATTAAACACAAGCATGTTTATATTTTAAGTGACGATATTTATGAGCATGTAATTTATGAACGTTTTAAGTTTTTTACGATCGCACAAATAGATCAGTTAAAAGACCGTGTATTAACAATGAATGGTGTTAGCAAAACTTATTCAATGACTGGTTGGAGAATTGGATATGCAGCAGGCCCAAAAGATATTATTAAAGCAATAGCAAAAATTCAATCCCAGTCTACAACTAATCCATCATCTATTAGTCAAGCAGCGGCTGTAGAAGCGTTAAATGGTAATCAAGATTTTATTAAAGTGCGTAATAAATCATTTCAAGAAAGAAGAGATTTTGTTGTCAAAGAATTAAACGCTATTGACGGAATTGAATGTTTAAATCCTGAGGGTGCTTTTTATGTTTTTCCTAGCTGCAAAAACTTAATTGGAAAAAAAGATAGCAATGGAAATCAACTAAAAAATGACACTGATTTTGTTCAGTCACTGTTAGAACATACTGGTGTTGCAGTTGTTCAGGGTTCTGCATTTGGTTTAGAGGGTTTTTTTAGAATTTCTTATGCTACTTCAATGGCAAATCTTAAAATAGCTTTAAAAAAAATATCTAATTTTTGTAAAAGTTTAAAATAAAAATATAAATAGAGTCTTAATGGGATAAAAATTTCTCAGCTTCAAGTGCCGCCATACAACCCATGCCAGCGGCAGTGACAGCTTGTCTGAATATTTTATCTTTAACATCGCCTGCAGCATAAACTCCTGGAATATTAGTTTCCGTTGAGTCTGGTTTTGTTATTAAGTATCCATCTTTATCCATATCTAATTGGTTTTTAAAAAGTGTTGTTGCAGGATCGTGGCCAATTGCAATAAATAGACCATCAATTTTAATTTCTTTAATTTCATTTGTTTGAATATTTTTAATTTTTATACCTCTAACATTTTTAGGCTGTTTTTCGCCAATTACATCTTCAACTACTGAGTTCCAAATTATTTCAATTTTCTTATTTTCCATTAATTTTTTTTGAAGAAGTTTTTCCGCTCTCAGTTTATCTCTTCTATGGATTAACTTAACTTTTGACGCAAACTTTGTAAGAAATATAGCTTCTTCAACAGCTGCGTTACCCCCTCCAACAACTGCAACTTCTTTTTCTTTGAAGAAAAAACCATCACAAGTAGCGCAAGCGGACACGCCAAACCCTCTGTACTCTTGTTCTGATTTTAAATTTAACCACCTAGCTTGAGCCCCTGTTGATATAATAATACTATCAGCAGTATATTTTTGACCTCTGTCTCCAGTTGCTTCAAATGGATGTGATTTTAAATTTACTGAGGTAATATGATCTTCGATTAATTCAGTGCCAACTGCTTTTGCTTGATCTCTCATTTGATCCATTAGCCATGGACCTTGAATAACTTCAGAGTAACCAGGGTAATTTTCGACATCAGTTGTGGTTGAAAGCTGGCCCCCTTTTTGGATTCCATATACTAAAATTGGATTAAGCATCGCTCGAGCCGCATAAACAGCTGCAGTATATCCAGCAGGACCTGATCCAATTATTAACACTTTTGTGTGTTTAGTTGGATTTTGATTCATACAAAAGTTATATAGGGATAAATGGTAAAATTAAAAGGGTTATTATTAACCGAAGGAATGCACGGCATGATAAGTCAAGCAGAAGGTTTAGCTAAAGCTCTAGATTTAGATTTTATACACCAAAAGATTGAACTTAATAATTTATGGAAATTGATTCCACCAAAATTTACTCCAGTTTCATTAAAGGTTTATAAAAATTTTAAAATTCCTGAGTTTGATATAATTATTTCTTGTGGTAGAAAAAGTGTAGTATCTTCGATTTATTTAAAAAAAAACTCAGCTAAAAAAATTTTTAATATCCATATTCAGAATCCAAAGGTTAATTTGAAAAATTTTGACTTCGTTGTTGTGCCAGAACATGACGAGATATCAGGTGACAATGTTGTTAGCACTAAGGGAGCGATTCATTACTTGACTGAACATGAAATTAATCAAAAAAAAGATTATTTAAAATCTTTTATTAAAAACGATAGGAGAAAAATTTTAACATTAATTTTGGGCGGACCAACAAAATATTATGATTATTCAATTAAAAATTTTAGAGAGATTTTTTTAATCTTATCAAATTTATTAAATCAAGAAAATCTTCAATTTGTGGTCATACCTTCAATGAGAACACCACAAAATATTATTGATTATGCAAAAGATTTTTTTGACAATAATCATACGATAATTAAAAATGTTGATAAAAATGCTTATTTATCGGCTCTAGCTATCTCTGATTATATTGTGGTAACCTGCGACTCTAGTTCAATGATTTCAGAAACGGCTCTTACTGGGAAGCCTATTTATGTAGCCAATATTTTTCCAAAAAAAAAAGATTTAAGATTTCAGAAATTTAGAAATTTGTTTAGAGAATTAAATATAATAAGAAATTTAGGTGAACCATTGGAAATTTGGAACTATAAAAAACTTGATGAAACAAGAAGAGTAGCAAATATAATCAAACAAAAAATTAATTTTTAATGTCATTTTTAAATTCTATAGAAAATAAATCTAAAAAATTTAGTTATCCATTTTTACATTGGGAATTAAATGAACCTTTGACTGCACCACAGCTCGATGAAATAAATAATGCAGATATTGATGATCCAATAAAATATAATTTAAATTATGATGGAACAAGAGCTATAGACGGAGGTGCTCCAGAGTATAGAGAGGGTATTGCAAACGGTGGTAAGGCATTAAAGTTTAGATGTTTTATAACCAATCAAAACTCAAAAGAGTTTCCAAATCTAACAAAATTAATTAATGAGCTTCAAGAAAAAAAAACCTATGAAAAAATTTCAAGTTTAATTGGAAAAAATTTATCTAGCGCCTTTGTCAGAGTTGAAGTAATTTGTGATCGTAAAGGTTTTTGGTTAAAACCACATTGTGATATTAAAGAAAAGCTAATGTCATGTTTGTTATTTTCTAATAAATTTAATGAAAGTGAATTATTGGGTACTGATTTTTACAATACTAATTTAAATAAGGTAAAAACACTTCCTTATCGAAATAATTATGGTTATTTTTTTTCTAGTGGTCCCAATACTTGGCACGGGATGGAAAAGAAAGAAATTATTAAAGAAAGAAGATGTCTTCAAGTTAATTATGTCTCTTTTAAAACTGACTGGAAAGTAAAATAATCTATATATCTTGAAGAGCAGTTATTTCTAATTTTTTTAATTTAAGGGATTTAATTGCTTTTAAACAAGCTTGAGCAGTAGACATATTGGTGCAATAAGGAACTTTATTTTTAAGAGTTGCTCTTCTTAGTGCCATTGCATCACTAAGTCGATGTTCGGTATTTCCACCACCGGTATTAATCACTAGTGCAATTTTTTTTGAGTCTAGAATATCAACAATATGCGGCGAACCACTACTAACTTTGTTAACAACTCTACATTTCATTCCATGTTTTTTTATATACTCTGCAGTGCCCTTCGTTGCACAAAGAGTAAAATTTAATTTTAATAATTGTTTTGCTAAATCTATACCTTCATCTTTATGTGAGTCTTTTAAAGAAATAAATGCAAGTCCATCTCTTGGTAAAGAATTTTGAGCAGCAATTTGGCTTTTAGCAAACGCCATCCCAAAATCTTTATCAAAACCCATGACTTCTCCTGTTGATTTCATTTCTGGTCCTAAAAGTAAATCGCTATTTGGAAATTTATTAAAAGGAAATACAGCCTCTTTAACTGCATACATATTGTTAGATTTACCTGTTAAATTAAATTTTAATAATTTTTCGCCAGTCATTATTCTCGAGGCAATTTTAGCAAGAGGAAGACTTTTTGCTTTTGAGACGAATGGTACTGTTCTGCTTGCTCTAGGATTTACTTCAATAACATAAATTTCATCTTTTTTTATTGCAAATTGAATATTCATGAAACCTTTAATTTTTAAGGCTAAAGCTAATTTTTTAGTTTGATATTCAATTTGTTTTATTAAATAAGGTTTAATTGAAACAGGAGGTATGCAACAAGCTGAGTCTCCAGAATGTATACCAGCTTCTTCAATGTGTTGCATAATTCCTGCTACAAAAACTTTTTTACCATCTGATATAGCATCAACATCGACTTCCAT
>VGCG01000019.1 GCA_016870175.1 Alphaproteobacteria bacterium
TTTTACTTACAATAGTTTTTTTACAATTTTTTTTTGATTTTTTAATTAATGATATATGGCCATTGTGTAAAAAACCCATCGTTGGCACAAAGCCTAAAGAATTAATATTTTCTAATGCTTTATTTAAATCAGTGTTATTAAAAATAATTTTCATTTGTAAAAGTTGTTTTTATAAGTAAAACATTAAAATGATTAAACAAGCAATAGTTCCCCTAGCCGGACTTGGTACAAGATTATTGCCCCTCACAAGTGTTTTGCCAAAAGAACTTTTACCAATAAACGGTATACCAGCAATTGAATATATTATTGATGAGTGTGTTGATGCTGGGATTAAGGAAATTATTTTTATTATATCAAAAAAAAAAAATCTTATTAAAAAATATTTTTATCATGATAAAATGTATAAAGATTTCTTATCCAAAAATAAAGATCCTAGAGTGTATAATCATTACAAAAGAAACCTAATTAACAGAAAAATGATCAAATTTGTTTATCAAAATAAACCTTTGGGTACTGGGGATGCTGTTTTAAAAACTCTTAAATTAATCAAAGATAAATATTTTCTAATGCTATTACCTGATGATTTAATTTTTAAAAAAAATTGTTCAAAAGAGATGATAAAAGTACATAATAAATATAATTCTTCTGTTATGGCGAGTATGTCTGTTAATAAAAATTCTGTTTCAAGATGGGGCATTTACAAATTAACAAAAAAACTTAGCAAATTAAATTTTTTGATTAGCGATGTTGTAGAAAAACCCAATAAAAAAAAGGCGCCCTCTAATAAAGCGGTGATAGGGAGATATATTTTACCTAAGTCAATCTTTTCAAAATTAATAGCTCTTAAACCAGGAAAAAATGGAGAAATAAATATTACAGATGCAATAAGGTTGCTGATTAGTCAAAATGAAAAATTTATTGCACATAATTTTTTAGGTAAATATTTAGATTGTGGGACTATGACTGGTTATATTAAATCTTCTTTTGAAATTTCTAAACTATGAAACTATGTATTATTGGTTGTGGATATGTTGGACTTGTTAGCGCAACCTGTTTTGCAGATTTGGGTAATCAAGTTATTTGTGTAGATAATGATTATGACAAAATAGAAAATCTTAAACTAGGTATAATTCCTTTTTATGAACCAGGTTTAAGGGAGTTGGTTACCAAAAATTATGATGCAAATAGATTAAAATTTTCTACAGAATTAAATAATTCAATAAAAAAAACAGACATTGTTTTTATATGTGTTGGCACACCAACAAAAAAAAATAGCTTTGAGGCTGATATATCTCAAGTTATGAAACTTATAAAAAAAATGTCTTCATCAATTAATAAATTTAAAATTATTGTAACTAAATCTACAGTTCCAATTATTACTGGTGATCGGATTGAAAAAATATTGTCAAAAAAAGTAAATAAAAAAAATTTTTCTGTTGTTTCAAATCCAGAATTTTTAAGAGAAGGAGAAGCTATCCGAGATTTTATATATCCCGATCGAATAGTTGTTGGAACTAATCACAACAGAACTAATAAAATTTTAAAAAAACTCTATGGTCCATTAATTTCTAAGGGTGCTAATTATTTGCAAACCTCAAGAAGAGCTGCTGAATTAATTAAATATGTTTCTAACGCTTTTCTTGCAACAAAAATTGCCTTTATAAATGAAATTTCGAATTTGTGTGAGATGACTGATGTTAAAATTGACGATATCTCCCTAGGTATTGGTCTTGATAAAAGAATTGGTCAAAGATTTTTACGACCTGGTCCTGGTTATGGTGGATCATGTTTTCCAAAAGATACTAAGGCGCTTCTTTCCATAGCAAAAAAATTTGATATAAATTTGTCAATTATAAAAAGTGTTGTAAAATCAAATGAAGATAGACCAGATTTAATATTAAAAAAAATATTTAAAATTCTAAATTACAAAATTCATAATAAAAAAATTTGTTTTTTGGGTGTTACCTTCAAAGCTAATACTGATGACATGAGAGACTCGATTTGTTTAAAATTGATACCAGCTTTAATTAAAAAGGGGGCTTTAATAAAATATTACGACCCAACAGGTTATAAAAAAGAGTTTAAAAATTATAAAAACGTTTCGTTTTCAAAGAATATTAATTCTGCTTTGGAATATTCTGACTTGATTATAGTTCATACTGAATGGAATGAATTTAAGTCACTAAATTTTAAACAATTTAAATCAAAGAAGTTGGTTATTTTTGATTTAAAAAATATTTATTCACAAAATCTAATGACTAATCAAAATTTCAAATATTATAGTGTTGGTAGATAAACAAATTAATTTAATTCAAATATTGCATCAACTTCTACAGCTACACTAAATGGCAGACTATTGACACTTACAGCAGCCCTTGTGTGTTTGCCAGCTTCTCCAAAAATTGATACAATTAAATCTGAAGCACCATTGATTACCTTTGGCTGTTCATTGAATTCGCTAGTTGAATTTACGAATCCAGTTAGTCTAACACATGATTTAACTTTAGATAAATCATCATTACAAGCTTTTTTTAATTGTGAAACAATATTCAATGCACATCTTTTGGCAGCTTCATATCCTTGTTCAGTACTTAAATCTTTACCTAATTTTCCAGTTATTAATTTTCCATTTTCACTTATAGAAATTTGTCCAGAGACAAATAAAAGCTTTCCCACAATTTTGGCAGAGACATATGAGCCGACAGGATTACTAGTATTTGGTAAATTAATTTTAAGTATGTTTATTCTATCCTCAAAAGACATGCTTAATTTTCAACAAATTCTTTATGAGTTTTACTTTCCTTAAATTTAAATAGCTTTTTATATAAATTACTTTCTACAAATTGATTTTTAGTATTTTCTACACTTGATTCAGTATTTTTTTTTAAATCTTCTGATTTACTAACTAAGTTTTTTGAAGAGCATTCAATATATTGAGCACTTAGTTTTTTAAATTTGCTACAATCCAACTCTTCGGAATTAACTATATTGTTAAAAAAAAAATAAATAATAATAGTTAAAAATATTTTTTTTTTATTCATTTTTTTTTCTTACTTTTATCGTATTCTTTTCTTTTCTCAATTAAAATTAGCGCTTCCTCAATAGTTAGTTCCATTGGATCTTTATCTTCAGGTATAGTTGCATTTAGCGATTTATACTTTATGTAAGGTCCAAATTGGCCTTTCATCACTCGTATAGGTTTTTTATCTTCTGGATGTTCACCTAAATCTTTTATTACAGATGATGATATTCTACCTGGTTTTGCCTCAGATATAAGTGTAATTGCTCTATTCAGCCCAATTGAAAATATTTCTTCAATATTATCAATTCTCGCTGATTTATTTTCGCATTTTAGATAAGGTCCAAATCTTCCAGTATTTAATATGATCTCTTTCTGGTTTTGTGGATTAATTCCTAAAATTTTTGGTAAAGAGCACAAAAATTTTGCCACATTTAAATCAATTTTATCTATTTCAATTCCTTTTGGTATTGATACATTTTTAAATTTATTGTCTATCTTGTAATTAATTGATTTGGTTTTTTTTGGTTTTTTTTTTGTTTCAATGTTTGTTTCTAATGATTTTTCATGTTGCAAGTAGGGGCCAAATCTCCCGTTTTTCAATATAATGTCATTTCCATTATCATCTTTTCCAATAAATTTTGGTTCGACTAATTGTGTTTGTTGTGATGTTTTAATTTTGGATAAAGGCCTTGTGAAATTACATTCAGGATAATTTGAACATCCTATAAATGCTCCACCTCTATAACTATTTTTTAAACTAAGTATTCCTGTACTACACAATTGACAATTTCTTAAAATATTACCCTCTTTGTCTTTGTTAAAAATTAAATCCCCTAAGCTATCATTCAATAAATCCAAAACTTCTCTTGTTCTTTTTTCTTTGACCTCACAAATATTTTTATTAAAATCTTTCCAAAATAACTCTAGAACATTAATCCAACTCTCTTTTCCAGCGGTAATTTCATCAAGTTGATTTTCTAAATCTGCAGTAAAATTATAATCTACATATTTTGAGAATAGCTTTTCAAGAAATGCTGAAATTAATTTTCCTCTATCAGTTGGAAAGAATCTCTTATTAATAATTTCTGCGTATCCTCTATTTGAAATTGTTGAGATAATGCTTGCGTATGTTGATGGCCTGCCTATACCTAATTCCTCTAATTTTTTAACTAAGCTTGCCTCAGAATATCTCGGTGGTGGTTGCGTATAGTGTTGCTCATCAATAAATGCATCAATATTTATTGGACCTTTTGACATTTCAGGTAAAATTTCCTCATTTTCGTCATTGTCTAAATTTTTAAAAACTTTTAAATACCCATCAAATTTCAATAATGATCCGCTCACTTTAGCTACAGTTTGGTTATCCTCTGAAACTATAGTTATTGTGTTTCTAGAAAATTTTGCTGATTCCATCTGAGATGATAATGCTCTGTTCCAAATTAAATCATATAATTTATATTGGTCAGTGCTTAAATATTCTTTAATACTTGAAGGGGATCTAGATATATCGGTAGGCCTAATTGCTTCATGAGCTTCCTGAGCATTTTTAGCTTTTTTTCCTGAATAATTAAAAGAATTAATTGGCAGGTATTCTTTACCAAAATTACTATCAATATAATCTCTAAATGATTTAATAGCATCATCAGACAAGTTTGTACCATCTGTTCTCATATAAGTAATTAAACCTAAAGTTTCTCCCTTTATTTCAATACCTTGGTAAAGTTTTTGAGCAATTTGCATCGTTCTTGATGCGCCAAAATTTAATCTACCTGAAGCAACCTGCTGAAGTGTTGATGTTGTAAAAGGTGCAGAGGGATTTCTATTAATTAATTTGGAGGAAATATCTATTATTTTAAACTTTAATTCTTTAATTTGTTGTATTGCATTTTCAATTTCAATTTTTTTAGTAAAAGAAAATTTTTCAATTTTTGTACCATTTAATTGATGGATATTTGCAATTATTGACTTTTGATTTTTATCAATAAATCTAATTTTAAGAGTCCAAAATTCTTCAGGATCAAAAGCCTCAATTTCGTGTTCTCTCTCGGTAATTAATTTCAAAGCTACTGATTGCACTCTTCCAGCAGATTTTGATCCTGGTAATTTAGTCCAAAGTAACGGGGAAATGTTAAATCCTACCAAATAATCTAATGCTCTCCTTGCCATATAGGCATCAACTAACATTTGCTCAATCTGACGAGGATTTTCAATGGCTTTGATGACTGCCTTTTGGGTAATTTCGTTAAAAACAACTCTTTCAATTTTTTTGTCTTTTAAAAGATTTTTATCACTCAAATACTCTTTAACATGCCATGCTATGGCTTCTCCCTCACGGTCGGGGTCTGTAGCAAGTATGATTTTTGAAGAATTTTTTGCTGCATCTGTAATTTCTTTTAAATATTTTTGTGAAAAATTATCTATTTCCCATTGCATTTTAAAATTATGATCAGGATCTACTGACCCATTTTTAGAGGGTAGATCTCTTATATGTCCATAACTTGCTAATACTTTATAATCATTACCAAGATATTTATTGATTGTTTTTGCTTTTGCAGGACTTTCAACTATTACTAAATTCATAACTTTAGAAACTACTCAAAAGTCAATGATAGTCAAATTAATAAATTTTTGTTTTGGTTTCTTGTCTATTCTTAAGACGTTTAATATTTTCTCTGTGAGTATATACAATTAAAATCAATATTATCATAAAAAAACTAACTTGTTCTAATTGATCAGTAAATAATAAATAAATTGGAACTGATAAAGAACTAATTAATGATGATAAAGATGAATATTTTGAAATAAGAAATATTATTATCCAGCTAATTACAAAAATAATTCCAAAATCAATGTTTAATGAGAATAAAATTCCAATATATGAGGCGACTCCTTTACCTCCCTTAAATTTAAGCCATAAAGGAAATATATGACCCAAAAAAACACATAAAGACGCCAAGTAAATATAATCGTGATGGTAAAATTTAACATAAAGCACTGGGATAATTGTTTTTAAAATATCTAATATAAGAGTTGAATATGCGAGAATTTTATTTCCAGTTCTTAGTACGTTGGTTGCACCAATATTTCCAGAACCAATATCTCTTATATCTTTTTTTAAAAAAATTTTAGTTAATAAATATCCACAAGGTATCGTGCCAAAAAAATATGAAATTATGCCAATATAAAACTGATCCATTAATTCAACTTAAATAATTCCTCGCCTTTCACAAAAGTATTAGTAACTTTGCCTTGTAGTTTTTTACCCTCTATGGATGTGTTCTTTGATTTAGAAATCATATTTTCTTTTTTGACAATCCAAGGTTTATCTAAATCAACAATGCAAAAATCTGCATCATTATCTATAGATAAATTTCCTTTGTTAATTTTTAAAATCTTAGCGGGATTTGAAGTTAAGGCTTGAATAATTGTCTCCAATTTAAGTGATTGATTATGATAAAGCTCTAAGCTAAGAGATAATAACGTTTCTATTCCAGATGCACCTGTTGCAGCTTGTGCAAATGTTAACCTTTTAGACTCTTCATCTTCTGGTTTATGGTCTGATACAATAACATCAATGGTTTTGTCTTTTAAACCTTGAACAAGAGCAACTCTATCTTCTTCTTTTCTTAAAGGAGGTGATAATTTTAAAAAAGTTCTAAAATCTCCAATATCATTTTCATTTAAAGAAAGGTTATTTATTGAAACACCACAGGTAAAACTTACATTTTCTTTTCTTTGTTTAATAACCTCTATCGATTTTTGTGACGATAATTGTGATATGTGATATCGACATTTAATTTTCTCTAATAAGGTTAAATCCCTTTCAATTATAATTCTTTCTGCAATATCTGGAATACCTGCAAGACCCAGTTTTGTTGCTATTATTCCTGAATTAATCATCCCATTTTGAGCAAGTTCATAATCTTCGGCGTGTTGCATTATTAAACAACCCAAATCATATGCTGAATTCATTATTCTCGACATTAATCTACTATTTTGTATAGTTTTAATTCCATCAGTGAATGCAATAATACCTCTGGTTTGAAGAATTCCAAATTCAGTCATATTATTTCCTTCAGTGTTTCTCGTAAGTGCAGCACAAGGAAAAATATTTATTTTTGATTTGTCTCGACCGCGTCTTTTCAAAAAATCAACAATTGATACATTGTCGATTACCGGATCCGTATTTGGCATTGTAACTACTGAGGTTACACCACCTGACAATGCAGCATCACTTAAAGTTTTAAAATTTTCTTTATACTCATACCCTGGTTCACCAACAAATACTCTCATATCTACTAAGCCAGGAAAGATATATTTACCTTTTAAATCGATAGTTTTTTCTCTTGATGGAAGATTATTTGTATTTACTTTTTTGCCAATTGCTTCAATTTTTCCATTTTCATTAATAATCAAGCCCCCATTTTCATATAAAGAATTATATGGATCGATGATATTAGCGTTAATAAAATATTGTTTTTTCATTTGTCACAAAATATTTTTAAACAAGCCATTCTAACTGCAACACCTAATTCTACCTGTTCTTTTATTACACTTTTGTTGATATCATCTGCTAGTTTTGTATCGATTTCGATTCCTCTATTCATAGGACCTGGATGCATAATTAGCGCATCAGATTTTGCATGGCTAAGTTTATCTGGTGTTAAACCATAATATTCATAGTATTCTCTATTAGATGACAAAAATGAATTTGACATTCTTTCATTTTGCAATCTTAACATCATTATAATATCACAATCCTTAAGGCCTTTAATCATATCGGTAAAAGTGTTAACCCCAAATTTTTCAATTTCTTTTGGCATTAAATTTGTTGGAGCAACTATATTTACTTCTGCTCCAAGCATATTGAGCAAATAAATATTTGATCTCGCTACCCGAGAATGTAAAACGTCACCACAAATAGCTATTTTTAATCCTTCAATTTTTTTTTTACGATTAATTATTGTTAGAGCATCTAATAAAGCTTGTGTTGGGTGTTCACGTCTACCATCACCAGCATTTAAAACTGTGCAATTTACCTTTTGGGATAATAAATTGCATGCACCAGAGTCTTGATGTCTTATTACAATAATGTCCGGGTGCATTGCATTTAAAGTCATTGCGGTATCAATTAATGTTTCACCTTTTTTTATTGCTGAATTATTTATATTTATTGACATCACGTCGGCTCCCAAACGCTTACCAGCTAATTCGAAAGAGCTTTTTGTTCTAGTGGATGGTTCAAAAAAAAGATTGATTTGAGTTTTTCCTCTTAAAATATCAAGTTTCTTATTTTTGCTTTGATTTAATTTGATGAATTTTTGAGATTCATTTAAAATTATATGAACATCATTGATAGATAAATCTTGAATTCCTAGAAGATGTTTTTGTGAAATTTTAACAGCTTTATTTATTTTAGTTGCCATTAAAACCAACTCTATAACTATAAACCTTTGCTATATCAAGTATTAATTATTTAAATAATCTATAGCACCCTGAAGTATAAAGGCTGCAGCATTTTGATCAATAGATTTTTCTTTCTTGGTAACATTTGTATCTAATTGACTCGATAAATTAAAAGCCGCAACAGTGGATAACCTTTCATCCCAAAGGCACATGGGAATATTGATTAATTTAGATATATTTGTCGAAACATCTTTTACAGATTGCGCAGATCGACCTAAAGATCCATTCATATTTATTGGGTAACCCACGATTATTCCTTTAATATTATTTTCTAAAATAATTTTTTTTAGTTCGTCAACAAATTCTTTTGTGTCCGATTTATGTATAGTTTTAAATGGAGTTGCAATTAATTGTTTGTCGTCACATATTGAAATTCCAATTCTTTTAGAACCGAGATCTAATCCTAACAATCTGCATTTTTTTAAGTTATTTTTTTTAAATTCCTCTAATGAGATCATATTGTATATTTTAAACTTAAGTGGTAGTTTGCTGCATATTTTAATACCATATGATGATCGATCTTAAAACTATAAAGCATATTTCTAAGCTATCAAGAATATCAGTAGATGAAAAAAAAGCTCAAAAATTAAGAGTTGATTTAAATTCAATTTTTGAATTTATTGAAAAACTTAATGAATTAAAAACTGATAATGTTCAGCCATTAACATCAGTTGCAGAAACAACACTGAAGTTAAGACCTGATGAGGTTCATAGTCATAATTTAAGAGATGAAATAATTAGAAACTCTCCAGAGGATAATAAAGATTTTTTTGTTGTACCAAAGGTTGTGGAGTAATGAACAGCATAACATCTCAATCTTTAACAACTTTAGTAAAAAATATTAAAAATAAAAAACTCTCTTCACAGGAAGTTACCAAAGCATTCATAGAAAGATCTGAAAAATCTAAAGATTTAAATGCCTATATTACAGAAGATTATGCAAATGCATTGTCAAAAGCAAAAAAATTTGATCAAAATCCTAATTTTGATTTAAAAATTCCAGGTATACCAATTGCGGTCAAAGATTTATTTTGCACTTATAATGTAAAAACTACAGCTGGAAGTAAAATTTTAAGTAATTTCGTACCAACATATGAGTCTACGGTTACTCAAAATATTTGGAATGAAGGTGGTATTTTACTTGGTAAATTAAATTGTGATGAATTTGCAATGGGCTCCTCTAACGAAACTAGTTTTTTTGGTAATGTAAAAAATCCTATTGACAAAGATTTAGTTCCTGGAGGATCATCTGGAGGTTCAGCAGCAGCTATATCAGGTCATCTTACACCAATAACTATTGGCACTGACACTGGTGGATCTATTAGGCAACCAGCCTCATTTACAGGCACCGTAGGCTTAAAACCCACTTATGGTAGTTGTTCTAGATATGGTATTGTAGCTTTTGCTTCCTCTTTGGATCAAGCAGGTCCAATGGCTCAATCTGTAGAAGATTGTGCATTACTTCAAGAAATTATTAGTACTTATGATCCTAAAGATTCTACATCAATAGATTTCAAGAGAAATAGTCTAAGCAAAGAATTAACAAGAGAAATTAAAGGTAAAAAAATAGGTATTCCGAAAGAATACAGAGTTGATGGTATGCCAGTAGAAATAGAAAAATTGTGGCAAAAAGGAATTGAATACGCAAAAGACTGTGGTGCTGAAATTATAGATATTTCGCTACCACATACAAAATATGCATTGCCAACTTATTATATAGTAGCGCCAGCAGAAGCCTCTTCAAATCTTGCAAGATACGATGGAGTTAAATATGGATTTAGATCTAAAGGTGAGAATTTAATTGATATGTATGAAAAAACCAGATCTGATGGATTTGGCGAGGAAGTTCAAAGAAGAATAATTATTGGAACATACGTATTGTCGTCTGGCTATTATGATGCCTATTACCTTAAAGCACAAAAAGTTAGAAAATTAATTAAAAATGATTTTGATCATGCTTATAAAAAAGTTGATGCAATAATAACTCCCTCTACCCCAAGTTCAGCTTTTAAAATTGGGGAAAAAACTAACGATCCTGTTTCCATGTATTTAAATGATATTTTTACCGTTCCGGTTAATTTGGCTGGTTTACCTGCTATATCTATACCAGCAGGTCACGACACTAAGGGATATCCCTTAGGTCTTCAAATTATTGGAAAAGCTTTTCAAGAACAAGAATTATTAAATATTGCCTATGCACTCGAAGAAAAAATTAATTTTAAAAATAAAGTAAATGATTGGTGGATAAAGTGAACAAACAAAATACTGAGTACTTAATTTTAAGGAACAAAAAAGCGTATGAAGTAATAATTGGTTTAGAAGTACATGCACAAGTAATTTCGAAATCTAAATTATTTTCATCTTCATCTACAAAATTTGGTGCTGAACCTAATACACAAGTGAGTCTAGTTGACGCTGCATTTCCTGGAATGTTGCCAGTAATAAATGAATTTTGTGTTAAACAAGCTATTAAAACTGGAATAGGATTAAAAGCAAAAATAAATAAAAAATCAGTTTTTGACAGAAAAAACTATTTTTACGCAGATCTTCCTCAAGGCTATCAGATATCTCAATTTAATTATCCAATCGTAGGTGAGGGATCAGTAATTATAGATACTCCGATTGGCCAAAAAACTATTGGTATTGAACGTCTTCATCTAGAACAAGACGCAGGAAAAAGTATTCATGATATGGATCCACAAAATACTTTAATTGATTTAAATAGATCTGGCGTTGCTTTGATGGAAATTGTAAGTAAACCTGACTTAAGATCTCCTGAAGAAGTAAGTGCATATATAAAAAAATTAAGATCAATTATGAGATATTTAGGCACTTGTGACGGAAACATGCAAGAAGGTTCCTTAAGAGCTGATGTTAATGTTTCTGTAAGAGTAAAGGGATCAAAAAAACTTGGAACTAGATGTGAGATAAAAAATGTCAATTCAATTAAATTTATGCAAATGGCTATCAATTATGAAGCAAATAGACAGGTTGACTTGATTGAAGAAGGAAAATTAGTTAGCCAAGAAACAAGATTATTTGATACCAAAAAAAACGAAACTAGATCTATGAGAAACAAAGAGGATGCTCATGATTACAGGTATTTTCCAGATCCAGATTTATTACCATTGGAGGTTTCTGACGAATTCATCAATAAATTAGCTAGTGAAATTCCAGAACTACCTGATGACAAAAAAAAAAGATTTATTGATAAATATAAACTATCATCTTACGAGGCTACCATTTTAGTGTCAGATTATGAAACTTCGAAATATTTTGAAGATGTAGTTGAAAATTCAGATGTAAGATTGGGAACAAATTGGATTATTGGAGAATTGTTTGCCGTCTTAAATGAAAAAAATTTAGAAATTTCACAAAGTCCTATAAGTGCCAAAAACTTATCTAAATTAATAAATCTCATTAAAAATGGAACAATTTCTGGCAAAATAGCAAAAACTATTTTTGAATTTATGATGGATGGTGACAAAGATCCTTTAAAAATTGTTGAAGAAAAAAAATTAAAACAAGAGAGTGATCCAAAAGAATTAGAAGCAATAATCAATAAAGTTATTCATGATAATCCTGATAAAGTGAAAGATTATAAATCAGGTAAAACTAAGCTGTTTGGTTTTTTTGTCGGTTTAGTTATGAAACTTTCAGCTGGTAAGGCCAACCCTCAGTTGGTAAATGATATATTAAAACGAAAACTATAAATCTGATGGGTTCAGATCTTAAAATTAATAAAAAAATACAAAAGTATATTTATGATAAAGGATTAAAACTTCATCCAATTCAACAAGAAATAATTAATTATAATAAGTCTTTAGGTAAATTAAAAAAAATGCAAATTTCAATTTCACAAAGTCAGTTTCTTTATTTGATTGTAAAAATATCAAATATAAAAAATATCTTAGAAATTGGTACTTTTACTGGTTTAAGTACATTATCAATGGCTTTAGCTTTACCAAAAAATGGTAAAATAATCGCTTTGGATAGAAATGAAGAAACTAACATTGTAGCTACAAACTTTTTTAAAAAAGCTAATCTTGAAAATAAAATTAAAACAATAATTAATCCCGCCTTAGAGACATTAGGTCAAATTAAAGATCAAAAATTTGATTTAATTTTCATTGATGCAGATAAACTTAACTATAAAAACTATTATGAACATTCTATTAGTTTAATTAACACCAATGGTTTAATTATTATTGATAATGTTCTGTGGCATGGTGAAGTTGTTAATGAAAATACAAATGATAAACTGACATTAAATATTCAGAAATTTAATAATTATGTTACTAATGATAAAAGAGTAGAAAAAGTTATAATTCCTCTTGGAGATGGAATGACTGTTTGCAGAAAATTATAATGGTTACAGTTGTTGGATTTTATAAATTTATCAAAGTAAAATTTTTAAAAAAAAAAAAAGAATTACTAAATCAGCTACTAATTAAAAATAATATTAGGGGCACTATAATTATATCAAAGGAGGGAATAAATGGTTCAATATCTGGAAAATTAATAGATATCAAAAATATTTTAAAATTACTAAAAACAATTTTTTTACTTAAAAAATTCGATACTTTAAATATTTCTAAAATTTTATTTCAACCTTTTCATCGCTTCAGAGTTAAAATTAAAAAAGAACTAGTGCCAATGAACTTATCGTTAACAACTCATTCTAAAAAAAAAACAAATCATATTGAACCAAAAAAATGGAATTCATTAATTGAAAATAAGAATACGCTTTTAATTGATGCTCGTAAACCATTTGAGCATGCTATAGGAACCTTTAAAAATGCGGTTAATCCAGATATAAATAACTTTAGAGATTTCCCAAAATTTTTAA
>VGCG01000020.1 GCA_016870175.1 Alphaproteobacteria bacterium
GGGGAATTTGGCAGAATTAAAGTTGATGATAAATATGAAATAATCTTAGCTGATGAAATAAGCCCTGATACTTGTAGATTATGGGACAGTGTTAGCGATAAAAAACTTGATAAAGATAGATTTAGAAAAGATTTAGGTGATTTAATACCTGCGTACACTGAAGTTGCTAAAAGATTGGGAATTTTACATGAACAAACAAATCTATCCGCAGTCAATGTAACTAAATTGTCTTCAGTAAAAAAAAAAAATAAATGAAAATTTCAGTCGTTATTACTCTAAAAAAGGATGTCCTAGACCCCCAAGGAAAAATTATTCAGCAAACTTTAGATGGTATGGGATTTAATAACTTAAATGAAATAAGACAAGGTAAATTCTTTGAAATTGACATCAAAGAAAGTGATCCTAAAAAAGCAAAAATTCAAGTTGACGATATGTGTAAAAAACTTTTAGCAAACCTTGTGATCGAAAATTACAAAATTCTTGAACTTTAATTATTAATGAAATCTTCTGTTATTACTTTTCCTGGATCCAATTGTGATAGAGATATTGATGTTGCTTTAAAAAAATTTGGTTTTAAAAATAGAATGGTTTGGCACGCAGATGTAGAGCTACCTAAAAGCGATCTAGTGGTTTTGCCAGGTGGATTTTCGTATGGGGATTATCTTCGCTGCGGCAGCATGGCTGCTAAAACTAAAATAATGCAATCAGTTATAAATTTTGCCAAAGGAGGTGGCTTGGTTTTAGGAATTTGTAATGGCTTTCAAATTCTAGTTGAAACTGGTTTAGTTCCTGGCGTTTTACTAAGAAATAAGTATCTAGAATTCATCTGTAAAAATGTTTTTGTTAAAATCAATAATAAACATAATATATTTTTTAAAAGTTTAGAGAAAGATATCCTAGAATTTCATATTGCCCACAATGAAGGCAATTACTTTTGTAGTAAAGACCAATTAAAAGAAATCGAGGATAATGATCAAGTAGCACTTTATTACTGCAACCAAAATGGTGATACTGAAGAGCAATATAATCCTAATGGATCAATTAAAAATATTGCTGGGATATTTAATAAAGAAAAAAATATTTTTGGTCTAATGCCTCATCCAGAGCGAATGATAGATAAAAGTTTGTCAGGTGAAGATGGATCGTTATTTTTTAAAAATTTAATTAACAATCTAAAATGATAGTTAGTGAACAAATAGCAATTGATCATGGTCTTAAAAAAGATGAATTTAAAAAGATTTGTCAGCTGCTAAAAAGAACACCAAATATCACTGAACTTGGCATATTTTCTGCAATGTGGAATGAACATTGTTCTTATAAATCTTCAAAAATCCATTTAAAAACGCTGCCCACAAAAGGCAAAAGAGTTATTCAAGGACCTGGTGAAAATGCAGGCGTGGTTGATATTGATGATGGTGATGCCATAGTATTTAAGATTGAAAGCCACAATCATCCTTCTTTTATTGAACCCTATCAAGGTGCCGCAACCGGAGTTGGTGGCATTATGCGAGATGTATTTACGATGGGTGCAAGACCTATTGCTAATTTAAACTCTATCCACTTTGGATCTCCTCAACATAAAAAAACTAAAAACCTTTTAAGAGGTGTAGTCCATGGCATTGGTGGTTATGGAAATTGTATGGGGGTTCCAACCATCGCTGGTCAAACCAGTTTTGATAGTTCTTACAATGACAACATTCTTGTTAATGCTATGACTCTAGGATTGGTAAAAAAAAATAAAATTTTTTATTCTAAAGCTGCTGGGCTAAATAAACCAATAATTTATGTTGGTTCTAAAACTGGACGAGATGGCATTCATGGTGCGAGTATGGCGTCAGCTAATTTCGATGAGAAAATTGAAGAAAAAAAACCAACAGTTCAGGTTGGAGATCCTTTTACTGAAAAATTACTACTAGAGGCTTGCCTCGAACTAATGACAGGAGACTCTATAATTGCCATACAAGACATGGGTGCAGCAGGTCTTACCTCATCGAGCGTTGAAATGGCCTCAAAGGGTAATTTAGGTATTGAAATTAATTTAAATAATATTCCTTGCAGAGAGTCTAATATGACGCCTTACGAAATTATGCTCTCAGAAAGTCAGGAACGGATGTTAATTATCCTAGAAAATGGCAAAGAAGAATTAGCTAAAAAAATATTTGAAAAATGGAATTTAGATTTTGCTGTAATAGGCAAAACTACTAATTCAAAAAAAATTGAATTATTTTTTAACAACAATCAGGTTGCCAGTATCCCTATAAACACATTGGTTGAAAATTCACCAGTATACGATCGAAAATGGAAAAAAACTAAAATGCCAAGAAGAAATAAATTTAAAAAAGAAGTTTTTAAAAATTTAAAAATAATTGATGTATTAAATAAAATTTTAGCTAATTCAAATGTATGTAGTAAAGAATGGATTTGGCAACAGTTTGACCATACTGTAATGGGTGATACTATACAAAAACCTGGCGGTGATGCTGGAGTTGTAAGAATTCACGGAACCAATAAAGCGGTAGCAACATCAGTTGACTCATCTGCTGTTTATTGTTGGGCACATCCATTTACTGGTGGAAAGCAAATTGTTTGTGAAAGTTGGAGAAATTTAATATCTGTGGGTGCAACACCCATTGCCCTAACCAATTGTTTAAACTTTGGAAGTCCAGAAAATGAAAATAATATGGGTGAATTTGTTGAATGTCTTCAAGGAATAGCTGAGGCCTGTGAATATTTAAAATATCCTATAGTTTCTGGAAATGTTTCTTTTTACAATCAAACTAAAGATATTGGTATCAAACCCACACCTACCATTGGTGGAGTTGGATTAATTAAAAATTACTCCAAAATGGTTACAATGGAATTTAAAGAGGTTAATAGTATTGTCTTAGTAATTGGTAAAACTGAAGGTAATATTGATCAAAGCATATTTGCTAGATATATTTTAGACGAAAAAAATGGTCCACCGCCAGAAATAAATTTTTTTAATGAAAAAAATATAGGGGAAACTCTATTAAAATTAATCGAAAATGATTTAATTAAAAGTGCTCATGATGTTTCTTTAGGAGGAATATTAACTGCTATAAGTAAAATGTGTATAAAAGGTAATAAGGGCATCAATTTAAAAAAACCTAAGCTTTTAATCCATGAACTTGAATATTTTTTTTGTGAGGATCAAGGTCGATATATTATTGAGGTGCATCCAAACAACCTTAAAACAATTAAAAATATTCTAGATAAAAATGCAGTCCATTATGATGAATTGGGAACGATAAATGACAATAATGAGCTATATTTTAACGATAAGATAAAAGTAGCCATTGAAGAATTAAAAAATTCAAATACATATTGGTTAAAAGACTATATGAGAAAATAATGGCAATGAATTTGAAAGAAATTGAGAGTTACATCAAAGAAGCATTGCCTGATGCTGTCGTTGAAATTCAAGATTTAGCTGGCGATGGAAACCATTATTCTGCAACAGTTATCTCCTCACAATTTTCTGGTAAGACTAAAATACAACAACATAAAATGGTGTATAATTCTTTAAAGGGCAAAATGGGTAATGAATTACATGCATTAGCAATTAAAACAAAGGAACAATAATGGATCAACAAACTAAAGAATTGATTCAAAATCATATTGATAACAATGAAGTATGTTTGTTTATGAAGGGAACACCAGATGCACCACAATGTGGATTTTCGATGGCTGTAACCAATATGCTTAAACTCTTAGAAGTTAATTTTAAGGGAATAAATGTCTTAGAAAATCAGAGTCTAAGAGAAGGCATTAAAGTTTTTAGTGACTGGCCTACTATTCCGCAACTATATATCAAAAAAGAATTTGTAGGTGGATGCGATATTGTTAAAGAAATGTATGCAAGTGGTGAACTTAAAAAAATGTTAGAAGAAAAAGGTATTAATTTTAAAAAATAATATTATCTTGAGTAATATTCGATTACTAAATTAGGCTCCATTACGATTGGATAAGGCACCTCTTCAAATTTTGGCACTCTAACAAATTTAAATTTTTTATTTTTTTCATCCATTTGAATGTATTCTGGTGTCTCTCTCTCTTTATTCGCTAAAGCAATATCAATCATTGCCAATTGTTTTGATTTATCTCTAATTTCGATTGTATCCTCCTCATCTACTAAATAACTAGCAATGTTAACCTTTTTTCCATTAACTTTTACATGATTATGATTGATCAATTGTCTTGCTGAAAAAATAGTCGTAGCAAATTTAGCTCGGTAGATAACTGAGTCCAATCTTCTTTCAAGTAAACCAATTAAATTTTCGCTGGTATCCCCCTTAAGCATAACCGCTTTTCTATAACAATTTCTAAACTGTCTCTCATTAATATTTCCATAGTAAGCTTTTAACTTTTGTTTTGCCTGTAACTGAATTCCATAATCTGAAGGTTTTGAGGTTTTAGTTTGACCATGTTGTCCAGGAGCATATGCTCTTGTATTAAAAGGACTTTTGGGTCGACCCCAGAGGTTAATTTTTAGTCTTCGATCTACTTTATGTTTAGAGTTTAATCTTTTAGTCATTTGGTAGTGGGGTTTATAAACTTACTCAAGATTTTGTCAATCAGCGTTTTTTAGCTAAACTAGCAAATACACTTGCTAATATTCGCGTTTCTTTGTCAGACAAATCCATTTTGTAAAAAATATTTCTTAAATTTTCGATCATGATTTGTCGCTTTTCTTTAGGTTTAAAAAAATTAATTCGATCTAAATTACTAAAGCAAAAATTAATTAATGATTGGATTTCTTTTTTAGAGGCAGTTTTAACTTTTTTGGATTTATTATAAATTTTTGTTTTAAGATTTATGATGCCTGAAAGATAGTAAGCAATTATAATTAAACTATGAGATAAATTAATTGATTTAAAATCAGGGTTACATGGTATTTGCAAAGTATAGTTTGCGTAGCTAATTTCATTATTTGATAAACCTGAAGCTTCAGAACCAAATAAAAAAGCAACTTTTTTTTTAAAATCTATTTTTTTAAGATCCTCAAGACTTATATGTTGAATATTTTTATTTCGAAATCGTGAAGATGTAGCAATTACATAATGAACATTTTTTAATGCAGGTTCTAAATTATTATATACTTTACTATTAAGAATAATATTTTTTGCCCCAACTGAAGTTGCTAAAATTTTATCATTTGGGAAGATGGGTTTTGGATTTATTAATATAAGATTTTTAAAATGAAAATTTTTCATTGCTCTAGCACATGCTCCTATGTTTTCAGATAACTGAGGATTGTGTAGGATAAAAGAAACGTTACTAGATGACATTAAAGACTTGCAGGAGCATTGTCTTTAAACAATTTATAATCCAAGCTATCTATTAAAGCTTTAAATGATGCCTCAATAATATTAGTTGATACTCCAATAGTGAACCAGTTTTTACCTTTGGAGTCTGTGCTTTCAATTGAAACCCTGGTGACGGCTTCAGTTCCAGTATTTAAAATTCTTACCTTATAATCAACTAGTTTGAGATCTTTTAAATAGATAGAATATTTAGCTAATCGGTCAACATTTGCTCTTATTGCATTATCAAGTGCATTGACTGGACCATTACCCTCACCTTGACATAGAATTTTTTTTCCATCTACCTCCAAATACGCTTTTGCAATTGAAAAAATATTACCTGATGACTCTTTTTTAACGATAACATCATATTCAGTTATCGATATATAATTTGGAATTTTTCCGGTTATTCTTCTAGCTAATAATTCAAATGATGCATCAGCACCATCATAACTGTAACCATTAAATTCACGGTCCTTGACCTCGTTTAAAAGTTTTTTAATTCTTGGATCATTTTCCTCAATATTAATATTAATACTTTTTAACCTTGAGATAATATTTGATTTCCCAGATTGATCAGAAATAACAATATTTCTTGAGTTACCAACGTCCTCGGGATTGATATGTTCGTAGGTTTTTGGATCTTTTAAAACTGCTGAGACATGCAAGCCGCCTTTGTGAGAAAACGCAGCTGCACCTACATAAGGAAGATGTTGATTAGGTTTACGGTTTAAGATTTCATCTAAAAGCCTCGAGCACTGAGTAAGATTTTTAATATTTTCAGACTCAATATTGGTTTCAAAATTAGAACAAAAATCTTGCTTTAAAAAAAAAGTTGGAATTAAAGACATTAAATTAGCATTGCCACATCTTTCACCTAAACCATTTATGGTTCCTTGGATTTGTCTAGCGCCAGCTAAAACTGCAGCTAAAGAATTAGCCACTGCATTACCTGTATCATCGTGTGCGTGGATTCCTAAGTTTTTACCTGGTATAATTTTTGAAACTTCAGTAACGATTTTTGTAATTTCATGAGGTAATGTTCCTCCGTTAGTATCACATAAGACAATCCATCTTGCTCCCTCATCATAAGCGGCTTTTAGACAAGAAATTGCGTATTTAGAATTTGATTTATAACCATCAAAAAAATGTTCAGCATCAAACATAAATTCTTTTTTTGCTTTGATAAAATGTTTTGCACTTTCTCTAATATTTTCTAAATTTTCTTCATTGGATATTTCTAGTGCAACTTTAACATGAAAATCTGAAGATTTTCCCACTAAACAAACTGCTGGAGTATTTGAGTTCAATAAAGCAGATAATCCAGTGTCATTATCAGCACTTCGGCCAGATCTTTTGGTCATACCAAAACAGGTTAGTTTTGCATTTTTAAAAGAATGTTTTCTTTGAAAAAACTCAGTATCAGTTGGATTAGCCCCCGGCCAACCTCCTTCAATATAATCAACACCTAATTTATCTAACCAGTGAGCAATTTTTACTTTATCCTCTAAAGAAAAATCTACTCCCTGCGTCTGAGCTCCATCCCTAAGTGTTGTATCAAATATAAATACTCTCTCTTTACTCATTTAAATTTCCACAATGTTTTACCATCTTTATCCTCTATTAAAACTCCTTTGTCTAAAAGTTCATCTCTAATTTTATCAGCTTCTTCATAGTTTTTATTCAGTCTTGCTTTATTTCTTAGATCAATTTTTGCTAAAATATCTTTTTGACTAATTGAAATTTTATTTTTCTTAATATCTAACCATTGTTGTCTGGTTTCACTTAATAATCCAACAAAATTACAAGCGCTCGTGAATAATTTTTTATCTTTTTCATTTCCCTTAAAAGCTTGTTCGTAGAGTTTATGCAGATTAGCAATATATCCCGGGGTATTTAAATCATCATAAAGAGGATTTAAAATATCATCTGACACTTCACTATTCTGATTAATCGATAACACATTATACCATTTAGTAAGAGTATTTTCACATTCAGTTAATAATTTATCATTCCAATCCAATGGCTGCTTGTAGTTAGCACTCATCAAGGCTAAACGTAAAACTTGCCCAGATATTTTTCCTTTAAAATCTTTTATTTTTAGTATGTTTCCCTGCGATTTGGCCATCTTTTCATTGGACATAGTTACAAATGCATTATGGATCCAATAATTAGCAAAGACTTTAGTATTATTTGCACACAGTGATTGAGCTATTTCATTTTCATGATGCGGAAAAATTAAATCAATACCCCCTCCATGAATATCAAATTCATTTCCAAGAAATTTTTTTGACATAGCTGAACATTCAATATGCCAACCTGGCCTACCTTTGCCCCAAGGCGAATTCCAACCGGGCTCATCATCTAAAGATGGCTTCCAAAGTACAAAATCTGCAGAGTTTTTTTTATTTTCACTTACTTCTACACGAGAACCTGCAATTAAATCATCTAGTTTTTTATTTGAAAGTTTTCCATAATCTTTAAACTTTTTAACCTCAAAGTAAACATGATGATTATTTTCGTACGCAAAACCTTTTTTAACTAATTCTGAAACCATCTCAATCATTAAATCAATATGTTCAGTTGCTCTTGGCTGGTAGGCTGGCTCTTCACATTTTAAAAATTTACAATCCTCAAAAAAGTTTTTAGTGATTTTTGAGGTTAATTCAGAAATTGAAATTTTATTTTCTTGGGAGGATTTAATTATTTTGTCATCGACATCAGTAATATTTCTTACATAAATAACTGATGAATATTTTTTTTTTAAAATTTTATATAAAATATCAAAAATTACAATTGGTCTTGCATTACCTATATGAGGATCATCGTAAACAGTTGGGCCACAAACATACATTCTAACGTTATTTTGATCTATTGGAACAAACTTTTCTTTCTGATTAGTCAAATTATTTGTTAAAAAAATATCTTTAGCCATAAATTAAGAAATATACTTAATTTTAATATTTGTGAATCGAATTGATTAATTTGGAATTTTGCATACTGGAATAGGCTCCATTTTATGCAAATTGTATTTTCGTATTGTTAAATATTTACCTCTGTTTAAAGAATTTGGATTATTCATTGCTTCTTCAAGTTCATGATATTTTAATCCAAGTTGACTTTCATCAGTTCTACCATCATCCCATAGCCCGTCCGTTGGAGCAGCTTCAATTATTTCTTTTAAAATTCCAAGCTCTTTACCGATTTTCCATACTTCTGTTTTATTACAATCACCAATAGGAGATATATCAACTCCGCCATCACCATATTTTGTATAAAAACCAACACCAAAATCTTCAACTTTATTACCAGTTCCAACAACAATTCCCTTATTAGCCGCAGCTACTTGATAAAGAGTCGTCATTCTTAATCTTGCTCTCGAATTTGCTAAGCCGTGTTCATTATTAAATTTTGATAAAGTTGATTTAAAATTTTCAAAAAGTTGATCTAAATTTAAAGTATGAGCTTCAACATTGGTAAATTTCTCAACTAACCAATCTCGATGTTTTAAACTTAAATCATGTTGATAGGATTTTTGTTTTATTGGCATAGTAAGTACAATTGTTTTGAGCCCAGTCATTGCACTAAGTGTACTTGAAACAGAAGAGTCTATACCACCAGAAATACCAATTACCAACGATTGAGCTTTAGTTGGCATATGCTCTACATAACTCTTAATCCAACTAGAGATAAATTTTATTTTTTCCGAGGAATTCATTTGCGAAAGTTAAAAAAAATTTCAATATAAAGCAATATTCTAAGATGCCGCTCTTATATTGTTCTTTGAATACGTACTATTCTTTTTAATCTCGTCTGAAATTAAAAAAGCAAGTTCTAATGCTTGATTCGCATTTAATCTTGGATCACAATGGGTGTGATATCTTGAAGAAAGATCACTATCAGTTATTTTTTGCGCTCCACCTGTGCATTCAGTTACATTTTGACCAGTTAATTCAATATGAAGACCACCAGCATAAGTACCTTCACTTTGATGACATTCAAAAACATTTTTAACTTCCTTAAGAATGCTGTTAAATGGTCTTGTTTTATAACCGGAGGCTAATTTAATTGTATTACCATGACATGGGTCACAGGACCAAACTACATTTAAACCTTCTTTTTTAATTGCTCTAATTAATTTTGGTAAATATTTTGAAACATTATCAAAACCAAATCTTGAAATTAAAGTAAGTTTACCTTTTTGATTAGTTGGATTAATTTTATTACATAAATTAATTAGTTCATCTGCTTTTATCGTTGGTCCACATTTAATTCCAATTGGATTTTCGATTCCTCGACAAAATTCGACATGTCCTCCATCTAATTGTCTAGTTCGATCACCAATCCAAACAAAGTGTGCAGAAGTATCGTGGTACTCGCCAGTAGTTGAGTCAACTCTTGTCATTGCTTCTTCAAACGGCAATAATAAAGCTTCATGCGAAGTCCAAAAATTAACTGTCTTCAATCTTCTATTAAAATCAGAATTAATTCCACAAGCATCCATAAATGCTAAAGAGTCTGCTATTCTATCCTCTAATTCTTTAAATCTTTTTAATTCCGGACTATTTTTAATAAAACCCAAATTCCACGTGTGGACTTTTTTCAGATCTGCAAAACCGCCGTGTGAAAAAGCTCTTATTAAATTTAAAGTAGAAGCTGATTGTGAGTAAGCTTTGAGTAATCTAATTGGATCTGGCAGCCTAGATTTTTTGGTAAATTCTATTCCGTTAATATTATCTCCTAAATAGCTAGGAAGTTCTACTCCATCTTTAATCTCAGTAGGAGTACTTCTTGGTTTAGAAAATTGTCCGGCGATTCTACCTAATTTAACAACTGGCAAGGATGCTGAATAAGTAAGCACTAAGGACATCTGTAGCATTAGTTTAAATGTATCTCTGATATTATCAGGATGAAATTCAACAAAACTTTCAGCACAATCCCCACCTTGGAGTAGAAATGCTTTTCCATCAACTACATCAGCTAGTTGAGATTTTAAATGTCTATTTTCTCCTGCAAAAACTAATGGCGGGAAAGATTTGATCTTATTAAGCGCTTCCTCTAATTTTTTTTTGTCAGGATATTCTGGTATGTGTTTTACAGGATATTTTCGCCAACTGTTAATTTTCCAATTTTTCATATTCAACCTGGGCTTGTTCTATCAGGATTTAAGATTTATACAACTGTGTATATTAAATCATATAAATATTAAAATTTTAATTTTTACGTAAAACTGTGATCAAATCTACTTGAACTAAAATTAATACTAAAAATTTATATGCAAATTTAAACTTTTATTAATAAATTATTAATCATCATCTTAACTTCTTGTCTATTTAAAGTTTAATATTGCAAAACTAAATAATAAAAAATTATTTTATTAGACTAACTATTATTCCACTGTAACTGACTTTGCTAAATTTCTAGGTTTGTCTATATCGTGTCCTTTTTTTAAAGCTGAATAATATGCTAATTTTTGAAGTGGAATTGTCAAAAGAAATGGGAGTAAATCATCATTAGAAGTTTCAACCTCAATCGTTTCCCAAATATTTTCAGAAAATACATCGTCTTTACTTCTGTTGGTTATTAACAATACTTTGGCACCTCTTGCTATCACTTCCTGAGTGTTTGAAATTGTTTTTTTATAATAATCATCTCTTGGTGCTAAAACAACTACTGGCATTCCATTTTCAATTAAAGCTAGTGGACCATGTTTCATTTCACCGGCAGGATATCCTTCGGCATGAATGTAGGATAATTCTTTTAACTTCAATGCTCCTTCAAGTGCGATTGGGTATGATAAACCTCTACCTAAAAACATCGAACCTTTTGCTTTGTTAAATGTGGTTACAATTGTTTGAATTTTATCATCGATTAATAATGTTTGACTAATTAGTTCTGGTAATTTTTTTAAATCTTTTATTTTACCTACATAATCAACTTTATTAATATCTTTATTAATAAATGCTAATTTTAAAGCCATAATGTAAAGAATTAGAATTTGACCTAAAAAAGCTTTAGTAGATGCAACGCCTATTTCTGGTCCACAATGAATTGGCAAAACAAATTTTGAGTCTCTTGCAATTGAACTTTCTACAACATTAACAATTGAGCATGTTTTCATATTATTTTTATTACACAAATCTAAAGCAGCATATGTGTCCGCTGTTTCTCCTGATTGAGAAACAAAAACATATAAAGTAGTTTTTTTGAATTTATTTTTTCGGTATCTAAATTCAGATGCAATATCAACCGCAATATCGAATGAGGTGAGTTTCTCAAACCAATATTTTGCCATTAAGCAAGCATGATAAGCGGTACCACATCCAATTAACATTATTGATGAAATTTCTGACATTTGCCACGGAAAATTATAGATATTAATATCATTGTTGATATTGTCGACATATTCTCTGATACCATTTTTCAAAGTGATGGGTTGTTCTTCGATTTCTTTAGCCATAAAGTTTTTATAATCCCCTTTATCATAAATTGTTTCATTAGATGAAAGTTCTAAAACTTTTTTATTAATTTTTTTTCCATTTTCATTAAAAAATTCAGCTTGATCTTTTTTAATTATACAAAATTCACCATCATCTAAATATGTAATTTTATTAGTCATAGATTTCAAAGCGTAGGAGTCAGATCCTAAATAATTTTCATTAGGCCCATATCCAACCGCTAATGGTGAGCCTCTTCTCGCACCAACCAATAAAT
>VGCG01000021.1 GCA_016870175.1 Alphaproteobacteria bacterium
AATATCAAACTAATAATTATTAAAAAAACATAAAAAAAAGATTTTATAAAAGTATAAGTAAGAAATTTAATATAGGTTTTCATATCTTGTTTTTAAATAAATTTCTGAAGTTTAAAAAAAAAATTGAATAAAATATAATTAATAAAAATAAGGGGATTATCAAAATTTGAATATTTTTTATTATGTTCACTGATATTAATTTTGTTGTGGTTTCTGAAAAAATTACAATAGATAATCCAATTAAAAAAGTTAAAATTTTAATTTTAAAATAATTTGAATTTACTTTTGAAGAAATAATTAAAATGAAAGGAACAATTGATAAAATTGGAATATAAAGAGGCATGATTAATCTTTTGTAAAATTCTATCAATAAATTTACTTTATTCGATTCAGAGCAATTTTCTTGATTAAAATTTTCTGCTTTTTTTTTAAAAAAATTTAATTCATAAATTTTATTTAGACACATCAAAAGATTTTTGGTTAATATTTCCTGATTTTTTGTGTAAGTAGTTGCATTTATGTCGTGATTTTTTAAGATTAAATCAGATTTTGAAAAACTAAAATTTGTAATTTGATTATTGTTTGTAGAAATTGTTTCTCCATCAAACAAAACTAAAATAGGAATATTGTTAATTATTTTGAAAATTCCTTTTTTAGCATAAGTAATTTGAAATTCATTGTCATTATCTTTTTTAATATATAAGTTATGTAAATCTCCATTAGGATCTTGATTTTCGCTGTATAGAGTTAAACCTTTTAATGTATCATTAAATTTTTTTGATTTAATAAAGCTTTCAAAATAATTTATGTTTGAATTTTTTAATAATAATCTACCTTTATTTAAAGAATACGGGACAATATATGTACTAAGAAAAATTTGAATTAAAAATAATAATAATGAAATTTTAAAAAAAAAATTGATTACATTTATTTTTTTTACGCCATGATACCAAAAAATTGATAATTCATTTTTCTCCTCATTTCTTACTAAAATATAAAATAAACTAAAAAATAAAATAAAAGGTATTATTTTTGTTAAAATTTTTGGAAAATTTAATAATGAAAAATAAATATAAATCCAATAATCGCGCCCATCGAGTACCAAATCCAGGAAATTAATTGCTTGAACAATCCAAACAATTACGCTGGAGATAAAAAGAGTGATTAAAAAAAATACTATCCAATCAGATAATAATTTTCTAAATATAATTTTTTTCATTGAAATTCTTTAATTTTATTCATATATAGCATCCTACACCTCTAGAAAATATTTAAAATTTATGACAATTGAAATTAACTATTCCATTACTCAAAATAGCGCTCAATTTGCCAATTATGTATTATTTGTTGAGGAGAATTTTAAAATTAATAATATCAAAAATTTTTCTAATACTGAGATTTCATATTTCAAGGATGTTCTAAAAAAAAACGATTTTAAAAAAAATATAATAAGTTTTGATTTAAATTCAAAAAAAAAAATAATTCTAATTAATGTAAAAAAAAATATAGAAAACTCAGATATTGAAAAGCTTGGAGCTGAATTTTACAATTTTATCAAGGATAGAAATTTGAATGAATTATCAATGAATTTTGAAAGTGCAAATAAAAATTCTGAAAAAGATTTTATGGGGCATTTTTTACTTGGATTGAAGTTAAAGTCTTATGAGTTCAATATTTATAAATCAAAAAAAAAAAATAATTTATTTAAAATAAATATCTTAGGAAAAAAAAATAATTTGACGAATAAAAATGAATTAAAATTTAAAGCTATCGAGCACGGTATCACTTTTGCAAGAGATTTAGTTTCTGAGCCTCCTAATGTTCTTAACCCAAAAGAATATGTCAATAGACTTTTAAAACTAAAAAAATTTGGAATAAAAGTTACAGTTTATAACGAATCAAAAATGCAAAAATTAGGCATGAATTCTTTATTGGGAGTTGGTAGGGGTAGTGCTAACGAGTCTTTTCTTGTCACCTTAGAATGGTATGGAAATAAAAAAAATAAAAAATCTCCTTTGTCATTTGTAGGAAAAGGTGTCTGCTTTGATACAGGTGGGATTTCATTAAAGCCTGCAAAATTTATGGAGGAAATGAAATATGATATGGCAGGTTCGGCAGTAGTTGCAGGATTAATAAAAAGCTTAGCTATTAGAAAATCAAAAATAAATGCTGTTGGTGTTGTTGGGTTAGTTGAAAATATGCCCGGTGGAAATGCTCAAAGACCAGGAGATATAGTCAAAGCCTATAACGGTAAAACTATCGAGGTTTTAAATACCGATGCTGAAGGAAGGTTGGTTTTAGCTGATGCTTTAAGTTTTACAGAAAAAAAATTTAGGCCAAAATTTATTATTGATTTAGCTACATTAACAGGTGCAATTATAATTTCCTTGGGAGAGGAATATGCAGGTTTATTTTCTAATAATGATGATCTTTCAGAAAAAATTTTTAAAGCTGGCGAAAAAGTAAACGAAAAAGTTTGGAGATTACCTTTGCACAAAAACTATGACAAATTAATGGACTCACCAATTGCAGATGTTCAGAATATAAATTATTCTGGAGGGGCTGGATCTATTACTGCAGCACAGTTTCTCCAAAGATTTATTGAAAAAACACCCTGGGCACACTTAGACATAGCAGGAATGGCTTTTTCAAAAAAAGCTGAAAATTTGAATCCAGGTGGAGCAACCGGGTTTGGTGTAAGGTTGTTAAATCAGCTAATAGACGATCATTATGAGTAATTTGGAGAGAACTCTTTCAATCATCAAGCCAGATGCAGTTGAAAGGAATCTGGATGATCAAATAAAGAAAATGTTTGAAAACCAAGGTTTTAAAATAATTAAAGAAAAAAAAATTCAAATAGAAAAATCTGAAGCTGAGAGTTTTTATAAAGTGCATGAAACAAAACCTTTTTTTAATGATTTATGTACGTATTTATCATCTGGACCAATTGTTGTTATGATACTTCAAAAAGAAAATGCAGTGTTAGCCAACAGAAAATTAATGGGTGCAACAAATCCAAAGAATGCTGAACAAGGCACCATAAGAAGAAAATATGGAATTTCAATTGATAAAAATTCTGTACACGGATCTGACAGTATTGAAAACGCTAAAACTGAAATAGATTTTTTTTTTAAGGAATAGAAAAAATATTCATAATTGCTTTAGGATATAATTTGTGTTCTTCAATTAATATCTTTTTAGCTAAGCTTTTTTCTGTTTCATTTTTATTTATTTTAACTTTTTTTTGAATAATTATTTTGCCTGAGTCTAGTTTAGAAGTGACAAAATGTACTGTGCATCCTGAAAATTTTTCTTTTTTAAGAATAGCTCTTTTGTGAGTATTTAATCCCTTATATTTTGGTAATAAAGAAGGATGTATATTTAAAATCTTTCCATTGAAATTTTCAATAAAGTATCTTGATAAAATTTTCATAAAACCAGCAAGACAAATTAATTTAATTTCATTTTTTTTTAATTGAGAAATAATTCGTTTTTCAGCTGATCTTCTATCATTAAAATTAAAAATTTTTTTTTTAATTTTAAAAATATTCCCAAAATTTAAACCTTTTGCATATAAATTATCTGAAATAATTAATTTGATTGAAATCGGTGATTTTTTAAGTTTAGAAAATTTTATAAGGCTTTTTAAATTACTGCCAGTTCCAGAAATAAAAACAGCTGTTTTTATTTTTTTAAAACCAGTTGACTTTACCATTAAATTTGACTTTTTTTTTACCGACTAAAATTTTACCTATGACATAAGGTTTAAATGAATTTGAAAAATATTTGTCAATTTTGTCAAAATTACTTGGACTTACAATTAAACAAAATCCAACACCACAATTAAATGTTTTAAGCATTTGATAATCGCTTATGCCTTTTTGCTTGAGCCATTTAAAAATTTTAAGCGTTCTAATTTTATTTAAGTCTATATCAGCAGCTAATTTATCAGGTATTATTCTTTCAATATTGTCTGCTAATCCACCACCCGTAATGTGAGCACATCCATTAATTAAATTTTTGTTTACTAGTTCAATAACCTCATTTACGTATATTTTTGTAGGTTTAAGTAACTCGGTTTTTAAAAAAGTACTTTTTTTAATATCAATTTTTTTTTTATCTAAAATATATCTTACCAATGAATAACCATTGGAGTGTAGACCACTTGAAGGTATTGCTAATATAACATCATTTTTTTTAATTTTATTTTTATTTAAAATCTTTTTTTTATCAACAACTCCAATCGCAAACCCAGCAATATCAAATTTACCTTTTTCATATGTACCAGGCATCTCAGCTGTTTCTCCACCTACCAATTCACAGCCCGAATATTTACATCCCCAAATTACACCTTTAATTATTGATTTTAATTTTAGTAAATCAATTTTATTTATTGATATATAATCTAAAAATAAAAGAGGTTTTGCTCCTTGAACAATTAGATCGTTAACACTCATTGCAACTAAATCTATTCCAATCGTATCATATTTTTTTAATATATTTGCAATTTCGATTTTAGTGCCAACACCATCTGTACAAGCAACAATTTTTGGATTTTTAATATTGTTTGGAATATCTGAAATTGATCCAAAACTCCCTATATTTGAAAATTTTTTTTTATTTATTTTTTTTTTTATAGCTAGTGATATGAATTCTACAAATTTATCAGCAGAATTAATATCTACGCCACTTTTTTTATAGGTAAAATTTTTTTTATTCATTATTATTAATTATGATAAATAAATATAAATTTATTAATTTCAAAAGAACATATATTCTTTTTTGGTTTCTGGCTCTACTAAATATTTTTTTTTTCACAACTAATGCTAATGCTAATATTCTAAGTATCAAGGATGTAAAAATTTCCAAATCATTTGAGATAAATTTTAATAAAAATGATATAATTGATGAGGGTTTGAGAACAGCATTCAATAATTTAATAAAGTCATTGATCCTATCGGAAGGTCAAAAAGATATTTCCCAAATAGAAATATATCTAATTAAAAGCACGATTGAAAATTTTTCAATTATTGAAGAAAAATTTATTGATGGAATTTATTATTTAACTTTAAGTGTCGATTTTAATAGATCAAAAATATTAACTTTATTAAGAGATCAAAATATTAATTTATTTCCTACAAATCAATCTGAATTATTCATTTCTGTAAATATCAATGACTATAATACAATTTCTAATTTTGAAAAAACATTAGCCAAACTTGAGTCAGTTAATGATTTTTATATTACAAATATTAATAACAAATATATTTTTTATAAAATATTTTTCAATGGCGTTTCAGATAATTTTCTTAAGATAATGAGAGATAATAATTACGATTTTTATATTAAAAATGATCTATGGACTTTAAAATGAGAGATTTAAATCAATTAATACTTAATTTTGATTACGAACAAAATTTTAAAGATCAAGATTTTTATGTTTCAAAAAGTAATTATTACCCTTTTCAATTAATAAATAGTTGGCCCAAATGGGAAAAAAATTTTTTAAATTTATACGGAGAAAAATTTTCAGGTAAAACCCATTTGATAAATATTTTTTTAAAAAAGTTTAAAGGTTTTAAAATAGATTCTAGGTCTATAAATAATAAGACTTTAAAAGAAATTAAAATACATGAAAATATTGTTTTAGAAAATCTTTTTGAAAATATAGATGAAAATTTACTTTATACTTTTTTAAATATTATTGAACAGGATAATAAATATCTCATTATTTCTTCATTAAAACCTATAGTAAATTTTAATTTTAAACTTAATGATTTAGTATCTCGATCAAAAAACTTTTTGCTAACAGGTATAGAAAATCCAGATGATAATTTGATGTTTGCGTTAATATTGAAAAATTTATCAGATCGTCAAATATCTATAGATAAAAAATTAATAGATTATATTATTAAAAGAATTGATAGATCCTATAGCAAAATATTTGATTTCATATATAAAATTGACGAAATTAGTTTAAAAAAAAAAAAATCAATCAATTTTAAAATTATTAAAGAAGTTCTTGGAGAATAATTGAATAAATATAGAAGTCATCATTGTAATGAATTGAGAAAAGAAAACGTTGATCAGAAAATAATTCTATCGGGTTGGATAAATAAAAAACGTGATCATGGTAATCTCCTTTTTATTGATCTTAGAGATAACTACGGTATTACCCAATGTATTATAGATAAAGATAATAAAAGTTTTCATGATTTAGAAAAAATGCAGTTAGAAACAGTAATTAGAGTCGAAGGTAATGTTGTTGCTAGATCAAAAGATACAATTAATCACGATATCCAGACAGGTGAGATAGAGGTCTCGATTAACAAGTTTAGTGTTTTGGGAACTTGTAAAGAATTACCGATGCCAGTTTTTAGTGACCAAGAATATTCTGAAGAAATCAGATTAAAATATAGATTTTTAGATTTAAGAAGAAAAAAAATTCATGAAAATATAATTTTAAGATCCAAAGTAATATCTTTTATTCGAAGTGAAATGATGAAGCTAGGTTTTTTAGAGTTCCAAACCCCGATTTTGACATCCTCCAGCCCAGAAGGTGCTAGAGATTTTTTAGTTCCTAGCAGATTAAATCCAGGAAAATTTTATGCTTTACCTCAAGCACCCCAACAATTTAAACAATTAATTATGGTATCTGGCTTCGATAAATATTTTCAAATTGCCCCATGTTTTAGAGACGAAGATGCAAGAGCCGACAGAAGTCCAGGAGAATTTTACCAGTTAGATCTAGAAATGTCTTTTGTTGAGCAAGAGGACGTATTTAATGTAGTCGAAAAATTATTAGTGAATACTTTTAAAAAATTTTCGAATAAAAAATTAATGAGTGATAAATTTCCAAGAATTTCCTACTCTGATGCAATGATTAAATACGGTAGTGATAAACCAGATTTAAGAAATCCATTAATTATAAATGATATTACTGATATTTTTAAAAGGGAGGATGTTACTTTTAGCATATTTAAAAAATTAGTAAAATCTGGATCTAGAGTAAGATGTATTGTTACAAAAAAAACTAAAGATAAACCAAGAAGTTTTTTTGATAACATTGATAAATGGGCAAAAGATCAAGGTGCATCAGGGCTAGCATATTTGACACTTGAACATGAACAAGAAATTTCTGCTAAAGGCCCAATTGGAAAGTTTTTTTCAAAAGAAGCATTGCTAGAGTTAATGAAAAATACCAATTCAGAGGTTGGAGATAGTATTTTTTTAGCTTGCGCTAAGCAAAATGAACTAGAAAAAATCACTGCTCTTGCAAGGGAAAAGATTGCTAAAGATTTAAATCTAATAGATAGTGATATTTTTGCTTTCTGTTGGATAGTTGATTATCCTATGTTTGAAAAAGACGAAATAACAAAGAAAATAAAATTTAGTCATAATCCTTTTTCGATGCCCCAGGGTGAATTACATAAAATAAATTTTGATCAACCATTGGAAATCCTTGCTTATCAGTATGATATAGTTTGTAATGGAATAGAATTGTCATCCGGAGCTATAAGAAACCATATACCTGAATTGATGTATAAGTTATTTTTGATTGCTGGTTATGATAAAAAACAAGTTGATGAAAAATTTACTGGAATGATAAATGCTTTAAGTTATGGAGCTCCACCACACGGAGGTATCGCTCCCGGAATTGATAGAATAGTAATGCTTTTAGCAAATGAAAAAAATATTAGAGAAGTAACAATGTTTCCGATGAATCAAAATGCTCAGGATTTGATGATGAATGCACCATCAGCTGTCAGTGATGAACAATTAAAGGAATTGGGTTTAACTTTAAAACTAAAAAAATAAATTTTATTTTTTGCTCTTTAAACTTATTTTAACATCAGATAAATCTACAAGATTTTTTTTATAATTATTTCTTACAAAACCCTTGCTAGTTATATCTTTTACTATTTTTAACAATTGATTTTGACCCTCGGTATTTTGGTCCTCAGGATTAGTAATGTCGGTGCCACCAATTGTTGGAGTATGAGCTAAATCCTCTCTATTATTATATGAAATTGCTAACTCTCTAAATATATAATCTAATATAGAGCTTGCGCTAAGAATTCTGTCATTTCCATAAACTTTTCCAGATGGCTCAAATTTAGTTCCAACAAATGCGTTTATATACTCATCGAGGGGCACTCCATATTGTAAACCAAGTGATACAGCGATTGCGAAGTTGTTCATTAGAGCTTTAACTAATTCACCTTCTTTACTAGTATCTATAAATATCTCACCAATTTTACCATCTTCATATTCACCAGTATGTAAATAAACTTTGTGATCCCCTATAGTTGCTTTTTGAATATATCCCTTTCTTCTGTCAGGCATTCCAAATCTTTTGCCGACTTTTTCCTGGGTTTTAAAAAAGTTAGTTAAATTTTTTTCCTTAGGATTATTAGTAATTTCACTTTTTTCAGAAATTATGTCCAGATTATTATTACCGACATTTTTATTATTATTTGGATCTAAACTTTTGGTTTTTCTACTATCTAACTTGACATCTAATACTTCAAATTTTCCATCATCTCTTTTTTCAAGATTATTCAATTCAGTTTCGTTAATATCATCTAGATAATGATCAACTTTAAATGTACATGTGTAATAAGTTTCAACTAAGTATTTCGCCATTTTGTTTACCTTAAATTTAATTTGATTAAAGAGTCGTTTCCTTTATATACAAATTCATATTTTAGTCTAATTTAAATTTTACAATTTAAAATTGAAAATAAGATATTTTATGTTGCTAATGTTTAAAAAAATTTTTATTTGGTGGAATCAAGATACTTTCGGAACAAGATTAAAAACTATTTTTTTTGGTAAACTTGTTGGTACGGACTCCGCGGGTAATAAATATTATGAGGGCAAAAATGGAAAAAGATGGGTAATTTATTCAGATGCCATTGATGCCTCGAAAATACCAGTTGAATGGTATTCTTGGATTCATTTTATAACAAATAAAATTGAAAAAATACATGATTTTAAAAAATTTGATTGGCAAAAACCTCATCAATCAAATTTAACAGGCACTGAAGACGCTTACCATCCAAATAAAAATAAAAATGAAATTAAAAAAAAATATAAAAGTTGGAAAGATTAAAGTTCATTTATTTTTTTTAATTTTTTTTTTAATTTTTAACAATTTTTCTTATTCGCAAATTAGTTTTAAATTGCATTACGACTTAGAAGGTATTTATACAGAAATTAAAATATTAGATAAAGTTAGTTCAAAAAACACGCTTATCAAATTAAGAAATGGCGAACCAGTAATTTATAAAAATCTATCTATCAAAAGCATGAAATGTAAAAATTCTGAACTTGATGATGATCCAGAAATTATAGCTTATATCCAAGTAGTAGATTTAAAAAATAAAGATAATAATCAAGTTTACATTTTTAATGGATGGATGTTTTCGTCCAGTCCATCCATAACACCTTTTGATCATCCAGTTTATGATGTTTGGTTAATTAATTGTTATTAAAAAAATTTTCATTATCTAACCAACTTACATTAAAATCAGAATTAATAAATTTTTTATGATTTAATAATTTTTTATGAAGAGGGATTGTTGTGATGATACCTTCAATTATAAATTCATCTAAAGATCTATTCATTCTTTGAATCGCTTCCGTCCTATTACGCCCTTGGCAAATTAGTTTACAAATCAAACTATCATAAAAGGGGGTAACCTTATAACCTTGGAATATAGCACCATCAACTCTAGTTCTAAAACCAGAAGGCTGATGACACATTTCAATGGTTCCCGGCGAAGGTTGAAAGTTTTTATTTGGATCTTCGGCATTTATTCTACACTCAATTGCATGTCCCCTTGGATTAATATCTGACTGTTTTAATGCAGTTTCACCAGTGAAAGATATGAAAATTTGCTCCTTTATGATGTCAATTCCTGTAACCATTTCTGTTACTGGGTGTTCAACTTGTATTCTTGTATTCATCTCTAAAAAATAAAATTTTCCATCCTCATAAATAAATTCAACAGTTCCAGCTCCTACGTAACCAATTTTGCTCACCATTGTCACGGTTTTTTCAAAAAGATCTTTTCTAATTTCATCATTTAAAACAGGACTTGGGGTTTCCTCAATTAGTTTTTGATGTCTTCTTTGAACAGTACAATCTCTTTCATGAAGATGAACTACTCTATTTTTGCCTGCTAATATTTGAACTTCAATATGTCTTGGGTTTTGAAAAAATTTTTCAATATACACTTCATCATTTCCAAAGTATTTTAAGGCTTCAGATTTAGCTGTAGAAAACAATGTTTCAAATTGTTCATCTTTATGAACAATTTTCATACCTTTGCCTCCACCACCGCCAGACGCTTTAATTAAAACTGGAAAACCTATTTTTTTGGATAATTCTCTTGCCTCAGTTTTATTTTTAATACCTCCTTCAGACCCTTCAATAACTGGTAACCCGTTTTCTCTAGCAATTTTTTTTGCATTGATCTTATCTCCCATCATTTGAATTAATTTTGATGAGGGTCCAATAAATTTAATATTATTTTTTTCTAATACTCTCGCAAAATTATGATTTTCGGATAAAAATCCGTAACCTGGGTGGACTGCTTCTGCTTTAGTTAGTTCTATTGCCGACATCAAAGCTGGAATATTTAAATAACTGTTTGCGGGCTGATGCGATCCTATGCAAACACTTTCGTCAGCTAGTCTGACGTGCATACTATCTTTATCAACGTCAGAGTGAACTGCAACTGTAGAAATTCCCCACTCTTTACATGCTCTAATAATTCTAACTGCAATTTCCCCACGGTTTGCAATTAATATTTTTTTAAACATTAATCTAGAATGACAATGGTCTGTCCATACTCAACAGGCTGACCGTCGGCCACACATATTTCTCGTACCACACCATCAGCTGTTGATGGAATATAATTCATAGTCTTCATAGCCTCAACTATCATAACAGTGTCACCTTTTTTAATTTTTTTACCTATTTCTATAAATTTTTTGGCTCCAGGTTCAGCCGCATGATAAGCAGTGCCAATAATAGGAGAAGTAATTTTTTTTCCAGATTTTATTTTTTCTTTTGAAATTCCAGATTCATTTAAGACGGGAGAATTTAATGTTGAAGATATATGGTTTCTTGAAACTTTAATTTTTATGTCTTTTTCTGCAATTTCTATTTCAGATAGATTAAATTCATTTAAATAGTCACTAAGTTGTTTAATTATATTTTTATCAATTTTCATTTTTTTTTAACATCTTTTCTATAGAAATTATGGCTAAAATATATCCTTCATCACCTAATCCAAAGACCCCGCCTGTTGCTATATCACTAATTAATGATTTATGTCTAAATTCTTCTCTTTTATATATATTTGATATATGAACTTCTATTATTGGTTTTTTAAATAGACTTAAAGCATCTCTAATAGCCACAGAAGTATGAGTAAAACCCCCAGCGTTAATGATGATTCCGTTGAATTTTTTTCTTGCATCCTGAATTAAATTAATCAATTCACCTTCAATGTTTGATTGAATAAATTCTAGGTCCAACTTAAGTTCTTGAGCTTTTTTAAAACAAT
>VGCG01000022.1 GCA_016870175.1 Alphaproteobacteria bacterium
AAGTTGAATAAACTTAATGGTACTCCATACTTGTTGTTATATGATTTTGGCGAAAAACTTATTTTAAATAATTTTTTTAGTGCGTGAGCCAAAAGCTCCTTAAGAGTTGTTTTGCCACAACTTCCTGTAATAGCAATAATTTTAGTGTTTAAATTCTCTCTATACACTTTTGAACTTTCGGTTAAAAAATCTAAAGTTTTAGTGACTTTAATCTGTTTAGAAAGGTTACAATTTTTACTAAAATTATTTACTATTGCGAGTGAGGCCTTGTTCTTAAAAGCTTGATCAATATATTTATTTCCATTATTTTTTTTTCCTTTTATTGCAAAAAAAATATCATTTTTTTTAATTGTCCTTGAGTCTATAGAACCATTTCTAAAAACTAAATTTGATTTTAAACCTTTATTTTTTGATAACTCCTTAATAATATTTAATTTTAAATTTTTTGACAAAAAAGAATTCTTGATCTTAATAGCCTTAATAATTACTTTCTTGTCAGAGAAAAAAATTTTTTTATTTCCAAAATCTTGTATTTTTTCATGTCCCTTACCAGCTATTAATAGTATATTTCCTGTTTTTAGATCGCTTATTGCTTTTAAAATTGCTTTTTTTCTGTTTGGAATTACTTCTGGATTTTGTTTTTTTATACCTCTAATAATATCGCTTCTTATTTTACTAGGACTTTCAAATCTAGGATTATCATCGGTTAAATAAATTTGATCAGAGTAAACATCTGCAATTTTTCCCATTTTTGATCTTTTTCTCTGATCTCTATTACCTCCGCATCCAAATAAAACAGAAATTTTTTTATTGGGAAATTGTTCTTTCAAATTTTTTAAACAAATCATCATTGCATCTGGGGTATGAGCATAATCCAAGATAACCTTGGAATTATTTTTAATTTTTCCAATTTTTTCCAACCTTCCATTAACAGATCTAATTTTTGGAATGACTTTTAATATTTTTTTAATACTTATGCCTGTATTAGAAGCAGCTATTAAAGCCATTAAAATATTTTTAATTTGAATTTTTCCAATTAGGTTTAATACCAATTTATAGATTTTTTTTCCTATTCTGATGTTTAATATTTGACTTTCATCCTTAAATTTATGCGATATTAATTCAAAATTATTTTTGTTGTCAAATATTGAATACAATTTTAATTTTTTTTTAAAAGAAATTTTTTTTATTTTTTTAAATTCAGGTATATTTTTGTCTGAAATAATAGCTCCATTTTTTTTTATAAGTTTTTCAAATAAATATAACTTTGCATTTAAATAAGAATTTAAATTTTTATGATAATCTAAATGATCATGAGATAAATTTGTAAAAATACCAATATCAAATAATAAACCATCTAATCTATTTTGTTTTAATCCATGACTTGAGGCCTCTAAAATAACATAATTAATATTTTTTTTTTTTAAATTACTTAAAATTTTAGCTAGTTGAATTGAATCTATTGTAGTATTAAAAAGATTTTTTTTATAATTGTTGGTTCTAAGACCCAAAGTACCAATTGAAGCAACTTTCTTTTTATTTAATTTTAATATTTGATAATAAAAATCCGCTATTGACGACTTTCCATTGGTACCTGTCACTGCAATTAATTTTTTTGGAACTCCATTGTAAATTTTATATGAAGTCTCTGCTAATAATTTTCTAATATTTTTAGAATGTAAAAATAAAATTCCATTTTTAATTCCGGTAAATTTTATTTCTGAGATTATGATTTTTGCACCTTTTTTTATAGCCTGATTGATAAATTTATTTCCGTCTAAATGATTTCCTTTTATGGCAAAAAAGATATAATTTTTTTTTATTTCTGAACTATTAAATGCAATATTTGAAAAAAAAAAATTTTGATATTTTTTTTTAATATTACTGAAGTAATCTTTCAAAATCATTTTCTTCAACTTCTAAAGATTTTGTGGCTAAAATAGGCCCAATTTTTTCAATAATTTTTGCAGCAACCTCAACCGCAGTCCATCCTGCTGTATTAAAAGGAGTTCCTTTTATAATTCCTTTATTATTTCTGAGTGTATAAACATAATCAGTAGATTTTTTAGGAGTATCTAACATTACAATAAAAACATACTCAGGCTTTGATGATGGGAACACGGACGCAAAAGTATTTATTTTTGCTCTTGAATACTCTCCCTCAATTGGTTGTTGGGCTGTTCCCGTTTTACCAGCAATTTCATATCCATTCACATCTGCAAGATTTGCGGTACCTTCTTCTGTATTAACAATTTTTCTTAAAGCTGAAACTACCTTTTCTGAAACCCCATCATTTAGAATTTGATTTTTTGGTTCTTCATTTTTTTTTCTTTTAATTAATCTTGGTTCAATATAGAAGCCACCATTTGATAAAATGGAATATCCTTTAGCCAACTGCAGGATGGTTGTGGTTATTCCATGTCCGAAAGCTGCTGTTTCAAGTCTACATCTGTCAAATTCAAAATTTTTATCGCTTGCAATCTCTTCAATATCAAAATTTATCTGACCAAGGACACCAATTTTTTCTAAAAAAAATTTAAATTTTTCGGAACCAATTTTTTCTGCAATTCTTACAGATCCTATATTACCAGATCTTATTAAAATTTTTTCTGCAGTTAAGTCAGAGGGTATTTTTTCATCATATTCTGATATAGGAAATCTGCCACAATAGATTGTTTTTGGAAGATTTAAAAACTCACTTTCTGGTTTAATTAATTCTTCATTTAGTGCCGCTGCATAAGTGAAAGATTTAAATACTGACCCTAACTCATATGTTCCTTTAGTAACTTTATTAATATAATTTGCATCTGTAATATTTTCTCTCAAATTAGGATCAAAGTCAGGCAATGACACTAATGAAATTATATCACCATTATTAACATTCATTAACAACGCTGCAGCACCTTTATTTTTAAAAATTTCTTGATACCTAACTAATTCACTTCGAATTAAAAATTGTATTTCCTTATCAACAGTTAGACGAATTGGATCTTTAGAGTATTTTAATCTTTCATCTAAAGATTTTTCAAGTCCAGAAATACCTTTATTTCCATCATCAATTTGACCTATTATATGGCTAAACAAATTTTTTTGCGGATAAAGCCTAATAACATTTTCTTCTGCAACGATAGATTTGTCTCCTAGTTTCATTATTTTTTCGTAATTGTCTGGTGTAATTCTTCTTTCAAATTTAAAAAATTTGTTTTTTTCAATTCTTTGTTCAATTTCAACAAAATCTTTATTTGGAAAAATATACTTTAGATTTAAAATCAATTTTTTTTTATCAATTATATCTTCGGGCTTTATACCAACATCGATAGAACTCACTGTTTTTGCTAAATAATTCCCATTTATATCGATTATATCTGCTCTTTGAAATTTTGTAGATGTCGAATTAAAATTATTTAATTGTTTATTATAAGATTTTTTTAAACCTAAATGAATGAGATGAAAAGTATATATCAAATAAATAACAAAAAAAATAAAAAAAATAAAGGCTATTCTATTAAATTGAATACTTGTATTAAATTTAATTTTATTTAATGAAAAATCATTTTTATTATTATCTGAAATAATTCTTAAATTCATTTTTTTTCTTATCTTTTAATAATATTTAAATCTTCAATATAATTTTGACCATTTTTTAATTTAATTAATTTTATTTTACTTATATCTTTTGGAATTAATTGATCCTCAAAATAGAGTGATTGAAATTCTAATAATTTTTCGGATGAACTAAGATAAATATATTCTAAAAAAACGTCCTCTAATTCCGAGTTTAAATTTCTTAAATTTTCTTTTACGTTAAAAATTTCATCCTCAATTTTTTTAGTTGAATTTTTAATGAGTGATGTTGATAAAATTAAAAAAAAAATTATTAATATTAATAAATATTTTTTCATAATTTATTGCCAAAACTTTCAATAATTAAAAGATTTTTAAATTTTTCAAAAATATCTGTTTCAAATTCGTAAAAATCTTTTCTCTTCAAAACATATCGAAGTTTTGCAGACCTAGACGGGGGATTTATTCTGATTTCTTCTTTAGATGGAATAATTGGTTTTTTTTGAACTAATTTAAGCAAAATATCTGGTTGCTCAGTGCTGGGGACATATCTTGAAATACTTTTATTTTCTGAAAGACTTTTAAAAAAATATTTTACTATTTTATCCTCAATAGAATGAAATGTTACAACCAAAAGAATACCATCTTTTTGAAGTAGTTTGGTTGCATTAATTAAACCATTTATTAATTCACTAACTTCTTTATTTACAAAAATTCTTAATGCTTGAAAAACTTTAGTAGCACTATGTATTTTAAAATTTTTTTTTTTTTTTGATTTTTCAATTAATTCAACAAGCGTTTGAGTGTCGATTTTTTTTTTTGATCTTTTATTTAAAATACGTCTTACTATTTTACTACTATCTTTTTCTTCACCAAAGAATTTAAAAATTTTTTCTAATTTATTTCCTTCAAGTTTATTAACAACATCATCAGCAGAAAAACTATTTAATCCCATTTGCATATTAAGATTACCCTCGAACTCAAACGATAAACCTTTTTTTGGATCCTTAATTTGTGAGTATGAATATCCTAGGTCAAAAACTATTGCTTTAATATTTTTATTTTTAAGATTAAGATTATTTAATTGGCTAAATTTTAAATTTTTAAATATAAATCTATTCTTATATTCATTTAAAAATTTTTCTGCTTTAATTTGGCTATCAACATCTCTGTCAATTGCAATTACTCTTGTATTTTTAAATTCTAATAATTTTTTTGTATATCCGCCTTGACCAAATGTACAATCTATAAACGTACCACCATATTGAGGGGATATAATACTAATAACCTCTTTTAATAGAACCGGATAATGTTTTTTTGTATCCAGTTCTATAGTGGCTTCCATTTATTTTTTCAAAAAACATTAATTATTTCTGTCTTCTTAAAAATGCAGGTATTTCAAGATCATCTTCTTCATCTTGGTTATCCTCATTCAATAAAAATCCTGAAGAATTTGAATTTTCATGATCTGAGTTAAATAAATCAGGAGCGTCCTTATCAACCCCAAATTCTTTTAAATCATTTGAAATATCATTTTGATTATTAGTTGAGTCTATTGCCTCTCGAGTAAATGATCTTTCATGCTCATTAATTGAAGCATGATCGACAATGGTCGCTGAGTCAGCTGATGTATTTTGAGAATTACCCTCATTAATTTCATCCGTAGAAATATTTTGAGTAATCTGCTCTTGGATAATTTCATTATCAATTTTTAGGGCATTTGCGCCATGAGAAATTGGTCTTGACATTGTGTTCGAAAAATTAAATGAAGCCGTTGGTCCAATTTTTGAAAAATCTGAGTAACCTGGGTTTCGATTTTGTATTCGATGAACCATGTTAATAATAGACTTAGACTCAGGATGTTGGCCATCTAGAGAAGTAGCAACAATTGAAACCCTCATTTTACCATTAAGTTCACTATCATTAATTGCGCCAATTATAATTTCTGCATCTGGGTCTACTTCAGCTCTAACTTTATTTACAGCCTCATCGACCTCAAAAAGTGTCAGATCATTGCCACCTGTAATATTTACCAGCAACCCCTTAGCTCCTTTTAAGGTATAATCGTCAATTAAAGGATTGTTGATTGCCATATCCGCAGCTTTTGAGGCTCTGCCTTCACCATCAGCTTCTCCAGTTCCCATCATCGCTTTACCCATAGAAGCCATCACTGTTTCTACATCAGCAAAATCCAGATTAATCAATCCTGGTCTTACCATTAAATCGGTAATACTTTGAACACCCTGCAACAATACATTGTTTGAAAGATTAAAAGACTCCTGAAAAGTAGTTTGTTCATTTGCAATTTTAAATAAATTTTGATTTGGAATTACAATAATTGTATCAACATGCTTTCTTAATTCCTCTAAGCCCTGTTGAGCTCTTCTCATTCTAGTAGGACCTTCATATAAAAAAGGAAGAGTGACAACCCCAACAGTTAAAATATTCAATTCCTTTGCCGCTCTAGCAATAACATGTGAAGCGCCAGTACCAGTGCCACCACCCATTCCAGCTGCAATAAAAACCATATTTGAACCTTGTAATATATTAATTATATCATTCAAAGACTCATCGGCAGCAGCTTGCCCAATATCTATTTTTGCTCCTGCACCTAATCCTTTAGTTAAATTTAAACCTATTTGAACTCTTGTTTTAGCTTTACTTAATTTTAAATCCTGTGCATCCGTATTTACTGCAATAAACTCCACCCCTTGTAGATTTTTTTCAATCATTTCATTAATCGCATTCCCGCCTGCTCCACCTACTCCTAAAACTAATAATCGTGGATGTAATTCTTTTATTTCTGGTGTTTTAAAATTTATTGCCATTTTATTTCCCCTCGTTGTTATTTAATTGTTTTTCCCATTTAAGGCTTGCACGGTTTAAGTTTGCTTTTTTTCTTGCTTGCACCTTAAATTTTTCGAATATTGCTGGTTCCCAAATTTGGAAAGTTTGACCTTGACCAACAAATAACATACTGTTCTTAATATTAGCGTGTTTTAATAAATTTACAGAGATAGAAATTCTACCCTCAGTATCAAATTGTAAATAAACACTTTCTGATAAAATTGATGTAGCAAAAAAATCCCTTCTCTCCTCAAAAGGATTTAACGAGTCTATTGTGGATGAAATTTTTTCTATTCTATCTTGTGAACATGCCTCTATCGAAGGATTATTAAAGGAAGGATAACATATGACACCATTATAACCTAGATTTGACAAGTAAGATCTAAAGCTAGCAGGCACTGAGACTCTTCCTTTTTTGTCCAACTTGTTTTCGAAAGTAGATAGAAACATTTAATTTTAAAAAAGTTAATTCCATATATGGGAATGTATGGGAATATATGGGTTTATACTATATTAGTCAATTGAAGAATTTATTAAATATTAAAAAATACTTAAAAATATTACGAGATTATTTAAAAGAAGAATTTGCTTTGACTAATCTAAAAAATTGAATAGTTGACGGATAAATTAAATTTAAGATTTGTGGTGTTAATTTAATTTTATTTCAAAGTTTATAGCCAGATAAACTATAAGCCGGGTTCTGTCTTTTAAACTTATCATTTGTCTAGACTTAAGATCACTCTTAAGCTCAAGCAACTAACCCTGATGACGAGCCAAGAATGGCTTTTAGTTTTTCAACAGTGTCATCTCTACTTAGTCTTGCTCCCAGTGGGGTTTTCCAGCGTTCATTGTTACCAATGGAACCGGTGTGCTCTTACCACACCTTTTCACCCTTGCCATGTTATGGCGGTTTTTTTTCTGTGGCACTATCCCTAGGGTTGCCCCCGCCAGGAGTTACCTGGCACTGCATTCTTGTGGAGCCCGGACTTTCCTCTTTAAAACAAATTAAAGCGATAAGTCATTTATCTGGCAAGTTAAAATTAATAAAAAAATCTAAAATTTGCAAGTAAAATTATTTGATCAATTTAGCTATGTTTTTACTAATTAAAAAACATTCTTTATCTATTTTACCATTTATCAATTCTTGACGAAATCTTCTTTGAAATGCTTGAGTTATAAGTGCTTTATTTTTTTTTTTACTAAAATTTATATTTGAGTTTATTACATATCCAATTTTATTTAAATTTTTAAAAAAAATATTTTGACTTTTTATATCAATTTTTTGATTTCTACTTTTTTTTAAAACTTGGTAAGTTATTTTATGCCAAAATCCAATTTTTCTCTTTGATAAATATCTCCACGGAAACTTTTCACCGGGATCTTTTTTTCTATCTGGCGCAACATCTGAATGTCCTAAAATATTAAATTTTTTAATTTTATATTTTTGAATTAAATATTTAGTAAGTTTAATTAATGAATTTATTTGTTTCTTTTTAAAGTTACTATATCCATGATCATGCCCAGGGTTATTAATTTCAATCCCTATTGAATTTTTATTTAAATAATTAAATTTTTGCCATTTTGATTTTCCTGCATGCCAAGCTGTATATAAATCTGGGATTAGATTTATAATTTCGCCATTAGATTTAATAAAATAGTGGCTACTAACTTTAGATTTGGCATTTGTAAGCCTCTCAATTGCCTCAGATTCTTTCTTCATGCCTGTATAGTGAATAATAATAAATCTTAATGTGCTGCCAACTCTTTTGGGCAAACTAAAGTTGGGTGAATATCTTTTTAATATTTTATTGAACATTATTTAAAGAAATTTATCATATAATCTTGATTTACTTTAAATTTAATTCCTCTATAAAGTGCATACCAAATGAAAAAAACTATTCTTGCGATTTTATTAAGTTTTTTGTTAATCTCAAATCTCAATGCATCTTCAAAAGAGGAATTGCTTTTAAATAAAAATCAGCCCTCTGAAATAAAAGATTGTTTTGAAACTTTAAATCGAGCTACTTTCACTTTTAACAAAGCATTAGATGGGTTGATATTTAAGCCAGCAGCAAAAGTTTATAAGACTTTTCCCTCACCAGTAAGAAACGGTATTAGCAATTCTCTAGATAATCTCTCTAACTTAGTAACAATTCCAAACAACATAATTCAAGGTGATCTTAATAAAGCTGGAAAAAATTCAGGAAGATTTTTGATCAATACGACAGTTGGTATTTTAGGTTTGATTGATGTTGCGAAACATGTTGGTTTACAAAATTATGAAAAAGAGGACTATGGTCAATCATTAGCAGTCTTAGGTGTGGGACCAGGATGCTATCTAGTGTTACCAGTTTTAGGTCCTAGCACAGTTAGAGATAGTGCTGCCTCATTAATAAATATAGCAGGTGGAGACGCTTGGTATAATGTTACTGTTAAAAATGATACCCACTACTTTAATGATTTTGATTATTATTCCTCAATGGTAACATCTGGAATTAATTTTAGAGCAAAAAATTATGATAGTATTGATAGTTTAGAAAAAAATTCTATTGATTTTTATGCTTCAGTAAAAAGTTTATATCTTCAGGATCGTCAACAAAAAATTTTAAATACAAATAAAGTTGTTGATACCCAAGATGATAGTAGTTGGGAAGAAATTGATAATTAGTTTCTAAATTACTAAATCATGAATATAAAAAAAATACTCCTTATAACTCTTCTGTATTTGATAAGCTTCGTAAACGCTTATTCGCAAGAGACAGATATATTTGTTCAATCATTAATTGATAAAACCTCAAAAATATTATCGGATAATATTTCAAAAGAACAAAAAATCACTGAACTCAAAGTTGTTGCTAAAGAAACTGTTGATATTAAGGGTGTTAGTTTATACACGCTGGGATCTTTTGTAAAAACTTTAGATCAAAGTCAACAGGACAAATATAATACTCTATTTGAAAATTATTTTTTGAAAAGCTTTTCTAGTAGATTAGTAGATTATAAAAATCCAGAAATTATTATTACTTCAAAAGAAGTGATCAATGAAAGTTATACAATCGTCAATAGTTCACTCAAAGGCACTAGCGATAGACCCGAAATTAAAATTGACTGGAGAATTTATACTAAAAATCCTGACAAGCCTTTAATAAGAGATCTTATTATTGAGGGATTAAGTTTAGCAAGAACACAAAAAGAAGAATTTGAGTCAGTCTTAAATTCCAATAATGGTGATATCAATGCACTATTTAAAATATTAGAAGAGTATTCAAAAAATTAAAAATTGGTGGGCCCGCCTGGACTCGAACCAGGGACCAATACATTATGAGTGTACTGCTCTAACCAACTGAGCTACAGGCCCAAATCTTAATCACGATTATATCATTTTTTCTAAGTTATCAATTACAGATAATTTTTTTTGGTGGGCCGTGTTGGTTATGCTCCAACTACCCCTGCAATGTCAATGCAATACTCTACTATTGAGCTAACGGCCCGTGTAAATTAACTTTCTAAGAAACTTTTTAATTGCTTAGATCTACTTGGATGTTTTAATTTTCTAAGTGCTTTTGCTTCAATCTGTCTAATTCTTTCTCTAGTCACAGAAAACTGTAAACCAACCTCTTCTAAAGTATGGTCCGTGTTCATCCCAACACCAAATCTCATTCTTAAAACTCGTTCTTCTCTTGGGGTAAGAGTTGATAATATTTTAGTTGTTGCCTCACTTAAATTAGATTTAATCGCTTGTTCCAATGGTGCCAAGGCTTTTGTATCCTCAATAAAATCGCCTAAACTACTATCCTCTTCGTCTCCGACTGGTTTTTCTAATGAAACTGGTTCTTTAGAAATTTTTAGCACTTTCCTGACTTTATCCAAAGGCATTCTCAATTTTTGTGCTAATTCCTCTGGTGTTGCTTCTCTACCAAACTCACTTAAAATTAATCTTTGGGTTCTTACTATTTTATTGATGGTTTCAATCATATGTACCGGAATTCTAATTGTTCTTGCTTGGTCGGCAATTGACCTTGTAATTGCTTGTCTAATCCACCATGTAGCGTAAGTGGAGAACTTATAGCCTCTTCTGTACTCAAATTTATCAACCGCCTTCATCAATCCAATGTTTCCTTCTTGAATTAAATCTAAAAATTGCAGACCTCTATTCGTATATTTTTTTGCAATTGAAATTACTAATCTTAAGTTGGCCTCGACCATTTCTTTTTTTGCAATTCTTGACTCTTTTTCTCCTTTTTGAACTCGACTGAC
>VGCG01000023.1 GCA_016870175.1 Alphaproteobacteria bacterium
TTTTCTATTTTAACTGGAAGTCTAAGATATTTACACAATAGCTCTGTATGATTTCGAGATTTTTTTGCTTTAATAATTGTAGTTCCCTCGGTTCTCATTGCTGCGAAAATAACAGCACTCTTACATTGAGCCGAACCTTTATTTTCAACATATTTGAATGGTTGTAGATTGTTTGATCCTTGTATTATTAATGGTAAATTCTTATTTTTACTTAATTTGAATGACGCTCCAAATTTACTTAAGGGTTCAGTAATCCTTTTGAAATCCCTCTTTGATAAACTAGCATCTCCAATAAGCTTGATTGGATTAGGTGTGTTAATAATCAAGCCAAGTATAATTCTTCCTAGGGTACCTGAATTTTTTGCATTTAAAATTAAATTTTTTTTATATTTATAACCATTAATACCTTTGCCATAAATCTTACAAATATTTTTATTTAAAATTACTTTTATTCCTAATTTCTTAATTGTATCAATTGCAGCCAGAACATCTTCGGACATTAATAAATTTTCAGCTTTTGAAGTTCCGTTTGCTATAGATGAAAATAAAACCCATCTAATACTTAAACTTTTATCGCCACTTACTGTTATGGTTTTATTAAATTTTTTTAATTTTTCTTTAATGATTAGTGAATTAGACATTAAAATTAATTAAATTTAAAATTTTCACCAAAGTAAGCGTCTTTTGCGCTAATATTTTTAACTAGATTTGAAGGCGTATCTTTAGCAACAATTTTACAATTACTTAAAATAATTGCTACATCAACGCAAGCAAGCAAATCTCTAGCTTGATGATCGCAAATACAAATGGCTATTTGATTTTCTTGTTGCAAATTAACAATAATTTCTTGTAACATCTTAATAGTAAGAATATCTAATGCTGCAAAGCACTCATCTAATAAAAGTATTTTAGGCTCACTCAATAAAGAAAGTCCAATTACTAATTTTTTTTTTTGTCCACCTGATAAAAATTTTACTTTAATGTCTTTATAATTTTCAAGCTGGAATTTCGAAATTAAATAATTAATTCGATCCTCTCCTAAGTTTTTATTATCAATTACAATTTCGCTAATTGCTCTAAAATTTTCATGAAGAGTAAGATCATTAAAATATCCGCCGTGCTGAGGGACATATCCAATTTTAAATTTTCTTGTTCTTAAATAAATTGGATATTGAATAACATCAACGCCTGAAATTTTAATATTGCCACTCATAGGTTTTATAAGTCCTGTTATGAGATTAAATATTGTTGATTTCCCAACTCCATTGGGGCCCAACATACCAAAAATCTGACCTTCATTAATTTTAAAACTTATGTTATCTAAAATTATTCTATTTCCATATGCTAGAGTTACATTTTCAAATTCAATTATAGAATTAATTTTTTTAAAAGACTTGATTCTAAATTTTTTAATAATTGACATGTTAGCTTTTGCCTTTAATAAATATTTTTTTATCCTCTTCGTACATAAAAATTTTAGTATCTTTTGTTTCAATATTCATTTCAATAATATCTGCATTAAGAATATTCTTGTCTGATGTATAAATAACATTTTCCGACATAGTCATTAAATTTTTACTTAATAAAAAATCAAGGTATTCTCCAGTAAGTTTATTGTCTAAATAGGTGATTGTTACATTTTTAAAAAAAGTTGTATCATTAGTAACTGAATTATATTCAGCAAAATCTGATGTTATGGTAATTGAACTGTTATTTTTAAGTAAAATTTTAGCTGTAACGCTTACTAAATGAATAACATTACTCTTATCTAGTTTTATTTCTCCCTTCAAAGCATTAATATTATATTGATTACCGTTTTTATCTTTTGATGTATAATTTATATTTTCTAATAGGTTTGAATTATAAGAATTCTCGTTTTTTGCAGCCGGACCCTCAAAATTTAAATTTTGATTAATTATTGGAGTTGGTTTTTTTAATATTACTTTAAAAAAAACACCAAATGTTAGTATGATAAATAAATTAATTAAAAAGATTTTTACAATCTTGTTTTTATACATTTAAGAAATATTAGACTCCAAAATTTGATGTATATGAATAACTCCGATTGTAATAAATTTATTTTTTTTATCATAGACACAAAGAGAAGTAATTTTTTTAGAATTCATTAATGAAAGTCCTTTTGCAGCAAGTGCATCTTTATCAATACTTATTGGATTTCTGGTCATTATTTTTTTTACAGGGATTGAAAGTAGATTTAAATTTTTTTCACTAAATCTTCTTATTTGCCCGTCTGTCACAATTCCACTAGTTATTTTATTTTTATTTCTGACAATTAAAACCCCTAATTTTTTTTTATTCAATATTTTTAAAGCTTCTTTCATTTTCATATTCTCATAAACAAATGGTATTTTGTCTTTTGTAACCATAATATCTTCTACAGTTTTTAATTGGACAGCAAGATTTCCTGCTGGGTGAATTTTTTTGAAATCTCTTTTATCAAACTTTTTATATTTCATCGCAGCAATAGCCAAAGCATCTCCTAAAGCCATTTGTGCTGTTGTACTTGATGTTGGAACAATTCCACCAGACTCTAAAACTTGAGGAATAACTAACTTTATGTCCGAAGCTTTATAAAGAATAGAGTCTTTTCTGGACATTATTCCAATTAATAATATTTTATTTCTATTTGCATATTGGATAATATTTCTTAGTTCATTAGTTTGTCCAGAATAACTAATTAAAATTAAAATATCTTTTTTTGAAATACTCCCTAAATCTCCATGAGATGAGTCACTAGCAGAAAGATAAAAAGACGGTGTTCCAACCGAAGATAAGGTAGCAGCAATTTTTGATGCAATAATCCCGCTTTTTCCAACTCCACATAAAATTACTTTAGATTGACATTTAGTAATTTGATGTACGGCATTGTTAAAAGAATTGTTTAAATTTTTTTTTAATTTTTCTAAAGCTTTAATTTCTAGACTAATTACATCTTTGGCAATTTTAACATAATTTTTTTTTGTCATTTAATAAGACCAAATATCCTCTTTAAATTGAGCAAGATCTAGATCCACTCTAGTTTTTAAGAAACTTAAGCAGTCGTGATATAAATTGATTCTTTTTTCTCTTTCTAATATTTTATTCAGCTCTTGATGAATTTTATGTAAATAAATTACATCATTTGCACAATATTTTAATTGTGCAGAGCTTAATTCTCCTCCAAAATCAGAACTTTGGAACTGCTTACTAATATCTATATTAATAAATTCTTTTATTAGAGTTTTTAATGAGTGTTGATCTGAATATGATCTTGCTAATTTTGAGGCAATTTTTGTATCAAGAATATTATTTGTTTCAGTTTTTAAGTAATATTTTATATAAGCTAAATCAGCTCTACCATAATGGAAAATTTTTGTAATTTTAGGATCATTTAAGATTTTTATTAAATTAGGAGCATTATAACTCAATCTATCAAATTGAACGATATGTGCATCGTGATTTCCAGATGATATTTGAATTAAGCATAGGGGATCTCGACTGACATTAAGACCCATAAATTCTCCATCCACAGCTAATACATTGCCTAAATTTAAATCATCTGGTAAGTCATTTTTGTGAAGATTGATATCAATATTCATCTTTAAATATATATATGAAAGCAAAAAATTGTCTAATTTTTGGTGGCAGTGGTCAAATTGGCCGTAACTTGATACGTAAGCTTGCAAAAAATGATTTTAAATTAACTGTTGTTACAAGAAATATCCATCAAAAAAGCTACATAATAAAAACTCAAGCCAATGCTGGATATATTGATATCGTTGAGGCTAATATATTTGATGAAAATAAAATTATAAATTTATTTAAAAAAGCAGATATTTGTATTAATTTGATAGGTATTCTTAATGAGCAAAAAAAAGGCAATACTTTTAAAAATATCCATAATATATTTCCTTCATTGCTAGCTAAACTTTGCAAAGAATATAGTATTAAGCATTTTATACATTTATCAGCCCTAGGTATAAATGATGCTGTAGATTCGGATTATGCAAAAAGTAAATTACAGGGAGAAAATAATATTCAAAAAAATTTTCCTCTTGCAACAATTTTAAGACCATCAGTAGTTTATTCAGTAGATGATAATTTTACAACAAGCTTTATGACTTTGTTAAGTAGACTCCCAATTTTTCCATTATATTATGGGGGCAAGACAAAATTTATGCCAATTCATTGTTCTGATTTAACGGATATTATTTATCAAGTAATTTCAAAAAATATTAATTCAAAAATTATTGAATGTGTAGGTAATGAAGTAATTACTTTTAAGGAAATTCTTGAACGATTACTTGTTTTGATGAACAAAAAAAGAATTTTGATCCCGTTTCCTTTTTTACTAGCAAATCTTTCTGCAAAAATTTTTGAACTGATGCCGAATCCTTTATTAACAACAGATCAATTAAGACTGCTAAAATATGATAATATTTCATCTGGTAAATATAAAACAAACGCTGATCTTGGAATGTCATGTGTACGATTTTTTAATCAAGAAGTTGAAAAATATTGTTATATGTGGAGACATAGAGGTCAATTTTCTACTCAAAAATATAACTTAAAAAAAGACTAAGAATATTAAAAAAATATTATTTTTTTATGCAGATTTGATTTTTTTATCAATCAAATCTAGAACTTCATTTTTATCTGAACTATCCTCTTTTTTGCCTTTAGGTTGATAAGCATACAGCAGATGTAGCTTACAATACGAAAAATTTTTCAAAGAAGATCTTCCACAAAAATAAAAATTTTTTTCATTTGGGTGGCCAATTGGCCATTTGCATGTATTTTCATCTAACTCCTCTATTTGTTTAGGATTTTCTGGTTCAAAATCTTTTTCAATAATAAGAGACTTAAATTTACTTTTTCTACCTCTTTTAAATTTGTTATTATTTTCCTCTATTAAATTGTTGAAAATTTGATTTGAGGTAGGATTTTTTGTTTTTATTTTACCTGAAAGTTTTAGTCGATTAGCTTTACCTATAACTGCATTTCTGCTCACACCACCTATAATTTGAGCAATTTGACTTGCTGTATTTCCTTTGCCCCAAAGTTCTTTTAGTTTTTGAACTTTTTCATCATTCCAGGTCATTTTGTATAACTAACTACCTATAGTATTTAATTTTATTATTAATACAATATACTGATATAATTTTTCTTTAAACAAGTAAATTTTTTAATTTATTAACATTTTTTAAAAAAACTGATTTTATCAATTTTTTCAATCATCACTTGTGTCTGATTACTTTTAATTTATAGAAATAGAAGAACCAAAAAAATTATGAGCTATCTCGCAAAAAATTACAATAGAAAAAAAATTTCCTTTAAGTATGGAAAAGGTAGTTATTTATATAGCTTGAATGGAAAAAAATATCTAGATTTTGTACAGGGGATAGCTGTAAATTCCTTGGGTCATGCACATCCAAAATTAGTAAATGTTATTAATAAGCAAGCTAAAAAACTATGGCATGTTTCTAATGCATTTATAATTCCAGAGGGAGAAAAATTAGCAAGAAAACTAGCTCAAAAAACATTCGCAGATTATGTTATGTTTCAAAATAGTGGAACAGAAGCAACGGAAGCGGCAATTAAAATTGCAAGAAGGTATTTTTTTTCAATAGGTAAACCAAAAAAAAATAGAATTTTATGTATTAAAAATTCTTTCCACGGAAGAACTTTGGCAGCAATTTTTGCGAGTGGATCAAAAAAAATGACAGAGGGATTTGGGCCTAAAGTTGATGGCTTTGATCATTTTGAGTTTGGCAATCATCAAGATTTAAAAAAATCCATAACTAACAATACAGCAGCAATTATGGTTGAAACAATTATGGGTGAGGGGGGTATTAAGGTTATACCTGATTGGTGTTTAAGAGAACTTAGAAAAATTTGTAATAAAAAAAATATTTTATTGATACTTGATGAGGTGCAATGTGGCATTGGACGAACAGGTGACTTTTTTGCTTTTGATAAATCTAGAGTTAAACCAGACATTGTGCCAATAGCAAAAGGTATTGGTGGAGGATTTCCGATCGGAGCAGTTTTAATGAATAAAAAAGTTGGTTCATGCATGACCTCGGGTACTCATGGTTCAACTTTTGGAGGCAACCCTTTAGCTATGTCTGTAGGTAATGCAGTTTTTGATATAATTTCTAAAAAAAAATTTTTAAAAAATATTAAGTATCTTTCTGAGTATTTTTTTCTAAATTTAAATAATCTCAAAGAAAAATATCCTAAAATCATTAAAGAAATTAGAGGAAAAGGTTTTTTAATTGGAATTCAGCTACATACAAATCAAATAAACTTTATAAACAAGCTTATGGATCAAAAATTATTAACGATTAAGGCTGCTGAAAATGTTGTTAGAATTTTACCGCCTTTAAATGTTAAAAAAAAAGAACTTGATCTGGCTTTAAAAATACTAAACAAAGTATGCCTTAGTTATGATTAAGACAAAGAATTTTACCAATTTAAGTGATGTGCCTTCAAAAGATCTCAGAAAAATTCTCAAAGATGCAAGAAAAAGAAAAAATTTAAGAAAAAAATTAAATACTTTAGAAATCGATAGGGATGCTCCATTAAAGGGAAAGTTATTAATACAAATGTACGAAAAATCAAGTTTAAGAACGAGATTGAGCTTTTATTTGGCAATTAAACAGCTAGGTGGCGGAACTATAACTTTAAGGTCCAATGAACTTCATCTAGGTCAAGGTGGAGAAAGTTTAGCTGATACTGCAAAAATACTTTCAACTTATGGAGATGCATTTATGCTTAGATCTGATAGTGACCAAAAAACTGAAAATTTTAAAAATTATCTTTCTATTCCGATAATTAATGGTTTAAGTCCATCATCGCACCCAACACAAATTTTATCAGATATTTTTACTATTGAAGAAATAAAAAAAAAACCAATTTCCAAATTAACAATCGCTTGGATAGGAGATTCTAATAACGTTCTCAATAGTCTTATTGTAGCGTCAGTGAAATTTTCTTTTAAATTAAATATTGGTTGCCCTAAAAAATTCAAACCACGTAAATCCTTAATTGATTGGGTAAAAAAGAATAACAGTAAAATATTTATTTATTATGATCCAAAAATAGCAGTTAAAAATGTTGATGTAATATTTTCTGATAAGGTCATTTCATTAAATGATAAAGTAAATAAAATTAAAAAATTAAATCATTTTAAAAAATTTAAAATTAATAAAAAATTGATGAGTTTTGCAAAAAAAGACTGTATCTTTCTTCATTGTTTACCTAAAGGTCCTGAAGTAAGCGATGAGGTCTTTTTTGGAGAACAATCAAAAGTTTGGGAACAAGCACTTAATAGAGTTCATGTTCAAAAAAGTATTTTATTATATTGTTTTGGAAAATTAAGGTAAAGTTATTGGAGCATCTGAATTTTGATTTAAATATTTTATTACCGAAGCTCTATCTTCTTCATTTTTAAGGCCAGCAAATGCCATTTTTGTACCCTTAATATAACTTGATGGTTTTATGAGATAACTATTTAATTCCTCAAAAGTCCATTCTTTATTGTGTTCAATTAAAGCTTTAGAATATTTGTAATCCTCAATCCCACCAGCTTTTCTCCCAACCACATTATACAATGCTGGGCCAATTTTGTTCCCACCTCCTTTGTTTATAGAATGACAAGCTGCACATTTTTTAAAAATTTTTTCTCCATTTGCAACATCCCCTAAACTCATCAAAGCTACAATATCAATTTTTTCTACAACAGCTGACTCTGTATTACTAGAGTCAATAGAAGCATTTTCAACTTGAATTCCATAACCTGAAATTTCCGGTTTTTCCACATAAAATATAGTCTCTGATAATTTTCCTAAACCGATCACCAAAAGAGCAACCATTAATATTGCTGCAATAATTTTATTTATTTCAAACGAATCCATTTTATTAAATTATATTTTGAACGTATAACATGATAAATTTAAATATTACTTAAAATTTAATGAACAATTTTGCCTCTATATAGTATAGAAATTTAAATCAAATTTATGAAAACTTTAGTTTTAATACCCTCTCGTTTGTCAGCTACTCGATTACCTAGAAAACCGTTGTTAAAAATAAATAATTTATCTATTATTTCACACGTATTTAAGAAAGCGAAAGAGGCTAAAATTGGCGATGTAGTAGTTGCTACTGAGGATCAAGAAATATTAGATGATGTTGAAAATAACGGCGGACAAGCAATTTTAACAAGCAAAAACCATCAAACAGGCACCGATAGAATTTATGAAGCTTTTAAAAAATTAAAAAAAAATGACGTAGATTTGATTATGAACTTACAAGGAGATGAACCGGGCATCAATATTATGGATATAATTAATCTCAATAAAAAAATGATTTCTTTTAAATCTGAAATTGGGACATTGGCATCAAAAATTGAAGATAAAAAAATTTTTGAAAACAAAAATGTTGTTAAAGTAACAACTAAAGATTTTTTAAATAAAAAAAAATTTCCTGAAGCTAGTAGTTTTTCTAGGACAACAAAAAATAAAGTTAATATTTATCGCCATATAGGTATATACTGTTATTCGGTGCAAGCTCTTGAAAAATTTGTAAAGTTTAAGCAATCTGAAAATGAGCTAAAGCATAAATTAGAACAATTAAGAGCTTTAGATAATGATATTAAAATTAACGTAGCACTTGCTAATTCATCCTCTATTGGAGTAGATACTCAGGAAGATTACCTGGCCTTAAAAAAAATTATGGAATATAAATATTAATGAGTAAAATCTATTTCCAAGGAATCTTTGGTGCCTATTCTCATTTAGCTGCTATTTCAATAGATCCAATAGCTGAGTTAGTTCCCTGTAAAACTTTTGATGAATGTTTTATTAAAGCTTCATTGGATGGTGATGCTAAAATTGTAATACCTGAGTCCAACAGAATTACTGGTAATATCGGTATAGAATATTTAATTTTTAAATATAGGTTAAATATTTATGGCGAATATTTTCATAAGATTGAACATAATTTGTTAGGTCTGTCAGGGTCAAAAATTTCTGATATAAAACATGTTTATTCTCACATTCAAGCATTAGCACAATGCTCTGACTTTATTAAAAAAAACAAGCTTATTGAGCATGTCAGAGCTGATACAGCCGGATCAGCTAAAATGATTTCAGAAAATAAACTAAAGAATCAAGCTGCAATAGCATCAGATCTATGTGCAAAAATTTATGGCTTAGAAGTAATTAAAAAAAATATTGAAAACGAAGATAACAATTTGACTAGATTTTTGATCATGGGAAAAAATGTTTTTCAACCAGAGTTTAATAACAAAAAATATATAACTTCTTTTTTATTTAAATTAAAAAGTAAGCCTGCTGCCCTTTACCAATCTCTTGGAGGATTTGCTATAAATGGGGTAAATTTAACAAAACTACAAAGTTTTCCTGAAAAGAGTTCTTTTGACTCCTATTTTTTTTTATGCGATTTAGATGGGCATATTGATGACACAAATGTACAAAAATCACTTGAAGAACTTGCACTTCATTGTCAAGATTTTCACGTCCTAGGTGTTTTTGAGGCAGATAAAATAAGAGAAAAAAAATCTTAATCTTTTCTTGTAGATTAGAAAATATAACTGTTATAATAGTTCTGGAGGCTAGAGGTGATTGCTGCTTAAACCCGACCAGATCTTAACAGAAGCAGTCGTAGAGACAGTTATTCAGGTTCTAGTCTCCTAAAATTTATAATGAACACAAATTCAAAAGTATTAGCATTAAAATATCGACCCCAAACTTTTGATGATCTTATTGGTCAAGAAGTAGTCGCTGAAACTATTATCAACTCTATTAAAGCGAACAAAGTGCCTAACGCCTATCTTTTTGCTGGAATTAGAGGAATAGGAAAAACAACTATAGCAAGGATTGTTGCTAAGGCTTTAAATTGCTTAAAAGGGATAGAAAATTTGTGTAAAAATGATTTATGTGAAAATTGTCAGGCAATTACAAACTCAAATCATATTGATGTTCTTGAAATGGATGCGGCTAGCAAAACAGGAATTGATGATGTTAGGGATCTAATTGAATTTTCAAGATATGGTCCCACATTAGCGAAATTTAAGATTTTTATAATCGATGAAGTCCACATGCTTAGTAAGCAAGCATTTAACGGTTTATTAAAAACACTTGAGGAACCACCAGAATATTTAAAATTTATTTTTGCAACAACAGAAATTAAGAAAATTCCAATCACAGTAGTATCAAGATGCCAGAGATTTGATTTATCAAGGATAAAATCTTTAGAGATGTTTGAGTATATTAAGAAAATTAAAGATAAAGAAAA
>VGCG01000024.1 GCA_016870175.1 Alphaproteobacteria bacterium
GACGATTTACCTGAACCAGATAGACCGGTGATTACAATAAATTTATCTTTAGGAATTTCTAAAGAAATATTCTTTAGATTATGTTCTTTTGCGCCCTTAATAACTATCTTTTTAATCATATTTTTAGTTGCTTTAAATTAATAAAATTAATATTTAAAACAAATTGTGATATAACTTATTATTTAATTAAACAAACATTAAAATATTATGGCTGGCAGTTTAAATAAAGTATTTTTAATCGGTCGTTTAGGCGCAGATCCAGAAATTAAACAAATGGTTAACGGCAAAAGTGTAGCAAGACTAAGTTTAGCGACAAGTCAATCTTGGAAAGATAAAAGTTCAGGTGAAAAAAAAGAAAAAACTGAATGGCACCGAATAGTCGTATTTAATGAAGGTTTAGTAAATGTTGTTCAACAATATTTGAAAAAAGGTGCCCAAATTTATGTAGAGGGTCAACTTGCAACAAGAAAATGGAAAGATGAGCAGACTGGTCAAGATAAATACTCTACAGAAATAGTTATCCAAGGTTATAATTCATCTCTTACAATGTTAGGTGGTAGTAATTCTACAGCAAGTATACAAAATGACATGATGCAGTCGTCGAGTAATATTCAAGACTCTCCAGTAGTAATAGATGATATGGATGATGAAATTCCATTTTAATTAGAATGCAAAAAACTGAATTACCAAAAGATAATAATATTAAATTAATTTCGATACATGATGAGATGAGTTCGTCTTATCTCTCTTATGCTATGAGTGTAATCGTTAGTAGAGCACTGCCTGACATAAGAGATGGTCTTAAACCAGTTCATAGAAGAATTTTATATGCGATGTATAAAGGTGGCTACGACTGGTCAAAACAATTTAGGAAATCTGCAAGAATTGTTGGCGATGTAATTGGTAAATATCATCCACACGGTGATCAATCTGTCTACGATGCGTTAGTAAGGATGGTCCAGGATTTTTCAATGAGTGTTCCTCTAGTCGAAGGGCAGGGTAATTTTGGTTCAATTGATGGTGATCCAGCCGCTGCAATGAGATATACAGAAACAAGACTTTCTAAAATTTCTCAATATCTTATTGATGATATTGAAAAAAATACTGTTTCTTTTAAAAGTAACTACGATGAAACAGAAAAAGAACCCACTGTTTTGCCAGCACAATTTCCAAATTTGTTAGTTAATGGTGCTGGTGGTATTGCGGTAGGAATGGCAACCAGTATTCCACCTCACAACTTAGGTGAAATAATCGATGGAACTTTAGCTCTGATAGAAAATAAAGATATTAAAATTAAAGAACTAATGAAATATATACCCGGACCAGATTTTCCAACTGGAGGTGTTATTATTGGAAAAGATATTATTAAAGAAGGATACAATAATGGCCGTGGCTCTTTTAAAATCAGAGGTGAAATTTCTGTAGAGAGTTCTAAGACTGGAAGGGATACATTAATAATTACCTCGATTCCTTACCAAGTTAATAAATCTGTTCTTAACGAAAGAATTGCACAATTAGTAAGAGAAAAAAAAATTGACGGGATAAAAGATATAAGAGATGAATCTAATAGAGAGGGGATTAGGGTTGCTATTGATTTGAGAAATGGAGTTGAACCCGAAACTATCAAAAGACAGTTATATAAAAATACTCAAATTGAGAGCTCTTTTGGTTTTAATACATTAGCTATTGTTGATGGAAAACCACAAATATGTAACTTAAAAGAATTTTTATCCAGTTTTTTAACATTTAGAGAGGATGTAGTTGTAAAAAAAACTAAATTTGATCTCCAAAAAACAGAGGATAGAGCACATATTTTAATTGGTTTATCTGTAGCAGTTGAAAACCTCGATAAAGTTATAAAAATTATTAGATCATCAAAAACACCTGAGGATGCAAAAAAATCAATTTTAAATACTAAATGGCAAGTTAGTAAATCTCGAAAAATGATCTCTTTAATTGAGGATAAAGCTAGCAAAAATTTATATTCCTTGTCAGAACCTCAAGTAACTTCAATCTTAGAGTTAAGATTACAAAAATTAACAGCACTCGGAATCAATGAAATAGAAATTGAGATAAAAAAATTAGCAGATTTAATAATCCAATATAAAAAAATAATATCTTCAAAAAAAGAATTACTCAAAGTTATTAGTGATGAACTTAAAAATTTAAAAGAAAAATTTGCACAACCTAGAAGAACTAAAATTATTGATGCAGTATTAAATTATGATATTGAAGAAACAATACAAAAGGAAGCTGTAATTATTACAGTTACATTACAAGGTTACATTAAGAGAGGTTCTTTAGATAACGTAAAACAACAAAAAAGAGGTGGAAAAGGCAAAACAGGAATAATAACAAGAGATGAGGACTCAGTAATTCAAACGTTGTCGGTTAATACACATACATCACTTTTGTTTTTTTCTTCCGAAGGTCTTGTTTATAAAGTGAAAGCATGGAAAATTCCTGAAGGTTCATCGAGTTCAAAAGGAAAATCTTTATTCAATATCTTGCCTTTAAAAAATCATCAGTCAATTAGTTCAATTATGCCTATGACAGATGATGAAACCCAAATAAAAGATTATCAAATCATTTTTGCAACATCTCAAGGTAAAGTTAGAAAAAATAGTTTAGACGATTTTGTATCGATAAATGCATCAGGTAAAATAGCTATGAAATTGGATACTAATGATAAAATTGTTGGAGTTAAAGTTTGTAAAGATGATCAAGATATAATGTTAAGTACTAAATTTGGAAAATGCATAAGATTTGAAGCGAAAAAATTAAGAGTTTTCAAAGGACGTTCATCAAAAGGAATTAAAGGAATAAATCTTGCGCCTAATGATCAGATAGTCTCACTATCTGTTATTGATAAGGACGATGTTAAAAAAAATGGTGTTAAAAATAAAGATGATAAATCTGAATATAAAGCAAAAGAAAAATTTATTTTATCTATCAGTGAAAATGGCTTTGGAAAAAAAACATCACATTTTGAATATCGGGTTACAAATCGTGGTGGTAAAGGAATTATAGGAATCATCAATTCTCCAAGAAATGGTAATATTAATTCATCTTTTCCAGTTAATGAGGGAGATGAGGTTTTAATCTCAACAAATAAAGGCCGTGTCATTAGAATTGCAGTTAAAGAAATAAGAACTGGAGGCAGAAATACACAGGGGGTTACAATAATAAAATTATCGGGCGAGGAAAAAGTTGTTTCAGCAATTAAAATAGATGATAATTTATTATAATGAGTAAAGTTGCAATTTATCCTGGCACGTTCGATCCAATAACTTATGGACATGTTGATGTTATTAAAAAAGGTTTAAAAATATTTGACAAAATCGTTGTTGGTGTTTCGGAGGTCCATAATAAAAATTATTTATTTAGCACTGATGAACGATTAAACATCATTAACAAAGCACTATTTAGTGATCTTAAATTAAGTAAAAAAAAAATACTAGTTATTTCATTTTCTTCGTTAACCACCAATTTATGTAAAAAATATAAATCAAATGTAATTTTAAGGGGTTTGCGTGCTGTATCCGATTTTGAATACGAATTTCAACTTGCTGGTATGAATAGAAAATTAAACAGTAATATTGAAACATTATTTTTGATGTCTGATATTGAAAATCAAATCATTTCTTCTAAATTTGTTAAAGAAATTGTAAAATTAAAAGGTGATATTAAAAAATTTACTACTAAAAGCACCATTAAATCTTTAAAAGAAAAATATGAATAAATTTATTCTTAGTTTTTTTTTTTATTTTTTAATTATTAACCAAATAGTCGCAAAGGAAAATACAATGATATTAAAACTAAAAGATGGAGATGTTAAAATTCAATTATTTGAGGATGTGGCTCCAAACCATGTTAAGAGAATTAAAGAATTAGCAAATAATGGTCAATATGATGACGTAGTTTTTCATAGAGTTATTGATGGTTTTATGGCTCAAACGGGTGATGTAAAATTTGGTAAATCTTCGTCAAAAAATTATGATTTAAGAAAAGCAGGTATGGGTGGCTCAGATAAACCAGATCTGAAACAAGAATTTAGTAATTTACCTCATGAAAGAGGTACTTTATCCATGGCTAGATCATCTGATCCTAATAGTGCTAATAGTCAATTTTTTATTTGTTTTAAGCCAGCACCTTTTTTAGATAAACAGTACACTGTTTTTGGAAAAGTAATTGAGGGAATGGAATTTGTTGACAATATCAAGAGAGGTGATGAAAATAATAATGGATCAGTTTCAGATCCTGATAAAATCATAAGTTTTAAATCTTTTTAAATTATTTAATGGCATTAAAAAATTTTGCCTTTAAAGTTTTAAATACAAATAAATTTGCAAGATGTGGAATAATAGAAACTCACAGAGGCAACATCGAAACACCTGCGTTCATGCCTGTTGGTACTCAAGCTACAGTCAAAGCTTGCACTATAGATGATATCAAAAAAACAGGATCTCAAATAATATTATCAAATACTTATCATTTAATGATTAGACCAGGTGTAGAAAGAATTCAATCTGTCGGTGGGCTACATCAGTTTATGAACTGTGATTTACCAATTTTAACTGACTCAGGAGGATTTCAAGTAATGTCTTTATCTAAATTAAATAAAATAGATAGAGAAAAAGGTGCAATTTTTAACTCACACGTAGATGGAAAAAAATTTTTTCTCAGTCCTGAGGAAAGTATAAGAATTCAATTAGGATTAAATTCCGATATATTAATGATAATGGATGAGTGTCCCAAAAAAACCAATAATTATAATTTGATTAAAAAATCAATGGAATTATCGTTATATTGGGCAGAGAGATCAAAAATTGCTTTTGGTAAAAATCCACACAAAGGATTATTTGGAATAGTTCAAGGTGGTTTATTTAAAGATCTTAGAAATAAATCTTTAAATGAATTAGTCAATATTGGTTTTGATGGTTATGCAATGGGAGGATTGGCTGTTGGTGAAACTCAAGAGGAAATGTTTTCTGTTTTAGACAATGTAAAAGAATTTTTGCCAAATGATAAACCCCATTACTTAATGGGGGTTGGCACACCTTCTGATATTTTAGGTGCTGTTAAAAGGGGAATAGATATGTTTGACTGTGTATTACCAACCAGATCAGGTCGAACAGGCTTAGCTTTTACTTGGGAAGGTAGAGTTAATATTAAAAACAAAAAATATCAGCAAGACAATTCTCCGTTAGATCTAAATTGTAATAATTTCAATTTAAATAAATATTCAAAAAATTATTTAAATCATTTATTTAATACCAATGAAATTCTTGCATCAATGCTTTTAACCTTACATAATATTAATTTTTACCAAGAATTAATGTGTAAAATTAGAGAAAATATTCAAAGAGGAACTTTTGATGATTTTCATGATAAATATATTAGACAATTGTAATATTAAAAAAATTAAAATTTTTCATTTAGATTATTTAATTAAAAATTTCTTTAATATACAATTATTTTAAGAATTATAGTTTTTTATAATTTGAATTTTAATTTATTTAATTCAAATTCTAAAATAACCTTTCTTGCAGGTCAAATTAAGTAGATTTTATCTATAAAATTTATGATGCATAAATAAACTGATTCTTTAAAACTCAAATACTAAAAATATATAAATTTTAATTAATAAAAGTTTGCCTTTTGGCTTCGATAAGTGTAAAGAATTCACTTTTGGTAATAAAAACTTTTTTTATTGTTTAAATTTTTAAGTGTAAAGAAATTTAAAAATTTTATTTAAAACTTAACCAAAAGTTTCACTTAAAATTTAAAATAAAAACTTTTGTAAAATTATTTTTATGCGGGCTCATAGCTCAGTTGGTAGAGCAATTCCCTTTTAAGGAATGGGTCGGTGGTTCGAGTCCACCTGAGCTCACCAAAAATATTCTTAATTTATGCAATAGGGGGATAATCAAGCATAACTCCGTTCATCCATTCATTTAAACTTTTAATTCGAGTTTCAGAGGACGGGTGAGTGCTCATAAATTGAGGTGGTTCTTTTCCTTTGTTAAGTTCTTTCATTCTTTCCCAAATTTTAACAGTCTCTCTAATATCATATCCTGAAAGTGATGAAAAAATCATACCAAGATAATCTGCTTCACTTTCTTGTTTTCGATTAAATGGATTCATAATACCTATATCTGATAAAAGACCTACAGTATCTATTCCTGTAGTTCTATTAATTTCAGATAAAATTCCACCACTAGCTATATCAGCAATTTTTGTTCCGACATTTAATACTACTCCTCTGCTTGCTCTCTCCACTGAATGTTTTGCTACTGCGTGAGCAATTTCGTGGCCCATAATAGCTGCTAGACCATCGTTATTTTTTGTTATCTCAAGTATACCTGTGTAAATTGCTATTTTACCACCAGGCATGCACCATGCATTCTTAATTTTATTGTTATCAATTAAAATATATTCCCAATTAAAATCAGCAGTTGGGTCTGCTATATTTGATCGATTAAAATATACCGTGATTGCATTCTCCATTTTTTTTCCAATTTTTTTAATATCCTCTAAAGTTTTAATATCACCACTTAATTTTTCTTTTTCTTTAATTTTTTCGTAAATTTGAGCTGCTTGTGAATTAAGTTTAGACTCAGAAATTATTTTAAATTGTTTTCTATCGGTAATTGGTACAGTAGAGCAAGAAGATAACATAATACTACAACATCCACATCCAAGATATGACAAAAATTTTCTTCTATTCATTTTAGATAATTGAGTTATTATATTTTTTTTATGAATCTTAACAACAAAATTTTATTATCTTTGTTTATTGTTTCAATTATATTTGTTATATATTCAAGCTATAACTAAAATGGAAAAAAAAAATAAAAAATCATTTTACGCTCTACTGAGAAATTATTTCTTAACAGGTGTGGTCGTTTTAATTCCTATTGGCTTTACTTTATACCTTACAAAAATTTTAATAGGTATTACATCTGATATTGTTCCAGAAAATATAAATCCTAATAGCTATCTTCCATTTAATATACCAGGAGTCGAGATACTCATTTCAATAATCTTTATTACTATGATTGGTGGATTATCCTTATCTTTCTTGGGTAGAAAAATTTTAAAGCTAATTGATGACCTGTTTAAAAAAATACCTCTTCTAAGAACAATTTATTCAGCAATACTTCAAATGACAGAGGCCGTTTCAAATAAAAATACTGACAAAAAAAGTGTTGTACTTGTAGAGTTTCCAAGAAAAGATGTTTGGGCAATTGGATTTGCAACTAGAGAAAATACTGGTGAAATTGCAACAAAGCTAAATAAAAAATTGATTAATATTTTTATACCAACAACCCCTAATCCTACGAGTGGGTTTTTAGTAATGTTTCCTGAGGAAGATGTAATTTATCTAAATATGACTTTTGAAAATGCTTCAAAATTTATTATGTCAGCAGGATCTGCTGTGGATAAAAATTAGACAATATCGTTAATTATATCAGCCTTATCGTACAATTTTAATAAGGTTTTAAATTTACTAATATCATCACCAGTTTTTTCTATTCTTTTAATTTCTTTTTCTGCTAATTCAAAAAGATCTAAATTATGTACTGGGTCAGCTAATTTAAAAAGTTTTAAACCGCTTTGTTTAAATCCAAGAATATCACCAAAGCCTCTGATTTTCATATCTTCCTCTGAAATTTTAAAGCCATCGTTACTCTCTTTTAATATACGAATTCTTTTTTTTGCATTTTCACTTAAATTTGATTTAAACATTAATATACAAAAGGACTCTTTGGAGCCTCTTCCTACACGACCACGTAATTGGTGCAATTGTGATAAACCAAATTTGTTTGCGTTTTCAATTACTATGATATTAGCATTTGGAAAATCAATTCCAACCTCGATAATTGTAGTTGAAACTAAAATTTTAAAATCATTTTTTAAAAATTTGATCAAAATTTTTTCTTTTTCATCCACATTTATTTTTCCGTGGAGCAACGCAACCTGATTTGGAAAAAAATTATTTAAAAAATCAAACTTTTTAATTGCCGAAGAGTGATCAGTTTTTTTAGATTCCTCTATTAATGGGCACACCCAAAATGCTTGATTACCTAAATCAATTTCCTTTTTAACAAATTGAATTACCTCATCAATTTTGTTCTCAAATTTACTAATTGTTTTAATTGGCTTTCTTAAATTAGGTTTTTCTTTAATGATAGAAAGATCCATGTCTCCATAAATAGTCATCGTTAATGTTCTTGGTATAGGCGTTGCAGTCATTAATAAAATATCACAATTATCGCCACCCTTATCTGATAAATTTTTTCTTTGATTTACACCAAACTTATGTTGTTCATCAATTATAATGAGTCCTAATTTTTTAAAAGAAATTTTTTTTTGAAATAAAGCGTGAGTACCAAATATGACATTAATTTCGTTATTTATTAAATTTTTTAAAATATTTTTTTTTGTTTGAATTTCAGATTTTCCAGATAGTAATTCAATATTGATATTTTTAGGGAAAATGTTTTTAGCTAACATAAAATGTTGTTTAGCTAATATTTCAGTTGGGGCCATTATAGCAACTTGAAAATTTGAATTAACTACATTGATTGCGGCTAAGAGTGCGACAATTGTTTTACCACTACCCACATCCCCTTGTAATAATCTAAACATTTTTGATGAAGATCTTAAATCCTGATTTATTTCGCTTAAGGCTTTTTTTTGGTCATTGGTAAGTTCAAAATCTATTTTTTTTAATATTTTTTCTTGCAATTCAAAATTGAAATTTTTTTTATCTTTTTTATTTTTTTTTATTTTTTTTCTAATCTCAGAATTGACTAAGAATGTACAAAATATTTCATCAAAGGCTAACCGCTGATAAAAATTTTTTTTATAAAGTCCTATATTTTCAGGTTTATGTAGTTCTATGATTGCTTCATTCCATCTAATATTTTGAAATTTATGTGAAATATGTGCTGGATGCCATTCGTCTAAATTAGGTAAATTTTTTAAAATCTGATTGATGATTTTGTTATAAAACTTTTCCGATATCCCCTCAGATAATGAATAATTATTATGTTTTGTTTTAATTATATTAGCGTCCTCTGATACATATCTTGGATTTGTGAGCTGGTATTTGTCCCTAAAAACTGTAATTTTTCCACTAATTGTAACTTCTTTATTTAATGGTAATATTTTTTTTATGTAGCCTTCGTGACTATTAAAAAAAACACATTCAATTTCACCAGTTTCGTCCTTACAAAAAACCTTATTGGGTAAATTTTTGACTCGTGGAAATGAGTACTTATATGGAAAAATTGTTACAGTTTGGTTTTCACCAATTTTTAAATCTATAATTTTACTGGAAATACTTCTATCGGTAAAAGATTTGGGCA
>VGCG01000025.1 GCA_016870175.1 Alphaproteobacteria bacterium
TCTATTTTTTAATGCATTAAAATCTTTTCTAGACAAGTGAACTCCAAAATGAGGCACAGAGACGTTACCCATATCAACATCATGTCTTTCACTATCTAATTTGTGTTCACTTTTATGAAGTGTAAGTTCATTGCCCCAAAAATTAACATCTGCCCATTCGTGTCCCGAGTGGTCAAGTTTACATCCAAGAATTTCATTATAAAATTTTTTAGCTAGCTCCAGGTCACCGCATGGAATTGCTAAATGAAAACAATTAGTGTTTTTATACATAATTATCTCTTTAAATAGTTTTACAAATGATTATATAAACCTCAATATCTTAATCAAGTATACAAAAAAGCAATGAATGAATTTTTACAATCTATAATTAATAGAGATCCTGCGGCAAAATCTAAGTTAAGTTTAGTCCTAACTTATCCTGGAGTTAAGGCGATTTTTTTTTACCGCATTGCACATTTTTTTTCTGAGGCGAAATTTGATTTAATTGCAAGAATGATTTCTCAATTTTCAAGATTTTTAACTGGGATAGAAATACATCCAAAAGCGCAGATCGGTAAAAATTTATTTATCGACCATGGTATGGGAGTAGTGATTGGTGAAACATCAGTGATTGGTAACAATGTTACTATTTATCAAAATGTAACATTAGGTGGAATTTCCCCTAGTATAAATTCAAATCAACAAAGAATGATTAAAAGACATCCAACCTTAAAAGATAATGTGGTGATTGGATCTGGGGCCCAAGTATTGGGACCAATTACAATTGGAACTAATTCAAGAGTAGGTTCGAACGCTGTCGTGACCAAAAATGTCCCAGATAATGCGATAATGGTTGGGATTCCTGCAAGACAAATTGGAACTGCGACTGAGGAATTTAATCCTTATGCGGTAACTGATGAATTTAAACAATCTGATTAATGAAAAATATTCAAGACGACTTTATCTCAGGAATCGGTAATACGCCTTTAATTAAACTAAGAGCAGCTTCAGAGACAACTGGTTGTAATATTTATGGTAAAGCAGAATTTCTTAATCCGGGCGGCTCGGTTAAAGACAGAGCAGCATTAGCGTTAATTAAGGATGCTCAAGAAAAAAAATTAATTGCCAAAGGTGGTATTATAGTTGAAGGCACTGCTGGAAACACTGGAATTGGTTTAGGATTTCTAGGAAACTCATTAGGATATAAAACAATTATTGTAATGAATGATAATCAAACACAGGAAAAAAAAGATATACTTAAAAATCTAGGCGCAGAACTTAGATTGGTTCCCGCTAAACCTTATAGTGATGAAAACAATTATGTAAAAGTTGCATCAAGATTAGCTGATGAATTAAGACCTACAAATAATAATGGTGTGGTTTGGGCCAACCAGTTTGATAATGTTGCAAATGCCAAAGGTCATTATGAAGGCACTGGAAGAGAAATTTGGGAACAAACAAACGGAAAAGTAGACGGTTTTGTATGTTCCTCAGGCACCGGTGGTACTATTTCTGGGGTAAGTAATGCCCTTAAAGAAAAAAATAAAAATATTAAAATTTATTTATCAGATCCAAAAGGTTCTAGTCTTTACAATTATATAAAGAATGGTGAATTAAAATCTGAGGGTAATTCAATTACTGAGGGAATTGGTTCTAGCAGAATAACTAAAAACTTTGCTGATGCTAAAATTGATGACGCTTACTCTATTGATGATCAAGAGGCTCTTCCCATCCTTTATGATTTAATTGAAAATGAGGGTTTAAGCCTAGGTACTAGCTGTGGAATAAATATCGCTGGTGCTATTAGACTTGGTAAAGAATTGGGACCTGGAAAAACAATTGTTACAATTCTTTGTGATAGAAGTGATAAATATTCGTCAAAAATGTTTAACAAAAAATTTTTAGAGGAAAAACGACTTCCATATCCTCGTTGGCTTTAAAAATATATCTTATCTGCTAATCCATAGCAAAGAATACCGCTTAATACCGTTAATACTCCAGGAATAAAAATACCATAAATTGAGGTTTTTTCATTAACTCCTAAGCTTCCTTTTTGATGAAACCATATTGCAAAACTAAATATGCATAAATTTTGAAGAAATATTAAATTAAAAAATGCCCAAGTGGTCTCCAAGCTTCCTCGAACAAATCCTACCCAGATAGCCATAAGAATTGAACCTAAATACATACTTCCTAAAATCCTCAAAGCGATTGCTGCTCCATCACCCATTTCGTATTTATCAAGATACGATTTGGTACCAAACAAATATCTTAAAGCATAAAAAGCATATATTAAAAAATGAATGAGAAAAATTACTAAATAAGTAATTCCATTGAAATTTTCAATCATAAAAATACTTTATCATATATATAGAGGTAGAATAGTTTTTTTTTAGAAACTGACAACTAACAAAAAACTATGTATTTACATATTTATTTTATCAGCTGTTGTCTTAGAGGTTTCGAATAGTTTTGAAAAATAGTTCAGGGCTTCAGTTTTATATTTTAATTAATAATTAATAAGATTAATTTGAATTTTTTAAAAATTCAATTTCTTCATCCGTTGATGATCTTTCTAAAATTTGATTTCGATGAGGATATCGATGAAATCTTCTAATAATATTTGTTCGGTCTTTCCATAATTTTTTAATATGATTGTAATCAGGATATTCTTTTAAGTATTTATCCAAAAGATAATAAGCCATGTCATGATCATTAATTTCCTCACTATGAATTAATGGTAAAATCATAAAAAGTCTCTGACTTTCATTTATAGTCTCAAGGTAGCCTGAATATACCGCTTCATTCACTATTAATCTCGCTTTATAATCTTGTGCGAAAGCTTGTTTGTTATTTCTAAAAATATTGCGCGAAAATTGATCAAATATAATAACTAAGGCTAAACAACTCATAGGACTATCTTGCCAATCATCATATTTATTTTGACTTGCAAGCTCGTGATCTTTTAAAAATTTATCTTTAATTTTTTGATCAAAATTTACATCTTTTTTAAAATGAAGCTCTGATGGTGTTTCTTTAAACCAAAAATCTATAATTTTTTGTGCTGGAGCTGGTATCATTTTGAAACTGGTTTAAGTAATTTTAAAAATTTATTATGTATCATTTTATTCGACGAAACCAAAATATTTCCTGCGTTTACAGCGTCTCGATTATCCCAAGTGTTAATATGACCTCCAGCAGCTTTAATTATAGGGATTAAAGGGTGAATATCCCAAATTTTATTCGAACATTGAATAACAATATCAATCTTTCCCTCCGCTAGGTGCGAATAACTTAAGGCATCACAGCAAGGAAATTGAATTAACTTTAAAACTTCAGGTATTTTTTTTTGTTTATCAAACGACAACCAACCATGAAAAGCGCCTGCAACTTTCATATTTTTTGAGGTTGCTTTTTTATTGACAATTATTTTTCTTTTTTTGCCATTTTCAACAACATAAGCGATTTTATCACTGTAATTTAAATAATATTTTTTAAGCACTGGAAAATTTGCCAAACCTAAAATCGGATAACCCTTATAATTGAAAGAAATTAGATTACTCCAAGTTGGATTGCCTATAACAAAAGATCTAGTACCATCGATTGGATCGATTACCCAAGTATATTCACTTTTTGATGTTTTATGACCGAATTCCTCACCAATAATTTGATGATCAGGAAATTTACTTTTAATTTTATATCTAATAAATTTCTCAAAAGCTTGATCGGATGTAGTTACGGGATCGTAACCAGCACTTTTGAGCTTGTTAGAAATTTTAAAAGTACGTTTCAACTTTAAATAATAAAATTTTGTAAGATCTATTGCCAAACGATTTAAGAAATCTGCATAAATTTTATATTTTTTTAAGTTAAATTCTAACACTTTAAATTCATACTATTATATTTACTTTGATGAAAGTTAAATTTTAAAAAGTTATCTATAAAAAAAATTAAGCTAAATCATTTAAAACAAAGTTTAATCTTTAACTTAGTTTATCAATTTGAATTTCTGCATTCTTGATAGATTTTTCATAATCTAGAGCCATCTGATCTGCACTAACTATATCAACCCTTTTAATACCAAAAAAATTTAAGATAAATTTTAACCACGGAGTTAAAAAATCCTCTTTACCATTAATCTTCGTGCCTCCAGAAGTAATAACTAAATAAGCTCGTTTATTTTTAAGTAAGCCTTCACGTCTACCGTTTGGTTTAAATTTAAAAGTTTCTCCTACTCTTGCTGCTAAATCTGACCAAGCTTTTAACGTAGCTGGTGGACCATAATTATAAATTGGGGTAGAGATAATTATAATATCGCTTTCTTTTAATTCTTTTACAAGCTTGTCAGATAATTCAAACATTTTTTTATGATGTTCTGTTTTATCCTGATCGTCAATTTTCATTCCAGACTCTGTTAAGCCTGTTACAAAAAGCATTTCATCATCTAAATCTCTATAAACAATTTCATCTCCTGGTTTTTTTATTTTATCTAATAATTTTTTAGCAAGAGCGCGCGAAGTTGAACCCTTTTTTCTTGCACTGGCATCAATTTGATAAATTTTCATAAAATTCTTTTAACCGAATTTTTGCATAAAAGGAAATACATTAAGAATATAAAAACCTATGGACTGTAGTTGATTAGTCAAAATTAAAAAACCTGTGATTAGGAGAATTACTCCTCCAATTTTAGAAATTAAATTTATATTTTTTTTGAAATTTTTAGAAAAAATTAAAAAACTTTGAGTTAAATATCCAGATAAGACAAATGGAAATGCTAAACCCAAGGAATAAAAACTTAATAAAATGACTGATCTAAATAATGTTTCTTCCACTGAGGCTAAGGCTAAAATGGACCCTAAAATAGGACCAATGCAAGGTGTCCATCCAAACCCAAAAGCAAAACCAATAACATATGGAAACAAAATATTTCTTGATTTTTTTACGTCAAATCTTTTTTCTAAATTTAAAAAATTAATATTGATAATTCCAATTAACTGTAAAGACAAAACAATAATTATTATTCCAGCTACAATTCTTAAAATTTCTGAATTTTGTAAAAAAATTTGTCCTATAAAAGAAACTGTTGCCCCTAGAATAATAAAAACTGTCGAAAAACCGAGACAAAATAGTAAAAGAGGAGTAAAATTTATTTTTTTATTTTCCAAAATTTCATTTAATGATTGACCAGAAACAAATGATATGTAGCCTGGTATTAATGGAAGTACGCAGGGAGATAAAAAACTCACTAAACCTGCTCCGAAAGAAATAAACAATTCTATCATTTAACCTGTATTTTTCATTGCAGCTGAAATACCAGCAATCGAAGTCAATAGAGCATCGTCAAGAAATTTTTGATCAGATTTTTTGTATGTTTTAAATTTTTTATCATTAATTTTGTTCATAATGTTTGCTTGTAATAAATTTAACATTTCTGTGTAATTGTTTCTTACAAACAAAGATTTTCTAAATCGCTTTCTTTCAAGAACTACTTCGCTTGGTGTAATTTTATTATGCAATTTAACTAGCGTATTAAATTGATGACGTAATTTGTATCCTATTTTTTTTAATGAGGCATCTGCTAAATTATTTTCATATATGATTGAAATTTCTGGATCTACTTTTGTAATTACCATATCCAAAATATCCATAGTTGAATTAAAATAAGGCCAATTTTTTTCCATATCATAAAGTGTTTTAGAAAATTTTTTTGTTGATGCGTATTTTAACGCCTCTGTAGTTCCTAACCAAGCTGGAAGCATTAAACGAATTTGTGTCCATGCGAAAACCCATGGGATTGCTCTTAAACTTTTAATATTATCAATATTTTTTCTTTTAGAAGGTCTTGAACCAATAGAAAGTTTACTTAACGACTTGTGTGGTGTTACTGTTTTAAAATATCTTATAAAATCCTCACTTTGATTAATGTTTTTTCGGTAAACTAAAGTTGAAATTTCAGACATTTTTTCAATCAAACTACGCCAATTTTGTTTGGATTTCGGAGGGGGATTTAACGTCGCTTCCATAACTGCCCCTACATAACTACAAAGATTATATTCAGCTAAAGGTTTATAACCATATTTTTGTTGAATCACCTCACCTTGATCAGTAATACGTATTTTTCCATTTACAGTTCCTGACGGTTGTGATTTTAAAGTTGCTTGTATTGGTCCACCTCCTCTACCGGGTGATCCTCCTCTACCATGAAAAAAAGTTAATTTAATTCTAAATTTTTTAGCTAAATCTCTTAATTGCTCCTGAAGCTTATAAACATACCATGAGGCGGACAGTTTGCCGGCATCTTTACTAGAGTCTGAATAGCCAATCATTACCTCTTGGATATTGTTTATTAATTTTCGATACCAAGATAGTTTAAAAAGATTTTCCATAATGTCTCTTGCATTTTTTAAATCTTCTAAAGTTTCAAAAAGAGGAACAACTCTTAATAAATTTTTTATTTTAGATTGACTTTGAAGAAAATAAACTTCTAAAATATTAGAAGCTTTAGAGGTCATTGATATTACATAAGCACCAAGACAATCGCTTGGATGTCGTGTTAATTCTTTAAATGTGTTCCAGACTTCCTCATTTTCGGGGTCTGTTATTCTTATTTTAGTTAAGAAAAATTTTTTTTGTTTGATTATAGAGGAAAGTAAATTTATTTTTTTTGATTCTGGTAAACTTAGATAGTCTATTTGATATTTTTTTTTAATAATTTCATTTAGCAATTTTTGATGTCTTGCTGTCTCTTGTCTAATATCTAGTTTGACAAGACTTATACCAAAACATTTGGTTCTTCTGATTAAATCTAATAAATTAAAATCTGCTATATGTTGACCTTTATTTAAAATTAAAGACTCTCTTACAGCTCTTAGTGGATTTAAAATTTCATTTTTATCTTTTAATAATTTACTTTCATCAAGAGGTTTTTTTTGATTAAGATGTCTTTCAATTAATAAATGAGTTAATCTTAACTTATCTCTAATTGGTCTTAAATAAACTCTGTATGGTTCAAAGGATTTACCAGCAAATTTTTTTATTTTAGATGAACATTCTTTTATGGATAGATCTTGAATTAATTGGGTAAATTCTTTTTCATATAATTTTGCTGCTTGCCATCTTGAATGTAAAATTACTTGCCTAGTTACTTCAGCAGTAACATATGGATTGCCATCTCTATCACCTCCCATCCACGATCCAAACGTAATAGGATTAAAATTGTTAGGAAGATCTTTTCCTAAATTTTTTTTAAAAATATCGTTTAACCTTTTATGAACTTTAGGAATAGTGTCCCATAAACTATCCTCTATCACAGCAAGTCCCCATTTTGCTTCGTCCAATGGTGTTGGTTTTACTCTTTTTAAATCATCAGTTTTCCAGATAACCGAGATTTCTGTATAAAGTTTTCTATCAATATCAATAATTTTTGATGGGTATTTTTTGTAAAGATGTCGTTGCTCCAATAATTCAACTAAATCGGCATATTTTTTAATAAGCGTTCTTCTTTTGACTTCTGTTGGGTGGGCAGTCAAAACAACACCAATATCTAAATTTTTTACCTCCTCATAGATTTTATTGGTTGAAATATTTTTGTTTTTTACAAAATTTTCAATTATATCTTCAATGAATATAGTTTGATTTTTATTTTTTTGAGGAGCGTTTTCATGCTCATTCAGTTTTCTTGAGGCGTCTAATGACTCTGCTAAATTCATTAAATTTAAAATATGTGAGAAAGACCTAGTTAATTTAAAAATTTGAAGCGGTGATAATTTTCTTATTTCTTTAGAAATTTTTAAAAAAACTTTACTTTTATTTTTATCATATAATGATGTTTTTGAGAGTATTCTTAACCTCTCAACTAAATTAAAAAAAAAATCGCCTTCTTGATCTTTTATAACTTTACCAAGAAATGTTCCTAACAGTCTAATATCTTCCCTTAGAAGTTTTGTTGGTATTCTCTCGTAATATAAATCTCTTTTTTTAATCATTTTAGAATAAATTTTTTTTGGAGAAAACCACTTGTATTTGTTTTAACCATAAAAAGTGAACCAGAGTTTTTATTTTTTTTAAGATCAGTCTTATTCATTCCTTTTTTAGCGCTCGTAATAAAAAGATCTGCATTGTTAACCCCACCAAATGTACAATTGGTTATATTTTTTGCAGGCAACTGAATTCTATGAATTAAATTACTTTTTTT
>VGCG01000026.1 GCA_016870175.1 Alphaproteobacteria bacterium
ATCATGATAAATCACCAGGTTTAAAAAGAGGTGGTGTATTAAATATCGTAAGAAGAAAAGTTGAACTAAGATGCCCCAGCGAAAAAATTCCTGAAAACATTGTTTTAGATCTTGATGGAATAGATATCGGGCAAAGCTTTAAAATTTCCTCAGTTAAATTAGAAAATGATGTTGTCCCTACAATTCAGGGAAGAGATTTCGTTATTGCAACACTAGCTGCACCGACAGTAATGAAGGAACCAGAAAAGCCAGCAGAAGCAACTACTGAAGGCACTGAAGCAATAGTAGATGGTGAAAAAATATCCGCAGAGGGAGCAGAAGATGATAAAAAAAGCAGCGAAACTAAAAAACCTGGTGATGCTAAAAAACCTAGTGATGCTAAAAAGCCCACTGAAGCTAAAAAAACTACCGAAGAAAAAAAATAATCAAGTTTGAAATTTATTACTTCTCAAAACTAAAAATATGCTTTTACTTGTAGGTTTAGGTAATCCAACCCCAAATAGCGAGAACAATAGACATAACGTTGGTTTTAAAATTATTGACGCAATAAATAAAAAATTTTGCTTATCAAAACAGAAGCCGAAATTTAAAGGATTACTAACAACTGGAAATGTAGCAAAACAAAAAATCTATGCTATCAAACCTCTGACTTTTATGAATAATTCAGGTATCTGTATAAGGGAATTAATTGAATATTTTAAAATTGACGTGCAGGATGTTATGGTATTTCATGATGATTTGGACATTGAATTTGGCAAAGTTAAAGCCAAATTTGGAGGATCAAGCGCTGGTCATAATGGTATCGACTCTATAGATAAATTTATTGGAAATAATTATTCTAGAATAAGAATTGGAATTGGAAAGCCTAAAAATGGAATGGAAGTTGCTGATTATGTATTACAAGATTTTGATGGAGATGAATTAGTGGGACTTGAAAAAATACTTTCAAATATTACCGATTCTATTTCTATGCTGATTGAGAAAAAATTAGATTTGTTTTCTAGCACCGTTAATAATAAATAATGAGCTTTAAGTGTGGTATAGTAGGATTGCCAAATGTTGGTAAATCTACATTATTTAATGCATTAACCAACTCAAGCAAAGCTCAAGCTGCAAACTTTCCTTTCTGCACAATCGATCCGAATATCGGTGTGGTGCCCGTTCCTGATATTAGATTAGAAAACTTAGCTAGGGTTTCAAAATCCAAAAAAATTGTAAATACTACTATTTCATTTGTTGATATTGCTGGCTTGGTTAAAGGAGCCTCAAAGGGAGAGGGATTAGGTAATAAATTTTTATCACATATAAGAGAAGTAGACGCTATCATTCATATGATAAGATGCTTCGACTCAAATGATATTCAAAATGTTAATCCTACTGTAGATCCTGTCAGAGATATTGAGATAATAGAAACTGAAATGATGCTAGCTGACTTAGAGTCTATTCAAAAAAGATTAGAAAAAAACAATAAAAAAAATATTGATGAAGAACAGTTAAAAATACTTCAAATTGCTTCTGATTGTATCAACAACGGTAAAGATTTATCAATTTTAAAATCTCAATTTGAAACAAAAAAACTTAACCAAAGCGGTTTGCTATCTATTAAACAGAAAATTTTTGTTTGTAATGTTGATGAGCAAAGTGTTAAAATGGGAAATAATTATACAAAAAATTTTATTGAAAAATTTGGTGAGGAAAACACCTTAATAATTTCAGCAGAAATAGAAAATCAAATTAATTTTCTTGAAGTAGAAGAAAAAAAAAATTATATGCAAATAATTGGTTTAAAAGAAACTGGGTTAAATTTATTAATTCAAAAAGGATATAAAATTCTTGAACTTGATACCTACTTTACTTCTGGACCTGAAGAAACAAGGGCATGGACTATTAAAAAAAACTGCACTGCACCTAAGGCGGCGGGTGAAATTCATTCAGATTTTGAAAAAGGATTTATAAGAGCTGAAACAATCTCTTATGAGGATTTTATAATAAATGAGGGATGGGTTAATTGTAAAAATAATGGCAAAATGAGATTAGAGGGAAAGGATTATATAGTTAAAGATGGTGATGTTTTAAACTTCAGATTCAATACGTGACCAAATCTTCTTCATACTAAAATAGACTAAGATCGTTAAAATAATTAAATAGATAATTGCTTTAAAGCCCATTTTGTGCCTAGACTCTAAATGAGGTTCGGCAGTCCACATTAAAAAAGTTGTAATGTCTTTTGACATTTGTTCCACTGTTGCTTCGGTTCCATCCGAATATGTCACGATACCCTCAGATAATGGGCTTGCCATCTTAATTTTATTACCATACATATATTTGTTATAATAAACTCCTTCATCAAGAGTAACCTCAGCTGGTGGATCTTCGTACCCTTGAAGCAAAGAATAAATATAATTAGCTCCTCCACTTCTTGCCTTTATTAAAACTGACATATCAGGAGGATATGCACCACCATTAGCAGCCTGAGCAGCTTTAACATTATCGTAAGGCTGTACAAATTTATCAGATAGTTTTCCTGGTCTGACGAACATTTCCCCATCTGCGTTAGGTCCATCTTTGACTTCGTATGAAGCGGCTATGGCTTTAGCCTGTTCCTCAGTAAATTCTGGACCACCTTTTTCGGTTAAATTTCTGTAACTAAGATATTTCATCGAATGACATGAAGAACATACTTGTGAATAAACTTGATAACCTCGTTGAAGAGATCCTCTATCAAATTTTCCAAAAAGCCCCTTAAAAGTCCAATCGGTTTTTAAAAGTTCAACCTTTTCAGCTGCATTAACAATGTGATTAATAAAATTTACTAAAGTTAAAATTACAATTAATTTAATTATGTGTTTCAAGCTAATTATCAAAACTGTCTCTATTTTTAGCTATTGCTAAATTAGGTGAACCTCCAAGCACTGGATCGGTAATGCTCAAAGGTATAGGCAAAGTTTTTTCTTTAAAGCCAAGAACTGGTAATATAACTAAAAAATGAAGAAAGTAATAAAAAGTTGCTATTCTTGCAATCAATAAATATAGTCCTTCAGCTGGCATTGCACCCACATATCCTAGTATCAAAACATCTGCTAACAAAATCCAGTAGAACTGTTTGTACAAAGGTCTAAAGACTGCAGATCTAATTTTTGAAGTGTCGAGCCACGGCAGTAAAGCTAAAATTATGATTGCAAATAACATTGCAAGAACTCCCAGGAGTTTATCTGGGATTGATCTTAAAATTGCGTAAAAAGGTAACAAGTACCATTCAGGTACGATATGAGCGGGAGTAACCATTGGATTAGCTTCAATATAATTGTCAGCATGTCCTAAAATATTTGGGGCATAAAAAACAAAAAATGCAAATACAATCATAAACATTAATAATGCAAATGCATCTTTAATTACTATGTATGGATGAAATGGTACTGTATCTTTTGAGGGTTTTTTAATATCTATCCCAACAGGATTATTATTTCCTGGAACATGGAGCGCCCAAATATGCAAAACTACAAGTCCTAGGATTAAAAAAGGAATTAAATAATGTAACGTAAAAAATCTCGTTAAAGTTGGATTATCAACCGAATAACCTCCCCATAGCCACGTAACAATTCCCTCACCCACTAAAGGTATTGCGCTAAACAAATTTGTAATTACTGTTGCACCCCAAAAACTCATCTGTCCCCATGGTAGTACGTATCCCATAAATGCTGACGCCATCATTAATAAATAAATAATAATTCCAATTATCCAAATAATTTCTCTTGGTGATTTGTACGATCCATAAAATAATGATCTAAATATATGTATGTATACTGCTAAAAAAAACATTGAAGCACCATTTGCATGTATATATCTAATTAACCATCCGTAATTCACATCTCTCATAATTTTCTCTACACTTTCAAATGCCATGTCTGCGTGAGCAATGTAATGCATTGCGAGTGTTAGTCCTGTTATAATCTGTGTGATTAAGCAAAAAGTTAGTATTCCACCAAATGTCCACCAGTAATTTAAGTTTTTAGGTGTTGGATAGTCAGTTAAATGGTTTGCAAGGGTAAGAATTGGCAATCTATCGTTGAACCATTTTCCAACTTTTGATTTTGGCGTATATTCGTGGTCACTCATATATAATTTTATCCAATTTTAATTGTGCTAGCATCAACAAATTCATATTTAGGAATTTCCATATTTAAAGGTGCAGGACCTTTTCTTATCCTGCCAGATGTATCATAATGCGATCCATGGCATGGGCAAAACCAGCCTTTGTAATCTCCCTTATCATTCAAAGGCACACAACCTAAGTGCGTGCACACTCCCAACATTACCAGCCACTCTGGATCTTTAGCTCGATCTTCGTCTTTTTCTGGATGCTTTAAATCTTCCATTTTAACAGACTTTGCCTCTGAAATTTCTTCTTGAGTTCTTCTTCTTATAAAAACTGGTTTTCCTCTCCATAGAACTGTTATGGTGTTACCTGGTTTAACAGAACTGATGTCAACTTCAGTGCTTGCTAATGCTTTTACTGAAGCATCTGGGTTCATTTGATCTACTAATGGCCAAACTGCTGCTGCTACTCCAACTGCGCCTGCCACATAAGAAGCTGTAAATAAAAATTCTCTTCTTTCAGGCTTTTTATCAGTCATATGTTAATTTTAAGTTAAAATTTATTTAATATATACTTTGATATAAGAAATTAACTTTTTTTTTCAACTGAAAGAATGACACATAATTATATGAATTTAAGACCTATAATTGCTTTGTATGAACCTGATATACCTCAAAATACTGCTGCTATAATTCGAACTTGCGCTTGTTTAGGGACAAAATTAGAAATAATTGAGCCCTGTGGATTTTTTTTGAATGACAAAAGATTTAAAAGAGTAGTCATGGACTATATGGATCTAAATAAGATTAAATTTTATCAAAGTGCAGATCAGTTTTTTGAAAGAAAAAAAAAACAAAGAATTATATTGATGACTACTAAAGCGTCAATATCTTACACAAAATTTAAATTTAAATTGAACGATACAATTTTATTTGGGAGGGAAAGCGCAGGTGTGCCCGAAAATATTCATCAATTAATTAAAAATCGATTAAAAATACCCATGGAAAATAATATGAGATCTTTAAATGTTGCCTCTTCAGTTGCAATAGTTTTGGCAGAAAGTTTCAGACAAAATAGTATTATTTAAAATGAATTTAGAAATCAAAAAAGATTTAACAAGCAATTGGTTCAAATTAATGCAAAATATAATTTGTAATGATATTTGTAATTTAGAAAATAATAAAATAAAATTTATATCTACTGTATGGAAAAGAAATGAAAAAAAAGATGAAGGTGGAGGTGAATATAGAATTTTTCAAAACGGAATAGTTTTCGATAAAGTTGGAGTTAATTTTTCAAAAGTTTATGGAATACTCCCAAAGCAATTTCAACAAAATATACCTGGCGCTAAGAAAAGCTTAAAATTTTGGGCCTCGGGCGTTTCGATAGTAATGCATATGAAAAATCCTTTAATACCTGCGATGCATTTTAATACCAGATATATCTGTACTACTCATGATTGGTTTGGTGGGGGCATGGATGTTACTCCATCATATAAAGATGAAAAGGAAAAAAAAAATTTTCATTATATTTTAAAAAAAATGTGTGATCGTCATGATAAAAATTATTATTATAAATATAAAAAATGGTGTGATAAATATTTTTATTTACCACATAGAAAAGAGGCTAGAGGAATTGGTGGTATCTTTTTTGATTACAAAAAAAATAATTTTGAAAAAGATTTCAAATTTGTAAGAGATTTAGGTATTACTTTTCAAGAAATTTTTAACCAAATTATTAAAAAAAAAATTAAAAGAAAATGGACTTTAAAAGATAAAGAAATGCAATATATAAAAAGAGGTCGCTACGTGGAATTTAATTTATTACATGATCGTGGTACTAAATTTGGATTACAAACGGGAGGTAATGTAGAAGGAATTTTAATGTCGCTGCCCCCACTAGCAAAATGGAAATAATATGGATAAGGAACCTATTACTTTAAATGGATTAAAAAAATTAGAAGAAGAATTAATTTATTTAAAAGAAAAAAAAAGACCTCAAATAGTTGCTGCTATTTCAGAAGCTAGATCTCACGGTGATTTAAAAGAAAATGCAGAATATCATGCTGCAAAAGAAGAGCAGTCTCACAATGAGGGAAGAATTGAGGAAATAAACGACATTATTGCACGAGCCAATGTTATAGATGTAACTAAAATAAATAATGATGGAAAAGTAATTTTTGGTTCTACGGTTTTTTTAGAAAACTTAGATACAAGTGAAAAAATCACTTTCAAAATCGTAGGTAGAGATGAGTCGAATTTAAAAGAGAAACTGATTTATTTTCAGTCACCTATTGGCAAAGGTTTAATTGGGAAAAATAAGGATGAACTAGTCGAAATCTCAACTCCTGCAGGGGTCAAAAATTTTAAAATTATAGATGTAAAATATATTTAATTACCTATTATTGATTTAATTTGTCGATCAGAAATTTGAAAGTTATTTTTTACCCAAGCTTTTTCAATTAATTTTAATTTGCTTCCTAACAATTTACCCTCTGGTATATTATATTTAGACATTAAAATATTTGTTCCTATCGGCATTGTTGGAATAGTTTTATCTTGAAAAATATTTAGTAATCTTAATAAATTTTTTTCAAATTTTCTTGATTTGAATATTTTAAAATTAATAATATCTATAACAGCTTGTTTTCCATTAAAATAAAAAAACTGATTTAAATTTTTTTCTGAAAATGAATTAATATTTACTTTTTTTTTATAAAAATTATCAATAATCTTTAATCTTTTTTGATTCTTTTTTGATATATTAAATTTATATAAAAAATAATCAAAGTTATCCGTACCATCTATTATCATTAATGATAAAAGAAAAACAAAATCAATTTCATATATTTTTTTCATTGTATAAGAATTTAATTTAAAGAAAAAATCAAAATTTTTAAATTGAGGAAAAATTATTCGAATAAGTTCAAAGCAATATTTATCTTTAAATAATTTTAAAAATCCATTTGACTGAGATAATTTTTGAAATTCGCCTAAAAGTCTTTCAGTAGATAATTTAGAAACACCTTCAATATTTCTTTTTATAATTTTAATTATTTCTGGTTTATGACTCTTGTTAGAGTAATTCAAAAAAAATCTGACGTATCTTAATATCCTTAAATAATCTTCTTTAATTCTTGTTTCAGGATCACCAATAAAATTTACATCACCATTTTCCAAATCTTTTTTTCCATTAAGTGGATCAAACAAATTTCCTTCTCTATCTGCATAAATTGAATTTATTGAAAAATCTCTTCTTAAAGCGTCTTCTTTCCAGTCATTTGAAAATTCAACTTTTGCATGTCTCCCATCTGTAGAAATATCTTTTCTCAACGAAGTAATTTCATACTTATGGTTGTTTAAAACGACTGTTATTGTTCCATGCTCTATTCCACTTTCATAATAATTAATTTTATTTTTTTGTAAAAGCTCAGAGACCTCTTTGGGCTTCAAATTTGTTGCCAGATCAATATCGTCAAACTTTTCTTTTTTTATAATTTTTCTTACACAACCACCTACATATCTTAATTCACTTGTTGATGAATAAGAGTTGATTACATCAAAAATTTTCTTTATTGGCGTATTGTTCGTAATATTTTGTAAATTCTGACTAATATAATTAAGATTATTTGCTCTTAAAAAGAGTTTATCTAAAAAAAAATTCATATTTGGTTGGGGCTCTAGGAATCGAACCTAGGATGCAGGTACCAAAAACCCGTGCCTTACCGCTTGGCTAAGCCCCAATATTTAAATCATATAACATAAAAAAAAAAAAATTATATAATTTTTGACGAAATGCACCAAAAATTTTTAAACTTTCTTTTAAAATGTACTTTTGCTACTTCACAATCTTTTTTTAATTTATAATATCCAACAATAACAGATCCGGATCC
>VGCG01000027.1 GCA_016870175.1 Alphaproteobacteria bacterium
TCATTATGATTTTTAGCTGCTTTAATGAATGACGAGAATAATGGATGGGGGTCAAAAGGTCTAGATTTAAATTCTGGATGAAATTGAACACCTATAAACCATGGATGATTTTTAAGCTCTATGATTTCAGGTAGCCTATCATCGGGAGATAATCCCGAAAAAATCATTCCTTTTTTTTCAAATTTATCTTTATAAGCAATATTGACCTCATAACGATGACGGTGTCTTTCTTTGATTGTTTTTAATTTATAGATTTTTTTTATAAAAGAATTATCTTTTAGTATCGTATCATAAGAGCCAAGTCTCATGGTGCCGCCCAAATCTTTATTTGTGCCTATTATTATATTTCCATCTTTATTCCATTCATGCATAAGACCAATTACGGCCACACCCTTTTCACCAAATTCTGTTGAAGTAGCATTTTTTAAGTTAAGTTGATTTCTTGCAAATTCGATAATTGCCATTTGCATACCATAGCAAATTCCAAAAAAAGGTATTTTATTTATTCTAGCATATTTAATTGCCTCTATTTTACCATCAGTTCCTCTTTTTCCAAAACCACCGGGTATTAATATACCAGAAATATTTCTAAGTTTGTTTTTGACTTGATGAATTTTTAATTTTTCTGAGTCAATTTTAATTAAATTTACTCTAATTTTATTAAATATCCCACCATGAATTAATGCTTCATCTAAAGACTTGTATGAGTCTTTTAATTCAACATACTTTCCTATGATAGCAATATTTATTTGCTTTTTTGGTTGTAAAATAATTTTAGTTATCTTTTTCCATGGATTTAGATTTGGTGATTTTTTTGATTTTAAATTAAAATAATTTAAAACCTGTAGATCTAATTTTTCCTTGAAAAAACTTATTGGGGCTTCGTAAATTGTTTTGACATCAACTGTTTCAATTACATTTTTTATATCCACATTACAAAATAGAGAGATTTTTTTACGATGTTCAATTGGAATGTGTCTTTCTGATCTACATATAATTATATCGGGTTGTATTCCTAAACTTCTTAACTCTTTAATGGAATGCTGGGTTGGTTTAGTTTTTATCTCATCTGAGGATTTTAAATAAGGAACTAAAGTTAAATGTATAAATAAAGTATTTTTTTTTTTAATATCATTTGCAAACTGTCTAATTGCTTCAACAAATGGTAAACTTTCAATATCTCCAACTATTCCGCCTATCTCACAAATAACAAAATCCTCTTTTGACGACTCATTTTTAATAAATTGTTTTATACGATCTGTAATGTGTGGAATAACTTGAACTGTTTCTCCAAGATATTCACCTTTGCGTTCTTTGTTTAAAACATCGTTATAAATCTTACCAGTTGTAATATTGTCTGATTTTTTTGCTAGCACTCCCGAAAATCTCTCGTAATGTCCTAAATCTAAATCAGTTTCTGCACCATCTTCAGTTACAAAAACTTCTCCATGCTGAATTGGGCTCATTGTGCCGGGATCAATATTTAAATACGGATCCAATTTTCTAATTCTAACTTTAAAACCTCTTGATTGAAGCAAATAAGCTAATGATGCAGAAGTTAAACCTTTGCCTAATGAAGAAACCACGCCGCCAGTGACAAATATATAACGCGCCATGGAATTACCTTATAGCAATCAAAAATTGAAATGGAAAGTGTTAATTTAGTCTTCTGGAATTGTAGGAGTATCTTCAACTTTTTCCTCAAGTGTATCCAAAATTGAACTAGTTGGAGTTATCTCATCTCTAGAAATAATTGTTAAACCTAAACTACAAATGATAAAAAGTGTAGCAACAATTGCAGTAGCTTTAGTCATAAAATTTCCAGCTGATCTGGAGAGCAAAAAATTTTCTTGTGACAGTCCAATTCCAAGAGCACCACCTTCAGACCTTTGAATTAAAATTAAAATTACCAAAATTATTGCAAGAATAATGTTTAAAACTAAAAATATATTTTCCACAGATTTTAATTATAGGTTTTTTTAATTATATCAATAAATTTTTTTGCGTCTTGGGAAGCAGCCCCTACCAAAAATCCGTCAACGCTATTGATGGTTTTTAATTGGTTAATGTTATTTTCATTAACAGAACCACCATATAAAATTTTTTGTGATTTATTTTTAAATTTTTTCTTAATAAAAAGAATTAAACTATTCAAATCTGATAATTTGGGAATTAAACCAGTACCAATTGACCAAACAGGTTCATATGCTATTATTATTTTTGATTTATTTTTAATTCCATTTAAACCAATTTTAATTTGATTTGATAAAATTTGATTTGTTTTATTATTTTGTTTTTCTTTTAAAGTTTCTCCTATACAAAATATAATTTTAAGACCTATTTTTAAAGCACTTTTAATTTTTAAATTTATCAACCTATCATTTTCACCACTTTGTCGATTTTCGGAATGCCCAAGAATTAAATATTTTGCGCCTACATCCATTAACATTTTAGAGTTTATACTCCCAGTATAGGGACCATAATTTTCACTTTCATGAGAATTCTGTCCACCCAAATCTATAGGAGTATTTTTGAATTTTTTAAATAAAGGAAATATAAGAGTTGACGGAGGACAATAGATCACCTTGAAATTTTTTCTCTTATTTTTCATTGCAAATTTAATGACATCATTAAGTGAATTAAGACCTTTCAAATCACCAAACATTTTCCAATTTGCCACAAAATACATAAATTTATTTGTCATATAGAAATTTTTAATTTATAGGTTTGTTTTTTACAGTTCAATAAATTTATAAAGTCATGATCAGTACATTCAGAAACTTTGCAAAATCAAAAATAGCAGGTGTTTTTGTTTTTATAATCATCATTCCGTTTGTTTTTTGGGGCATGGGAAATATGTTTAACAGTGGAGAAATAAACAATATTGCAAAAATTAGTAAAAAAAATATTTCAACTCAAGATTTTATGAATTATTTAAATAATAGCAATATTTCTGAGAAAATAATAAAGGAAAATTTGGATAAAAATATAATTGAAGAACTATTATCAGGTCTAGTTTCAAAAAATATTTTAGATCTTGAAATTGAAAATTTTAATATTTCAATAAGTGAACTTATTTTATCACAAAAAATAAAATCCAATAAAATTTTTCTTGATGAAAAAAATGTTTTTCAAAGAGTTAAATACGAAAAATTTCTTTTATCAAATAATTTATCAGCAGTCATGTTTGAACAACAAATTAAAAATCTAGAATTAAAAAAAAATTTATTTGATTTAATTGGAGGAGGTACTGTTTCACCGGAGTTGTTAACTAAAAATATTTATGAAGATGAAAATAAAACGTTAGAGTTAGAATTTTTTGATTTAAATAGTTTGTATAAAAAAAAAGAAGATTTTACTGATGATGAAATAGAAGAATTTATAAAAGAAAATGAATATCAATTAAAAAAAGAATATATTGATTTCAAATATGTTGAACTAAATCCAAAAAATTTAGTTGGTTTGGATGAATACAATCAAAAATTTTTTGACGAAATTGACAAAATTGAAAATAAAATATCTGATGGACAAGATTTCAACACTATTATTAATGAACTCAATTTAATAACTAAGAATGTTAAAGAATTTATACCTACATCCGTCAAAAAAGAGGAGGAAGACAAGATATATTCTATGCGAAATTCTTCTTTTGATTTAATTGACAACGGAAACAATTTTCTACTATTTAATATCAGCAAAAAATATAATCGCATTCCTGATTTAAACAACCTTCAAATAAAAGACGATATTAAATATTTAATATATGAAAAAAATAAATCGAGTTATGTTGAAAGAATTTTAATTGAAATTCAGGATAAAAAAATTGACGATATTAAATTTGCTGAAATGGGAAATAATAATATAGAAAAAATATATACTGACTCGATTAATGATGATAAAAAATTTAATAATAATTCTTTAAAAATACTTTACGCTCTTCCTAAAAATTCATTTGCTTTAGCTAGCGATAAGGAAAATAATATTTACCTGGTAAAAAAAATCGGCTCAAAAATAAATAAAATAAACGAAAAAAATGATAAATATTTAAAGTTCTTTGATGAACAAATTTCATTCAAAAAAAATGAAATTCTTAGTGAATATGATAAATTTTTAACTGATAAGTATCAAGTAGAATTAAATGAGAAAAGCATTGATATAGTTAAAAATTATTTTAAATGATAATTAATCGAAGCTTTGAGAATTTTAAATTTCAACACAGAAGTAAAAAAAATCAAGTAATTTACTATACAAAAAAAGTAAAAAACGATCATTTTATCTTAAACTTAATAGATAATTTTCTTAAAGAAAAAAACACTTTTATTTTTGAGTCGGTTGAAAAAGGTAAAATTAAGGGAAGATATACAATATTTGGAAAGAATCCTGACAAAATTTGGGAATTTAATAATAATAACTCTTATCTTTTTAATTTAAATAAAAAAATAAAATTAAAAGGAAAACCAAAAAATATTATTGAAAAGATAATCGAGGAATTTAAATTTAATTTACCGCGAAAATTACCCTCGATTTGCTCTCTAATATCTGGTTATTTCTCTTATGATATAATTAGATATATTGAAAAAATTCCGAATAATTGCAAAAATGATCTACAAATACCTGATGTTAGACTTTTAAGACCTAGAACTATAATAGTTTACGATAATTTAGAAAAAAAAATTTTTTATATAATAAATATTTTTCGAGATGAAAGAATTGTAAACTATAAAAAAAAATATGAACTAATTAAAAAAGATTTAAAAATCTTAATTAGTCAGACAAATTCGAAAAATATAGATATCACTCCCTCTTTAAGTAATAATAAAATAAAAATTAAGTCTAACATTACAAGAAATAAATTTATAGAAATGGTTAATAAAGCTAAAAAATTTATTAAATTAGGTGATATTTTTCAGGTTGTTTTAAGTCAAAGATTTGAAGCAAAATTAACTAAGGAACCTCTGGAAATTTATAAAAAACTTAGATTAATCAATCCTTCGCCGTTTATGTTTTTTTTTAATTTTAATGATTTTCAAATAATTGGGGCCAGTCCAGAAATACTTGTTCGATTAAGGGATAACAAAATTACTATTCGACCAATTGCAGGAACAAGGCCAAGAGGTAAAAATATTATCGAGGATAAATACTTAAAAAAAGATCTTCTAAAAGATAAAAAAGAGTTATCTGAACATTTAATGCTTTTAGATCTTGGAAGAAATGATGTGGGAAAAGTTTCTAAAATTAACACTGTAAAAGTAACTGAAAAATTCATTATTGAGAGATATTCGCATGTAATGCATATCGTTTCTAATGTTGTAGGAGATCATAATAAGAAAATTTCAAAATTTAAATCTTTGCTTGCAGGTTTTCCTGCTGGAACAGTATCTGGAGCACCAAAAATCAGAGCAATGGAGATAATTGATAAATTAGAAAAAACAAAGCGAAAAGTTTACGGTGGAGGAATTGGGTATTTTTCAGCTAAAGGTGAATTTGACACTTGTATAGCATTGAGAACCGCTATTGCCAAAAAAAATAAACTATACGTTCAGGCTGGTGCTGGAATTGTAGCTGACAGTAAAGGCATCAAGGAATACAAAGAAACCATTAATAAAGCAAAAGCTTTAATAAATTCGTTGAACTGATGAAAATTATTCTCATAGATAATTACGATAGTTTTACATATAATTTGTATCATTATTTATCATCGTTAAAAGTAAAAGTAGATGTTTTTAGAAATGATAAAATTACCTCAAAACAAATAGTTAAGTTAAAATATGACAAAATTGTTATCTCACCTGGCCCGGGTAATCCAAATCAATCAGGAAATTGCATAAGAATAGTTAAATCATTATACAAAAAGATTCCTATATTAGGAGTTTGTTTGGGTCATCAAATTATTGGTCAAGTTTTTGGGTCAAAAATAGTACGAGCAAATAAATTGATGCATGGCAAGATCAGTTTAATAAAATCTCATCAAATTGGTATTTTAAAAGGTCTTCCCAAATCATTTGAGGCCACAAGATATCATAGTCTAATTATTGAAAAAAAAAGCCTAGGTAAAAATTTAGAGATTACATCAGAGACAAGTGATGGATTAATCATGGGAATTAAACATAAAAACTATAATGTTCATGGAGTACAATTTCATCCTGAAAGCATAAAAACTAAATTTGGAATTAAAATTTTAAAAAATTTTATTAATTATAAATAATTATGGAAAAATTTTTAAATAAACTCAAAAATAAAAATGATTTAACTTTTGATGAAACAAAATCTGCCTTTGAATTTTTAATGACTGGTCAAGCTAATGAAAATGAGATCTATGAGTTTTTAACTTTACTGTCAGCAAAAGGAGAGAGTTCTGACGAGATTGCAGGAGGTGTTTATGTATTAAGAGAAAAAGCTAATAGAGTAAATGTTAAAAACTGTATTGATACTTGTGGAACTGGTGGCGATGGAATGAATACTTTAAATATATCAACGGCCGCCGCTCTCCTTCTATCTAGTATGGGTATTAAAGTCGCTAAACATGGGAATAAGGCTGTTTCTTCAAAATGTGGCTCAGGAGATGTTTTGGAGGCTCTTAAAATAAGAATTGATCTAAAACCTAGAAAAATTGAGGAACAAATTAAAAAAAACAATTTTGGATTTATGTTTGCACCCAATTATCACAGTGCTATGAAATTTGTAGCAGCTGTTAGACAGAAAATAAAAAAAAGAACTATATTCAATATTATTGGGCCACTAAGTAACCCTGCTTTTGTTCAAAAACAAGTTGTTGGAGTGTATGATAAAAAATTATTAAAGACATTTATAAATGCACTAAAAAATTTAAATATTAAATCTGCATGGGTAGTAAATAGTGAAGATGGTTTGGATGAAATCTCCCCTTATAAAAAAACTCATGTTTTACAATTAAAGGACAATAAGATTTCAGAAATTATTATTGATCCAAAAAAAATGAAAATTAATGCTGACAATTTCAAAAATTTAATAGGAAATAATGTGGAATATAATGCTAAAAAAATAATTGAAATTTTTCAAGGCATCGATAATGATTTTTCTAAGGCTACATGCTTAAATGCAGCAGCTGGTCTTATTGTAGACAATAAATTTTCTAATTTTTATGAGGCATATGAAAACTCTAGGGAACATATTTTATCAGGTAAATCTTATACTCATCTTAAAAAAATACAAAATGGCTAAAAATATTTTGAAAGAAATTATTAAAAAGAAAATTCAAAAAATTAATTTATTAAAAAAAAAAACAAACCTAGATTTATTAAATAATCTAATTGAAAAAAATAAATTATTTATTAATTTTAAAAACAAAATTCAAAATAATATTATAAATAATAAAATTTCAATAATTGCCGAAATTAAAAAAGCCAGTCCTTCTTCTGGGATTATTTTTCAAAATTACAAACCTTTAGAAATTGCTAAATTATATTTTAAAAATAAAGCAACTTGTTTATCTATATTAACAGAAGAAGATTTCTTCTTAGGTAATTTAACACATTTAAAACAAGTAAAAGAAAAAATTAATTTACCAATTCTGTGTAAAGATTTTTTTATTGACAAATTCCAAATACCTCTTGCAAAGAGCTATGGGGCTGATGCAATTTTAATAATTCTATCTGCGGTATCAGATAATCTGGCAAACATTTTGTATGAAGAAGCATTGAAATTTGGAATGTCAGTTATCGTTGAAGTGCATAATGTTAAAGAAGCTAAAAAAG
>VGCG01000028.1 GCA_016870175.1 Alphaproteobacteria bacterium
TAGATGACAAAATTATCGGTAAAACTACTTCAGGAAACTATTCTTTTAATTTTAATAAAAATTTATCCTTTGGTTATATTACAACTCAATTTTCAAATGAAGAATTGTCTCATAAAAATTTATTTATCGAAGTCGAAAAAAAGCTTTATCAAGCTGAGCTATTGTTTAAACCATTAAAAGATACTCAATATAAAAATATTTAAATTAAAGATAATTTTTTTGCATGTTCTAAAAATAGAATAGCACCTTTTTTGCAATTTTGAGTCCAATCTGATTTAGCATTTTCGTTTGCTTCATCCGATATGAATTTAAAACATCTAAATTTTATATTTTCTTTTTTACATATTTTAGCGATTGCATAGGCTTCCATATCAACTACATCTACATTCATCTCAATATTAGATGTAACAAAACTATCTCCAGAACCACAGGAGTACCCATTTTCTGATAGAATAATTTCCTTTATTTCATCAAAAGGTGTTTCTCCAAGCTCAAAGTTTAATCCTCTAGCATCCATGTCTCTTTGATAAAATTTGGTGCATTCTATTAATCCATTTAAACCTTTTTTTAATGAACCAGCAGTACCGAAATTTATAACTTCTAATGGCTTGTGTTGAAAAATTAATTTTGCAACATGATATGTGGCATTGATTTTTCCAGCTCCGGTATGATTAAAAAAATTTAAACCTGGTGTTTCTTCTTTTAGTGCTGCTACAAATAATTTGTTCATATTTTTAATAAAATATATTTAATAAATTATAGTGAATTTAAAAAAATTTGTAATATCTTTCACTAATTTTATCTAAAAAAAATTTTTAAGAGACTTTACTTTATTAATTATTTAGGAAAATACTTATGATTAAGTTCAAAAAGATATTTTGAATTTTTATGAAAAGTTAAAGATAATTTATGAGGATTTTTGCAATCATAAAGTGGTAAGAAAAAATAATATGCTGGCACATATCAAGTCTATTTTAACTGATAGTAATTTATCTTGAGACTTAAAAATAATAAATTAATCTTTAAATTTAGCGGGTTATATTATTTGGACATAGAATTAAACAACAAATGATAAAAATTTTTTTGCATATTATTGTCAAAATAGATAGTAAACTTGCTGGACGAAATGTTTATTGGTAAAAGATCATTTATGGCGGGGTAGCTCAGTTGGTTAGAGCGCAGGACTCATAAGCCTGAGGTCAGTGGTTCGATCCCACTTCCCGCTACCAAAAAAAAGGGTTATTTCAATATTTATAATTCTTTAAACTGGCCTTGGCACTTTAACTATTATCAATATATTGTTTTACTAAATCATCAATTCGCTGATTTAAAAATAAACAATTTCAAAGTTATTTAAACAAGCCCTTTCAAAGGTCTAGCCATACCTGTTACTAGATTTTATAATTATTTTTCAATAAAATTTATTTTTAAATTTTTTAAAAATAATTACATAAATAACTAAATTTATAATAATAAGCAAAACGCCCAAGGTAGTTTGTAATTCTTTAGTTAAATTAACTGGGTAAATGACAGGGATCAAATAGTTTTGAATAAAACTTGTAGAATACGTTTCAATCTTTGCTTTAGATAAAAAAAAATTTTCTAAATAAGTTAAGGGACAAATACTTTGAGTAAACTCAACATAAACTCCGTAGAGAAATGCAGGAATGTGAAAGTATAATGTCCCAGGTTTTATAAAGAATAATAGACCTCCTAAAATTACATAAAGAATAAATAAAAAGTGAATTATGAGGGTAAGAGTTGCTAAAAATTCATACATTTTGATAAATTAAATTTTAAATTTATTAAATTAAATATTAACTTAAACTTTATTTTTTTAATCATAATACATTTCAAGAACTACTTACTTAGGCATTTTAGATGAATGATGACTACTAATTAGCCACTTGTTTCCATCAAAACAATAAGTGAATGTATATCGAGCCTTCACAATTGCTTTGGTTTTAGCAAAAATAAAAGTATAAATTCCTGTATCAAATGCAATATCAAACCCAACCTCAATTTTACGAGTATTAATTTTTGCTGATGGTTTGTTTTTTAAAAAAGATTTAAAATAATTTTTTTTATCAGCAAACGTTAGTCTTGGTTTATTTGAAAGAGTTGGAAGTAGCATAGAATTTTTTGCATAATTTGCAATTATCTTATCTGGATCCCCAGTCTTTAATGACTTGTTCCATCGATCAAAAAGTGAAGCTATCTTTTTTTTAGATGCTCTTTTAAGACTTTTTATCGTCATTGCGTGGTAAGTAGTTGGTTATTTATGCATTAACAATTTTAGAGTTATTTTTATCAATCATTATTACTTTATAATTTTATTTAATCCAAACATTTAACAAAGATCAATATATCTTTAAAAACTTTTAGATATTATTCTTTCAATTAAAAATAGTTTTATTAATGTCCAGGAAAATTTACTAAACTTTCAACTTTATAACCTTTTTGAATTAACTTATCTGATCCACCTAGATCAAACAAATTAATTACAAATAAAAATGCAGCAACTTTTCCTTTTGATATTTCAACAAGCTTTGCAGCAGCTTCAGCAGTACCACCCGTTGCAATTAAATCATCAATAATTAGCACTGACTCGTTTTCATTAATTGAGTCTTTATGAACTTCGATAGTTGCAGTGCCATACTCTAGTTCAAAATCAACAGAGTGAACCTCGGCAGGCAATTTATTTTTTTTTCTAAGCATTATAAATGGTTTTTTTAAAACATAAGAAACAGCGGATGCAAATACAAAGCCTCTAGATTCTACGGCAGTAATTTTATCAAAACTAAATTTTTTTGATCTTGCAACAAATTGATCAATTGTTTCAGCAAAAGCTTTTTCATTTTTAATTAAGGTACTAATATCTCTAAATAAAATACCTTTTTTTGGATAATTGGGAATTGATCTTATATAATCTTTTAAATTCATGATGTTTGAATTATTTAATCTTAAATAAATTGTTTTTAAAACATAACAATCAATTAATCAGTAATTATTCTTTTATTTCTTAAACCAAAAAGTGTAATTAGTTAACAATTAGAAAGTAATAACAAAAAATCACAACTAATTGTTTCATTTATAATGAAATAATAATTAATTTTCTTTTAAATTACTTAAATTATGAAATAATTATTATTATTGAAGGAGATAATAATGAATACATTTAAAAAAACAATAATGACTGTTCTAGCTTCTTTATTGATCGCAGGGAATATTAATGCGGATCAAATAAAAATTGGAACAGAGGGCGCTTACCCTCCGTGGAACTCAAAAGATGCTGCGGGTAATTTAATTGGCTTTGAAGTGGATTTAGCAAATGAATTATGTGCAATCATGAAGCGTGAGTGTACTATTGTTGAACAAGACTGGGATGGAATGATCCCTGCATTAGTGGGTAGAAAATTTGATGCAATCATGGCTGGTATGTCAATTACTGACGAAAGAAAACAAACAATTACTTTTTCACAAGGTTATGCTGATGAAGTGGCTTCTTTTGCAGTAGTCAAAGGCTCATCACTTGAGGGCATGGATACACCTGAAGGAATAAATTTGTCTTTAGGAGGTTCTGCTGTAACTAAAAGTCTTAAAACTTTAACAAAAGCACTTGAAGGAAAAACAGTTTGCACTCAAACTGGAACAATTCACCAAAATTTTTTAGATTCGGGTGATGTAGGTAAAATTAATCTTCAAACATATAAAACTCAAGATGAAGTTAACTTAGATTTAACAGCTGGAAGATGTGATGTGGCTTTAGCTGCTGCAGTTGCTTTTACTGATTATGCTGCAAAATCTGGTACGTCTGTTGTTTTAGTTGGACCAACATTATCTGGTGGAGCATTTGGTAATGGTGTTGGAGTTGGTATTAGACAGGCAGGAGACGATGAGGTTGGTAAAAGAGACGCTCAACTTCTAAAAGACTTTAATAAGGCAATTGATAAAGCTAGAAAACAAGGCATTATTAGAGAGCTAGCTATAAAACACTTTGGTTTCGACGCCTCCATGTAATTAATTTAAGATTTGGCGACTATAGATTATAGTCGCCAATCTATATGGAACTATTAGCATTTGGTAAAACGGGTTGGGGAGATGAGTTGTTTTATGCAACTTTAATGACCATAGCCGTGTCCATTACCTCTATGTTAATTGGTTTTCTATTTGCATTAATTTTTACCCCATTAAAGTTATCTAAATATAAATTCTTAAACATTTTTGGCAACTTTTATACTACTCTCATAAGAGGGGTCCCCGAACTTTTGGTAATTTATCTTTTATTTTTTGGAGGTAGTGGTGCCATTATGTATGTTGCTTCAATTTTTGGTTATTTTGAATATATAGAAATTAATGCTTTTTTGATAGGCTCATTTGCTATTGGAATTATATCTGGAGCTTATTCAACTGAAGTATTTAGAGGTGCAATACAATCAATTGATAAGGGTCAGTTTGAAGCTGCTAAGGTTTTAGGATTTAGTAAATTTACAAGTTTTTATAAAATTATCTTTCCACAAATGTTAAGATTAGCTATTCCAAATTTAAGCAATGTTTGGCAAATAACTCTAAAAGACACTTCTTTAATCTCTGTTACAGGTTTAGTTGAAATTATGAGACAATCGCGTATTGCCTCAGCTTTTACTAGAGACCCACTATTTTTCTACTCTATTGCTGGACTAATTTTCTTAATACTTACTTTTTTAAGCATGAAGTTAATAAATAAATTTGAAGCAAAATTCATGAATAAAGGTTAATGGACATTGATTTAATAATAAATAGTTTTCCTAAATTACTAACTGCTAGTCTAATTACGCTTAAGCTTTTATTAGTTTCGTTAATAATCGGTGTTTTTTTAGGATTATTTTTTGCAATTTTAAGAATGAGTAAAAATATTTTTGTTAAACAGTTTGCCTATGGGTATTCGTATATTTTTAGAGGAACTCCCCTTTTGGTTCAAATATTTATAATCTATTTTGGATTAGCACAATTAGAATGGCTTAAAAAAAGTGTTTTGTGGGTTATTTTAAAAGATCCTTATTGGTGTGCGATAATTGCTTTTTCATTGAACAGCGGAGCCTATACGTCAGAAATTTTAAGATCTGCATTTCAAACAATCCATACAAGTATGATCGAGGCTGGAAAAAGTTTAGGAATATCTAATAAAATAATTTTTTACAAAATTCAAATTCCAATTGCGATTAGACAATCTCTGCCTGCATATGGCAATGAAATGATATTGATGATGAAAGGCACTTCACTCGCAAGCACAGTAACTCTAATGGATATAACTGGGGTTGCTCAAAAGATAATCTCAACAACATTTAAACCTATAGAAGTTTTTATAATTGCAGGTAGTATTTATTTATTTATGACTTTTTGTATTAATAAATTCATTAAGTTATTAGAGAAGAAATATAATTTTTAGCATGAAAATTGCTTGTATTCAGTTGTCAACAGGAGAGAACTATAAAAAAAATATCATAGATATTTTAAAATTTGTCAACCAAGCAATCAAGCAAAAATCAGATTTAATAATAACTCCAGAAACATCCTCTATAATAACTGCAAATAAAACTAAATTGCTAAAATATTCTTTTGAGATGCAAACAGACCCCTTAGTAAATTCGCTAAAAAAAATTTCAAAAATAAAAAAAAAATGGATCTTGATAGGTTCTTTATCTATTAGAGTAAAAAATAAATTAAGAAATCGCTCAATTTTGATTAACCCGAATGGGAAAATAGCTGGTTACTACGATAAAATTAATATGTTTGATGTTAAAGTTTCAAAAAAAGAACATTATCAAGAAAGTAAAACCTATCAAGCAGGGAAAAAATTAGTTACAGTTAAATTACCATGGGGCAGATTAGGATTAACTATCTGTTATGATTTAAGATTTCCTGAAATATATAGAAATCTGTCAAAGAAAAAATTAAATTTTATTGCTGTACCTTCGGCATTTACCAAAGTGACTGGAAAAAGACACTGGTTAGAACTTCTCAAAGCTAGAGCAATAGAAAATTTTTGTTTTATTTTTGCACCAAATCAAACTGGAAAAAATACATCCAAAAGACAAACATTTGGTCATTCAGTTATTATATCGCCCGATGGAAAAATTCTTCAATTGAAAAAAAATGGAAAAGGTGTGATTTATTCAAAAATTAATCCTGAAGAGTCAATGAAACTAAGAAAAATTATTCCTAGTTTAGTTTAAAATTATATCTTTAAAATTATTTTAATAATTTGTGTATTTTTTAATTTCTTTTATTTTCGATCCCGTAATATTATTTATTCTTAATTTTATTGTAGATCTATTGTCGTTTAAAAAATGAACATCTCTTGAAAGTTTAATAAATTCTTTGCCAAAATTTTTATCTTTTTCACATTGTCTTTTATTATCTTCAATTATCCATAGTTTATTGTTTATTTTTTTTAAATCATTAAACAATTTTCTAATTTTATTATTTGACTTTATGTTTTGATTAACTTGTTTTTTTAAAAGTAAATGTTCATTTTTTATAAACTTTAGTTTTTTAGGGTCTTTAATTTTTTTCTTTTTAATTTCTAAAATAGAAATTTTATCAAAAAGTTCTCCAACAGATACTTCAACTAATATCTTATTCATAAAACAAAATAGTATGATAAGTTGTTAAAAATATGTCTAATATTTTGATCATCAAGCACGGTTCATTGGGAGATATAGCTCAAGCTAGTGGCGCTATTCAAGATATTTATCAAAATCATCCAAACGATCAAATACATATTTTGACAACACAGCCATATGTACAATTGTTTAAAAAAAACCCAATGATTTGTAATGTTATTTTAGATAAACGATTATCAAGATTAAATTTAATTTATCTATATTATTTAATAAAAAATATCAAAAAATTTAATTTTATAAAAGTTTTTGATCTACAAAATTCATCAAGATCAATGTTTTATAAAAATATTTTTTTTCCAATGGCAAATTATCAAGTTTGGTCAAGTTCAAGCACAACACTACCAAAAAATATTGATAAAAACGACTTTGATAAAAAACCAGTTTTAGATCGGTTTGATCATCAATTGAAAACCTCAGGGTTAAAAACTTTAAATACTTTAAAACCAGATTTCAATTGGGCTTGTGAAGATATTGATGCGATCAAAAAAAAATTCGATTTAAAAAAATATATTATTCTTTTTCCTTTTTGTTCAGAACATTTGACAATTAAGAAATGGCCTTTTTTTAACAACTTAATTAAATTAATTTCTGACAAATTTTATAATCAATATCAAATTGTCACTGCCCCAGGACCAAGCGAGATTAAAGAAGCAAATAGCTTTAACGCAAAACCAATATTAATTGATAACAAATCGATAAATATTTCTCAATTGGCAACACTCATTAAAGATAGCTCCTTTATTGTGGCTAACGATACAGGACCTGCTCATATGGCAGCTCATTTAGGCGCAAAAGGACTCTCTTTATTTGGAAAGCATACAAGTGCTTATAAAGTAAGTATAGAAAGAGATAATTTTAAAGCTATTCAAGTAGCAGATTTAAATAATTTAACAGCTGAAAAAGTATTTGAACAATTAATCCTAAATATTAATTAATTAAAACTTTTTTATATTCCTCAATAATATTGGACCA
>VGCG01000029.1 GCA_016870175.1 Alphaproteobacteria bacterium
AATTTATATTTTCCATTTTTTAAAAATCTTATTTTAAATTTAGGATGGTTTTTTATTCCGTTTTCAGTATTTATAATTGTTGGATCATCTAATGCAGTGAATTTAACCGATGGATTAGATGGTTTAGCAACCGTCCCTATAATTTTAGTGGCAGGATGTTTCGCTTTTATAAGTTACCTATCTGGAAATATAATTTTTTCAAATTATTTGAATATACCTTATATTTCAGGTTCTGGAGAAATTTCTATTTTTTGTGGCGCTATCATTGGAGCATGTTTAGGATTTCTATGGTTTAATGCGCCTCCAGCAAAGATATTCATGGGAGACACAGGTTCACTTTCTCTAGGTGGCTCATTGGGAGTTATCGGAATAGTAACGAAACATGAAATTGTATTGGCTATTACCGGAGGTTTATTTGTTCTTGAAGCAATTTCAGTAATCATACAAGTAATTTCTTTTAAAATAACTGGTAAACGAGTTTTCAGAATGGCACCTATTCATCATCATTACGAGAAAAAAGGATGGCAAGAATCAACGATAGTAATTAGATTCTGGATTATCTCAATTGTTTTAGCAATTATAGGTTTAGCTACTTTAAAATTAAGATAATGGAAAAAAATGAAAATTTTTTTTTAAAAAAAAAAATATTAATTTATGGTTTAGGCAAAACAGGTGTTGAAACTTTTAATTTTTTAAAAAAAAAAGCTGATGTATATGTATTTGACGATGCAATTATAAAAACAAAAAACTTATTCTTAAAACAAAAAATTCTAAATTTAAAAAAATTATTAAGAATTAAATTTGATCGGATTATAATTAGCCCAGGAATTAATATAAACAAATGTAAGCTATCATCAGTATTAAAGACTAATTTTTTAAATGTTTATTCGGATTTAGATATTTTTTATTGTTTCTTCAAAAATAAAACTTTTGTTATCACTGGAACAAATGGAAAATCAACTACTTCCAAAATACTTCACGAGGTGCTTTTGGATCAAAAATACGATTCAAGATTAGTTGGCAATATAGGAAATCCTATTTTATCTGAAAAAAAAATAACAAATAAAACAGTTTTTGTAATTGAAGCTTCCTCATATCAATTAGACTATAGTAAAATATTTAAAACAAAATGTGCAATTATATTAAATATTTCTCCAGATCATTTAGAGCGTCACAAGACTTTAAACAATTATATAGATGCAAAATTTAAATTAATAAAATCTCAATTAGCTGATTCAATAGCATTTGTAAAAAAAAATGATCAACACATAATTAAAAAAATAAAAAATAATACTTTTAAATCAAAAATTGTCAGGGTTGATACCTCGAATGTATTTAAAATTTTAAAAAAAATTAAAAATAAATATTTTTTATCAAGTGGAAATCAAGAAAATCTTTCTTTTGTTTTAAAAATATCAAAATTTTTAAAATTAAATAAAAAAAAATTATATAAAACATTAAATAAATTTAGAGGTTTGAGTTATCGACAAGAAACTATTTTTAAAAGTAAAAAACTAATAATTATTAATGACTCAAAATCTACAAGTTTTGCTTCATCAGCAAATTTACTAAAAACGTTAAATAATGTTTATTGGATGGTAGGGGGTATACCAAAAAAAGGTGATAAATTTCCACTTTTTAAAAAAGATTGTAAAGATATTAAAGTATATATTTTCGGGAAATATTTTAAAATTTTTAATAAAAAATTTCAAAATAAACTTATTATTAAAAACCATAAAGATTTAAAAGCTAGTCTGAAAAATATTTTTTTTGATATAAAAAAAGAAAAAAATAATTTTATTAAAACGATTTTTTTTAGTCCGGCTGGAGCGTCGTTTGATAGTTTTAAAAATTTTGAAGAACGTGGATTGTATTTTAATCAATTAGTAAAAAAAATGATTAATGAAAATAAATAATTCAATTTATAAACTCTATTATCAATGGTGGAAAAATATTGATAAATCGATTTTTTATTTAATCAGCCTTCTATTTTTCATGGGTTTATTTTTTTCTTTAGTTTCCACATCTTTAATAGCTTCAGATAAATTAGATACCAATAGTTATTTCTTTTTTTTTAAACATTTCATTTTTATATCTATAGGAATGTCTATTATTTTTTTCTTTTCCTTTATTAGCTCTGAAAAACTATTTTTTTTTTCTATAATTCTTTTTTTTATTTTTTTTATTTCATTACTCTTAGTTCCAATAATTGGTATTGAGGTAAAGGGTTCGAAAAGATGGATTGATTTATTTATATTGCCAAGGTTTCAACCCATCGAAATATTGAAGCCTTTTTTTATTGTTTTCATAGCAACTATTCTTAGTAATGAAAAAAATCGAAATGTACTTATCAAATATTCCTTATCATTTATCCCTGTACTTGTAATTTTATTTTTATTAATGCTCCAGCCAGATATTGGGCAAACATTATTAATATTATTTTCTTGGTTGGTATTAATTTTTATTTCGGGTGTAAATCTTTTTTATATTTTTGGTTTTTGTTTATTGATTATGTTTTTATTGTCTTATTTTATTATATTTGTTCCAAGATTTGAATATGTTCAAGGAAGAATTCTGTCTTTTTTTGATAGAGATAATGGAAACTATAATTTTCAATCTGAAAAATCAATAGAGTCAATTGTTAGCGGGGGTTTTCTGGGAAAAGGCATTGGTGAGGGAACATTAAAAGGTAAGGTTCCTGAGGCCCATACAGATTATATTATTTCTGTAATTTCTGAGGAATTTGGAGTTATTACAATTGTGTTAATCTTATTTTTATTTCTCATTTTTATTTATACAATTTTCAAAAAAACTTATTTTGAAAATAATCAAAAAAAAAAAATAATCTTAGTTGGATGTGCAAGTTTAATTTTGATGCAAGCTACTATTCACATAGGTGTTAACATAAGACTTTTTCCGACCACTGGAATGACTTTACCATTTCTAAGTTATGGAGGATCATCAATAATAAGCATATCATTTTTATCCGGAATAATTTTAAATTTAACAAGAAGAAGAATAAATCATAAGTTGTGAAAAAAAAAATTCTAATAAGTACTGGAGGATCGGGTGGTCATGTCATACCAGCGTCTATTTTATTAGATCATTTAAATAATTTATATAATGTTTCAATTTCTAGCGATCAAAGAGGTATTAAATATTTTAATAAAAAAGTTGATAATATTATTATTATCGATACTCCAAGATTGAACAATTTTTTTTCATTACCCTTTAATATTTTTAAATTTATTTTTTTAAGTTTTAAATCTTTTTTTTTATTGAAAAAAGAAAATATTAAAATTTTGATTTCAACAGGCGGATATATGTCGTTACCAATTTGTTTTTCTGCAAAATTACTTAATATAAAAATTTTTCTGCTAGAACCAAACATGGTATTGGGCCGAGCAAATAATCTTTGCTTATCTTTTAGCGAGAAAATATTTTGCTATTCAAAAGAAATTTTGAATTTTCCAAAAAAATATTTTTATAAAATAATAGTTTTAAAACCATTAGTAAGACAAAAATATTATGAAAGGAAATTAATCAAAGAAAAGAAGGATAAATTTACAATTATTATCGTAGGTGGTAGCCAAGGTGCAAAAATATTTGATGAAGTAATACATGAGGCTATATGTGAAATTTCTGCTAATTATCCCTTAAAAGTAATTCATCAAACCAGTGAAAAAAATTTGCAATTTTTGAAAAATTTTTATCTAAGATATAATGTTGAGTGTGAAGTGTTTAGTTATGATGATGATTTGTATAGATTTTTTTCTGAAGCGGATTTAAGTATAACTAGAGCCGGAGCTTCAACTCTTGCTGAGCTTTCATTACTTAATATTCCATTCTTAGCAGTGCCACTTCCAAAAGCAAAAGATAATCATCAACTTGAAAATGCAATTTATTACAAAAATAAAAACTGTTGTTGGATAATTGAACAGAAAGATTTTAATAGAAAAAGTTTTAATAGTTTTTTAATAAAAATTTTAAATAATAAAGATCTATATCTTGAAAAAAAAATAAATTTAAAAAATTTTAATTATCAAAATACCTGGACAAATGTGAATGAAAAAATATTAAATACAATAAATGAAAATTGAAATAGCAAAATCTGAAATTATTCATTTTATCGGAATTGGTGGAATAGGTATGAGTGGATTATCTCTGATAATGAAAGGCAAAGGATTTAAGGTGCAAGGTAGCGACATAACACATAATAAAAATATTGATAGGTTAAAAAAAGAAAAAATAAAAATTTTCATTGGTCATAAAAAACAAAATATTAATAATGCAACTATATTGGTTATATCTTCTGCGATTAAAAAAGATAACTCTGAATTAATTGAAGCCAAAAAAAGACAATTACCAATTTATGGGAGAGGCGAAATGCTTGCAAACCTAGTCTCATTGACTAAAAATATTGTTGTTGCTGGTGCTCATGGTAAAACTACTACAACTTCATTAATCGCAACTATTTTTCAAAATACAAAAATAGACCCAACAGTAATAAATGGCGGTGTAATAAATTCCATAAATAATTCAGCTCAACTTGGTAAAAGTAATTGGTCTATTCTAGAGGCAGATGAGTCTGATGGTAGTTTTGTTTATATACCACCAACTTATTCAATTATTACTAATATTGATAGAGAGCACATGGATTATTATAAATCTGTAAATGATATTAAAAATCATTTTATTAGGTTTATCAATAAAGTTCCTTCATTTGGAAAATCATTTATATGTATTGATGATAAAATTAATAATGAACTACTTAAAGAGATAAAACACAAAAATTTTTACACGTATGGTTTAAATATTAAATCCAATTTTTTTATTAGTAATATAAAACAATCTAAAGAATTTTCAGAATTTGATTTAAAAATATCCCTTCCAAATAAAAATAAAAAAACAATTAAAAAAATTAAAATTCCTTTATTGGGTTTGCATAATATCCGTAATTCGGTAGCAGCAGTAGCTGTTGCTTTGACAGTAGGAATATCTGTTCCCAAAATAAAAAAAGCTTTAAAAAATTTTCAGGGAGTGCAAAGAAGATTCAATAAAGTCTTTACATTTAATAATGTAGATTTTTATGATGATTATGCTCATCATCCTACAGAAATAAAAGAAGTTTTAAATAGCATTAAAACTGTTTATGATAATTATGAAAAAATTTGTATTTTCCAACCTCATCGAATATCAAGATTAAAAGATCAAAAAAAAGAATTTACTTTTGCATTCAAAGATGCGGATCAGGTAATTTTGTGTCCTATTTACGATGCTGGTGAAAAAATTAAATTAGGTTTTAATTATTATAGTTTTGCTGAAGATATTATAAAAAATTCAAAGGTTAAGTTGTTTTTAATAAATGACCAATTTCAATTAGCAAAGTTCGTCAAATATAGCATTTATGGAAAAAAAATAGTTGTTGGTATGGGAGCAGGATCTATTTCTGCCTGGATTAGAGAATTACCAAATTTATTAAAATGAAAAACTTAAACACAAAAGATTTACTATTAGAATTCAAAGAGAACATAATATTAGATTGCGATTTAAAAAAAAAAAATTGGTTTAATATTGGTGGTAAAGCTAAAATTTACTTTAAAGCTGAAAATCTCAAAGATTTAATAAAATTTTTAAAAAAAATTAATAATAAAGAGAAAATATTTGTGATTGGAGCAGGTTCAAATACATTAATCACAGATGATACTTTTGACGGTGTAGTAATAAAATTGTCAAAAAATTTTAATAATATTTCACAATTTTCTGAGGATATAATAATAGCAGGTAGCGGAGTGTCAGATAAATCACTTTCTGAATTTGCAATGAATATTGGGTTAAGTGGTTTTGAATTTTTATATTGTATACCAGGAACAGTAGGAGGTGGCATTAAAATGAATGCAGGGTGTTTTGGAAGGGAATTTAAGGATATTTTAATTTCACTTCAAGCAATCGATAAATTTGCAAAAGTAATAACCATTCCTATTGAAGATATTAATTTTAAATATCGAGATAGTGGATTGCCAGATGATTTAATCTTTTTAAGCGCCTCATTTAGAGGTATTAAAAAAGACTTAAAATTGATTAAAAACAAAATGTTAAGGCTCAAAGAAAAAAAAGATCAAACTCAACCTACAAAAATCAAAACTAGCGGTAGTACCTTTAGAAATCCGATTGATCAATCTGATAAAAAAGTTTGGGAATTAATAAAAGAATCAGTTCCTTTAGAAAAATCTTTTGGGGACGCATGTATTTCCAAAAAACATTGTAATTTTTTTATTAATAAAGGAAATGCAAAATTTACAGATATGAAAAAATTAATAGAATTTGTATCTGAGTGTGTTTTAAAAAAAACTGGTATAAAAATTGAAACAGAAATAAAAATTTTGGAATAAATTGAAAAATAAAATCTTAATACTTTCAGGTGGAATATCTAAAGAAAGACTAATTAGTCTTGATACTGGTAAGCAAGTTGCCAAAGAGTTAAAAAAAAATAAATTTAAAATAAGGATTTGTGAACCAGATCAAAATTTATCGAAAAATATTATAAAATTTAAGCCAGATATAATTTTTAATGCACTTCATGGACAATACGGTGAAGATGGTTATATCCAATCTATTCTTGAGAGATTCAAAATACCTTATACTCATTCCGGTGTAATCGCTTCAGCAAAAGCTATGGATAAAGAAATTTCAAAAAAAATTTTTATTAGTCAAAAAATCAAAACTCCAAAATATCTAACCTACTCTTTCGATAAAAAAAATTCGGATTTAATAAAATTAATTAAGAGAAAATTAAACTTTCCAGTTGTTATTAAGCCTTTAAATGAGGGGTCTAGTGTTAATGTTTATATATGTACAAAAAATAATCTCTTTAAAAAGCTTAGATTATTAGAGAGTTATAAAAAGATTTTAATAGAAGAGTTTATTGGAGGAAGAGAGATTCAGGTTGCAATCATGGGAAAAATAAAACTTGGCGCTATTGAGTTAAAGCCAAAGAGAAAGTTTTACGATTATGAGGCAAAATATAACCCAAAAGCAAATACCAAACATATTATACCTGTCAAATTAGATAAAAAAAAATTTGATGAGTTAATGAATATAGCATTAAAAGCGCACACAGTGATTGGTTGCAGAGGTGTTACCAGATCAGATTTTAAATACTATCGAAACAAGTTTTATTTATTAGAAATAAATACTCAGCCAGGAATGACAAAGTTATCTCTGGTACCAGAGATAGCAGCTTATAATAAAATTAATTTTATAAGTCTGATTAAATGGATTTTGAATGACGCATCAACAAGTAGGTAAAAATATTACAATTTATATTTTTATTTTAGGTTTACTTACAAGTATTAATAATTCTTATTTAAATGAATTTAATTTTTTGTCAATTTCAGACATTCAAATTTCAGGATTAGAA
>VGCG01000030.1 GCA_016870175.1 Alphaproteobacteria bacterium
TTTTTGCAACAACAGAAATTAAGAAAATTCCAATCACAGTAGTATCAAGATGCCAGAGATTTGATTTATCAAGGATAAAATCTTTAGAGATGTTTGAGTATATTAAGAAAATTAAAGATAAAGAAAATGGAAAAATTTCTGACGATGCCTTAAAATTAATAGTTAAGATTTCTGAAGGATCAGTTCGGGATGCACTTTCGTTATTAGATAGGGGCTTGCTAAGTTTAGATAAAAACAAAGAATTAGATCTTAAGGCAGCACAGAAAATATTTGGATACTTTGATAAATCTCAATTGATAGACCTTTTTCAATTAATATTAATGGGAGATGAAGCTAAAGTAATCAATATTTATAGAATGATTTATGATCAGGGTATTGAACCAAAATTTTTTATTAATGATTTTTTAGAAATTCTTTATTATTTTAAAAATATTAATTCTTTATCTCTTGAGAGTACTAATTTTTTATTAAACGACCTAGAGTTTTTAAAAATTAAAGAAATATCTAATCAAGTAGACTCAGAAATATTAATTTTATTTTGGCAATTTACAATTAAGTCTCTTGAAGAATTAGATATAGTTTCTAACCAGCATTTATCAATTGAAATGTTTTTAATTCGATTGATTCATCTTAGTTCTCAGAAAAAACAAAACAATATAATAGTTAAAAATTTAGATAATAATAATAAATTTGAAATGGATCAAATTGAAATTAAATCTAACCCTCAAATAATTAGCCAAATTAAGAATGTAACACAGGAGGATCAAAATAAACCAGAAATTCAAAATGAAATTAAAGTAGGACAAAAAAATACTATAAATTCTTTTGATGAATTAATAAAGATTTGTGTTCAAAAAAAAGAAATGAAATTAAAATATGAATTAGAAAATAATGTAAATTTAGTAAGTTTTGCAAATAACCGAATTGAAGTATCTTTTAATGAAAATTTAAATTCAGACTTTGTAAAAAATTTATCCTCTAAGTTATTTGATTGGACAAATGAGCGATGGATAATATCTTTTAGTAAATCTAAAGGCAAAATATCAATAAAAGAAAATCAAAAAAATAAAAAACAAGAATTATTACAGCAAGCAAAGAATTCTGAGATATATAAATCTGTTCTTGAAAAATTTCCTGATGCAGAATTATTAGATATTAAATTTAACAAAGAAGATTAATAAATGACCGATTTTTCGAAGATTTTGGAAAAAGCCAAAGAGCTTGAAGCAAGAATAAAAGAGAGCCAAGAAAAAATTAAAAATATGAGAGTTGAAGGTATTTCAGGTTTAAACTCTGTCAAAGTAATTTTAGATGGTGATGGTGAAATGCAAAAAATTGAATTATCGGATGAAATTGTCAAAGAAAAAAAAGATATCATTGAGGATTTAATAGTTGCTGCACACAATAGTGCAAAATCAAAACTCAAATCAAAAACTACAGAAGAAATCTCAAAAGCTACAGGAGGTTTCGGTATTCCTGGGTTTAAGTGGCCTTTATAATTAATGGAAAACATCAAAGAAATACAGGAATTAATAAAGTTAATCTCAAAACTTCCTGGTCTTGGGCCAAAATCAGCAAAAAGAATAGTTTTAAAATTAATTAATAATCGCGATGAACTTGTAAAACCCTTGGTAGACAATTTGACTTTGTTTTATAAAAATGTCGCAAGATGTAACTTTTGTGGTTCTTTAAAATCTTACTCAACAGGTTGTACTAATTGCGAAAAAACAAAAGAAAAATTTAACAAAATATGTGTGGTAGAGGATATCGCCGATCAGTGGTCAATTAAAAATTCTAATATTTTTCAGGGATATTTTCATATCCTGGGTGGAACAATTTCGTCTGTAGGACAGCGAAAGGAAGATTTATTAATAAATTCATTAGTAGAAAGAGTTAATAAAGATAGTATTGAAGAAGTAATATTAGCAACTAGTGCAACAGTTGAGGGACAAACAACGGCTTATTATATTCAAGATAGCTTAAAGAGTACTAAAGTTAAAGTGACAAAATTAGCTCAAGGTTTACCTATTGGTGGTGAAATAGAAAGTTTAGATGATGGAACTTTATTTTCAGCATTTAAAAATAGAACTAATTTTAGTTCTAATTCAGATTAGTTTTCTTTTATTTTAATAAAGTAAAATGAAATTTATTTAAAAATTAAAGTTTTTTGTTATCTTTTAAAAAAAGTTATAACTAGTAGAAAAATTAAAAATTACTAAAATTTGTAATTTATTTTTTATCTTAAAGTAATTTTTTTCAATTTTCAATAATTTCGTTAATACTTTTTCATTTTATTTCTTTCCTGTGAATTAACTTTCGGTTATATAGGACTTATGAAAACTTATCTAAATTTTGAAACAGATATTAAAAATCTTGAAAGTCAAATAGAAAAATTAAAAGATCCTTATAATCAAACTGGACTTTCAGAAGTAGATATAAAAAAAATTTCCACCACTCAAAAAGAATTAGATAATAAATTAAAAGAAATTTACTCTAATCTAGATCCTTGGCAAACCACAATGGTTGCAAGGCATGAAGAAAGACCTAAATCAAAATTTTTTATCGATAAATTATTTCGAGATTTCATTTCCCTATCCGGTGACAGATATTATGGAGAAGATAAATCAGTAATAGCAGGTTTTGCAAGTTTTAATGGACAGTCAGTTTTGGTGATTGGCCAGGAAAAAGGAGAAGATTTGGACTCAAGAATTGAAAGAAATTTTGGAATGATGAGACCCGAGGGTTATAGAAAAACTACTCGTTTAATGAATTTGGCAAATAAATTTAATATTCCAATAATTTTATTTATTGATACTCCTGGTGCATATCCAGGAGTTGGAGCAGAAGAGCGGGGACAGGCTGAAGCGATAGCAAAATCAATCGAATGCTCTATGACATTAAAAGTTCCAACTATTGCAATTATAATTGGTGAGGGAGGGTCTGGTGGTGCAATAGCTCTTGCTTCTTCGAACAAAGTTATAATGTTTGAAAACGCAATTTATTCAGTAATATCACCTGAGGGTTGTGCCACTATTTTATGGAGAGATCCAAAGAAGATGCTTGATGCCGCTAAAGCTATGAAATTATCATCCAAAGATCTTTTAGCTCTTAATATTATTGATGAAATAATTCCAGAGCCCCTTGGAGGCGCACATCGTGATAGAGATTTGATGTTGAGTAATCTTAGACACTCGATTTCTAAAAATTTAGAATTTTATAAAGATATGACCTCAGAAGAAATTATAAATCAGAGAAAAAATAAGTTTTTAAACATTGGAAGAAATAAAGGGTTTATTTCTAATATTGATAATTTAACTACACTAACTATTAAACAAAACAATTTAAAAAAAATTTTTAAATCTAAAAAAGTTTTGATTTTCAGTAGTATATTTGGATTAATAATTTTGCTGTATATTTTAAGTTATATTTAAAATTTATAATTCTCCACAGCAGTTTTTAAATTTCTTACCTGTCGCTTCACATCTTTCATTTCTTGAAATTTTTTCATTTTTTTTTGTAATTAAAAGACATTTAGAATTATCGGATTTGTTATTTATTTTAGATATAGGATTTGATTGTTCGACAATTTTTAAGTTCATGAGAATAGTTACAAAATCTAATTTCAATTTTTCTAAAAGCTTTATAAATAAATCAAATGCTTCTTTTTTATATTCAATAAGAGGATCTCTTTGACCATAGGATCTTAGTCCAATAACCTGCCTCAATTGTTCTAGATATTGTATATGTGATTTCCAATTGAAATCTATTGATTGTAAAAAAATTCTTTTTTCAATTTCCTTTGCATGATTTTCTCCTAAAAGATTAATTCTTTCATTTCTAGACTCAGTAAATTTAGTATTAATTTTTTCTTTTAATTCGTTGTCTTGTAATAAATTTAAATTTTTAATTTCAACTTCATTAAAACTTTTTCCAGTAAATAATTTTAAAAAATTTTCAAATTCATTATTTTTTGGATCTTGTATTTTTTTTATTTTAAATTTTACAATATTTTCTATAATCTCTTTTAAAAATTCATCAGAATACTCAAAAATATTTTTGCTATTCATTGCATCTTTTCTTTGTGAAAAAATTACATTTCTTTGATCATTTAGCACGTTATCAAATTTAATTAGAGTTTTTCTAATATCAAAGTTTCTTGCTTCTACTTTTTGTTGTGCTCTTTCTAATGCTTTGTTAATCCAAGGGTGATCAATACTTTCTCCGTTTTTCAGTCCTAATTTTTGTAATATATTATTCATAGAATCTGAGCCAAAAATTCTCATAAGATCATCCTCAAGACTTACATAAAAAATTGAACTTCCCTCATCTCCCTGTCGTCCAGCTCGACCTCTTGCCTGATTATCTACTCGTCTTGACTCCATTCTTTCAGTTCCAATAACAAATAAACCTCCAAGGGATTTAATTTTATCTTTGTTAATTCTTAATTGCTCATCGGGCATCGATCCTTTTTTTCCACCCAATTGAATATCAACACCTCTTCCAGAAATACTTGTAGTAATAATTATAGATCCTTCTCTACCCGCTCTTGCGATAATCTCTGCTTCATTTTCATGATTTTTTGCATTTAAAACTTCATGTTTAATGTTCTTGCTATTTAAAATTTTCGAATAAATTTCAGATTTATTTATGCTTGAAGTAAAAGCTAAAATTGGTTGTCCTAATTTATGACGTTCAATTATTTTGTTAATAATCGCCTCATTTTTTTCAATTTCAGTCCTGAAAATTTGATCGTTGTAATCTTTTCTTATCATTTCATTATTAGTTGGAATTACTATCACTGGCAAATTATAGATTTCAAAAAATTCCTCAGCTTCGGTTGCGGCAGTGCCCGTGCAACCAGATATTTTTTCATAAAGCTTAAAGTAATTTTGGTAGGTAATTGATGCTAAAGTTTGATTTTCGGCCTGAATATTAATTTTCTCTTTGGCTTCAAGTGCCTGATGAAGACCATCACCAAATCTTCTACCCTCTAGAATTCTACCTGTCAGCTCATCAATAATTTTTAAACTTCCATCTTTGACAATATAATCTTTACCTTTTTCAAATAAATGATTAGCTCTTAGAGCCTGATTTACGTGGTGAACTAGGTGTAAATTTTCCGGATCATAAAAATTGTTATTTTTTAAAATTCCTGCATTTGAAAACATTCTTTCAATATTATTAATTCCGTCATTTGTTAAAAAAACATTTTTGTCTTTTTCATCAATTTCATAATCTTTTTTATTTAAGAGTTTGACCAGTTTATCTATTGACAAATATTGAAAAGTTTTATCTTCGGTTGAGCCAGAAATAATTAAAGGCGTTCTTGCTTCATCTATTAAACAAGAGTCAATTTCATCAACTATAGAAAAAAAATGTTCTCTTTGTACCATCTCTGATTTTGAAAACTTCATATTGTCTCTTAAATAATCGAAACCAAGTTCGCTATTAGTTGCATAAGTAATATCACAATAATAATTTTTTTTTCTTTCCTGATCGTTTTGATCATTGTTTATAAATCCTGACGTTAAACCTAAAAAATTATATATTTGACCCATTTCTGTGGAGTCTCTTTTTGCTAAATAATCATTAACCGTAACAATATGGACCCCTTTTTGATTTAGTGCATTTAAATATGCTGCTAAAACTATGGCAAGAGTTTTACCTTCACCAGTTCTCATCTCGGCAATTTTTCCTTCATGCAGTACAACACCACCAATTATTTGAACATCAAAGTGACGTTCTTTTCTAATTCTTTTAGAAGCCTCTCTTACCATCGCGAATGCCTCAGGTAATATTTTATCAATTTTTTCTCCTGATTTTATTTGTTGTTTAAAATCAAGAGTTATTTTTGGGAAATCTGAATCTTTCAACTTTTTAACTTTTTCTTCAAGTAGGTTAACATGATTTACAATTTTTTTAATTCTGTCTAGCTCCTTTTGATTGTTTGATTTAATAAATTTTGAAATGAGGCTAAACGGATTTAACATTAATTTTTGATTTATTATTTAATTATATTGTTTAATATATGTATTAAACAATTTTTTAAAATACCATGGGAATTAACTTAGCTAATTTCTTATCTTCAAAATCAAAATCGATTAAAATGATTGAATTTCAAGACCTAGAACATATTGATGGTTTGTCTATATCAACTGTTAGTGCCAATTTGTATAAGGACAATAGAGATGACTTGGTGTTGTTTTATTTTAGAGATGGTGCAAATCATGCTTCAGTATATACAAAATCTAAGATTGTCTCAGAAAACATAAAATGGAATTTGAAACAAAAAAATAAAAAAATTTTTTCATTATTAGTAAACACAAGGAACGCTAATACTTTTACTGGAAAAAAAGGTTATCAAAGCTTAGAAAAAATAGCTATTATTATTTCTCAAAAATTAACTGAAAAACAAAAAAAAGATGAAGATTATCCTAAAAAAATTAATTCTAACCACATAATTTTTGGATGCACAGGGACTATAGGCGAAGTTTTTCCAGAGGATAAAATTATTAATCAAATACCTAATCTAATTAATAAAATTAAATATACACAAAATAAATTTATTTGGATGAAAGCAGCATTAGGAATCATGACAACCGACACCAAACCTAAGTTAGCAATGGAAGAATGCAAAATCGGTAATATAAAAGTCAGAATCTATGGAATTGCCAAAGGTTCTGGAATGATCCATCCAAACATGGCAACTACATTAGCTTATATTTTTACTGATGCTAGTCTTTCAAACAATCTTTTAAAAAAATTATTAACTAAAAATATTTCCACGACTTTTAATGCAATAAGTTGTGATGGAGATACAAGTACCAACGACATGGTATCTATTTTTTCTACAGCAAAAGTCCAAAACCCAATGATACAAAATATTTATGATAAAAAACTTCAAAGTTTTGATATTTCTCTAAATAAAGTTTTATTAAACTTAGCAAAGCGAATTGTAGCTGATGGAGAGGGCGCATCTAAATTTATTACAATTAATGTTACTAATTGCAAAACAGAGGCTGATGCAAAAAAAATTGCTTTTTCAATAGCTAATTCACCTCTTGTTAAAACAGCCATAGCTGGTGAAGATCCAAATTGGGGCAGAATTTTAATGGCAATTGGTAAAGCAGGACCTGCTATCAATTTAAAAAAAATATCAATTAAGTTTGGAGATATTATAATTGTAAAAGATGGAAAAATTTATAAAAGTTATGATGAAAATGAGGTAGCAAATTACATGAAAAATGAAAAAATTGACTTAAATATAAATATTTCAACTGGCCTTAAAACCTTTATGGCTTATACAATGGATTTTACAAAAAAAAA
>VGCG01000031.1 GCA_016870175.1 Alphaproteobacteria bacterium
TTTTATTTTTTCTTATAAATTCATCCATTTTTCTTCTAACTATTGGATGAACAATATTTGAAATTTTTTCCAAATTATTTTTATTTTTTAATATAGATTTTATCAACTCTTCTTTTTTAAGAGGGAAAGATGAAAAGAAATTAGGAATTTTTTTTTTTATCAATTTGAAAAATGTTCGATTTGTTTTATAAATTTGGGAAACTACTGCATCAGCATTAAAAACTGGATAACCAATTTGTTTTGAAATATATGTTTTTCCAGAGCCAATTTCTCCAACTAATGCCACTCTAACCATATAAATATTTAATCAAATTGTCATCTATTTGGGGTTTAATATCGTGCCAAATTTCAAAAGATTTTTGTGCCTGATAAATAAACATCATTTTTCCATTTTGGGTACTATGTTTAAATTTTTTTGCTTCAATCAAAAAATTTGTTTCTGGAGGGTTATAGATAACATCATAAAAAAATTTATTTTTACCTATAGCGCTTAAATCAAAATTAAATTTGTCTATTTTTTTTAAACCAATGCTTGTGGCATTAATAATAATATCAAAATTTATAATTTGCCCCCAATTAATAATTTCAATATCTTCAAATATTTTTTTTAACTGTTGAGCTTTTTGTATAGTTCGATTTGATAAATATATTTTCTTTATTTGTAAATTTTGTAATGCTGTAATTATAGACGGCACAACTCCACCCGCTCCTAATATAAAAGCACTCTTATTTTTTAATGAAAAATTTGAATTTTTAATTGATAATTCAAAACCAGCAACATCCGTATTGTCTCCTAAAACTTTGCCATTTTTTTTATAAATCGTATTTACTGAACCAGTCTGTTTCGCAATGGGCGTTAAGATGTCAATAAAAGGAATTACTTTTTGTTTGAATGGAACTGTTACATTTAATGCGAAAACTTTTTCACTTTTTATATTGTCAATTATATCTTTAATTTGATTTTCCTCTAGTTTGAATTTTTCGTAGTTTGCAATTATCTTATATTTTTTAAACCAATAATTGTGAATTTTAGGTGACAGAGAATGTTCTACAGGGTTACCAATTATAAAATGCTTTTTCATTTCTGTTAAAAATTTTTCAAATATTCTTTAATTTTTTTAATAGGTAGACCCATAATGGTGTCTTCATCGCCCTGTATTTTAGAAAATAAATTTCTACCTTCGCCTTCTATTTGGTAAACGTTATAAGCATATAAAATCTCATCGGATATTTTTGCTAAATAGACTTTTAGTTGATTTAAACTAAATTTTTTCATAGTAAGCTCTGCCTTATCAGTATAATTCCACATCATAACACCATTTTTTGAAATGCAGACAGAGCTAATAAGATAATGCGTTTTACCGTTCAAGCTTTGTAAATTTTTCAATGCTTCGTCTCTATTAGATGGTTTTGAAATTATTTGACCTTTTAAATCAATAATACTATCAGCACCCAAAACTATTTGGTTTTTCTTTTTTAAACTTACTTTATTTGCTTTAAGTTCTGCTAAATTTTTTGAAATGAGTTCAGGCGATACATTTTGTTTTATTAAACTTTCTTTCACAGCTTCTTCATCAACATTGGACGGCTCGACCTCACAAAGTATCCCATTTCTAGTTAACAATTCTTTTCTTACTTTACTTTTTGAAGCAAGGAAAATTTTATCTATCATTATTTATATAGATTTCATAAATTTTAATTATAGAGGCAGCAGTTTCCTCAACGGATTTCCTTGTAACATCTATTATTGGCCAGCTATATTTTTTGAAAGTTTTTTTAGCCTTTTCAATCTCTAATTTAATATTTTCTAAACTAGTATAAGATTTATTTTCTGATTCTTTTAGTGAATTCATTCTATTTTTTCTTAAATCTACTAGCCTTTCTGGCTCAGCGCTCAAACCAATTACACAATTCATTAATGGATTTTCTTTTAATTTTTTTGGAATTGAAAATTCATTTACTAAGGGAATATTTGAAGTTTTAAAACCTTTGTTTGCTAAATAAATAGAGGTTGGTGTTTTACTGGTTCTGCTCACTCCTAATAATATTATGTCAGATTTATCAAAATCATTAATTAAGTTGCCATCATCATGACTCATTGTAAATTGAATAGCTTCTATTCTGTTATAATACTCATCATCAAGAATATGTTGACCACTAGGTTGATGTGTTGCTTTTTGATTAAGTAACTTTGAAAAGTTTAAAATTAAATTTCCTAAAATACCATAACAAGGAATTTTTTTTTCTTCACTTTTTTTAACTAAAAATTTAGCAAGATTATTGTCAACAATTGTATACAATATTATTGGGTTTTTGACACTATTTGCCTTATTTAAAATATTCGCAATTTGATTTTGTGTTCTAGTAAATGAGTAAGAATTAATTTTATATTTAAAGTTCATAAATTGAGCCTTAATAGCAAGAAAAATTCTATCTAATGTTTCGCCTGTTGAGTCGGATATTAGATAAATTTGGTAAGTATTAACCATGATTAAAAGTGTTAATATCTTTGTATTATTTTTATAAGATTACTCAATAATAACTTTTAAGACTTTTTTATGTATAATGTGGCTTTTATTAACATTATTAAACACTTTAAACTCAATTATACATTTAGTTAATTAACAAATAAAAAACTAATTATGTATTTAGATAATTAAATTATTTAATAAAAAAAATGTTAATAAAAAATTTATAAAGTGTTAATAAATATTAATAATCATTATTCACAACATTTATTACTAATATAATAATATTTTATAAAATAATTATTATGACACTTATTAATGAAGTAATAATAAATAAAAAATCAAATCTAAATCCTATCTGGATAATGAGACAAGCTGGTAGATATTTACCAGAGTTTAGAAAAATTAGAAAATTAAATCCAAATTTTATAAAATTATGTTTGAATGAAAATTTATCCTCAAAGATAACACTACAACCTTTAAAAAGATTCAATTTGGATGCGGCCATAATATTTTCTGATATTTTAATGTTGCCTTATGGGCTAGATCAAAGTGTAATTTTTAAAAAAAATTTTGGACCTTTATTGGGTGATTTAAACTTAAATCAAATGTCTAAAATTAAAGAAAAAGATTTTGTAGCAAAGCTCTCTCCAATTTATAAGGCAATAAACAATGTTAGTAAAAATGAATTACTTATTAATAAAAATATGATTGGTTTTGTTGGTGCTCCCTGGACTTTATTGGTTTACATGATCAATAAGCAATCACCAAAAATTAAATTGAAAAGGACATTTTTTAAAGACAAAATTTTAATCAACGAAACTTTATTGATAATTGATAAATTTCTTAAAAAACATATTAAAAATCAAATAAAAAGCGGAGCTAATATTATTCAAATTTTTGATAGTTGGGCAGGTCTTTTAGATGAAAAAGATCTGCCAGATTATGTTTATTACCCAACTTTAAATCTGGTTAATTATATAAAAACACTTCACGTTCCTGTAATTTGTTTTCCAAGAGGAATTAAAAATTATAAAAATTATTGTGAAAATGTTAAACCTGATGTGATAAGCATAGATTATGAGGTTGATCCTTATTTAATTAAAAAACAAATTAAGATTCCAATTCAAGGAGGCTTAAATCCAAAAATCTTATTAACTAATAAAGAAAATTTAAAAAAACAAACTTTCAAATATTTAAAAATCTTTAAAGATTTTCCATACATCTTTAATCTTGGTCACGGAATTTTACCTGAAACTAAACCAGAGATGGTTGAGTATATGGTCAATTTAGTTAAGGATTATAAATGAAAAAGGCTGTAATTCTTTTTAATTTAGGTGGACCTGATAAATTGGAGAGTGTTGAGCCTTATCTTTTCAACTTATTTTATGATCCGGCCATAATTAATCTGCCAGTCTTTGTAAGATATCCTTTGGCTAAATTAATATCAAAGTTAAGAAGTTCAAAAGCAAAAAAAATTTATCAAGAGTTAGGCGGATCCTCGCCAATTTTAAAAGCAACAAATGATCAAGCATTTGCTCTTGAAAATAAGTTAAATGAAAATGATAATTTTGCTGAATATAAATGTTTTGTTGTCATGAGATGTTGGCATCCAAGGGCACAAAATGTGATTGAAGAAGTTAAAAAGTTTAATCCAGATGAAATTATCTTAATGCCTTTATATCCTCAATATTCTAATGCTACTTCAGGATCCTCAATAAAAGAATGGAAAGATCTGTGTAAAAAAAAAAAATATAAAATTAAAACGAGTATTATTTGTTGTTATCCAACAGACATCAATTTCATAATTGCTCATGTAGAGTTAATAAAAAAAAAAATTCAAAATTTAAAAAATTTTAAATTAATTTTTTCAGCACATGGTTTACCTGAAAAAAATATAAATAAGGGAGACCCTTATCAATGGCAAGTAGAGCAATCAGTAGAAAATATTGTCAAAAACTTAAATATTCAAGACCTTGATTGGATACTTAGTTACCAAAGTAGAGTAGGTCCTTTAAAATGGATTGGGCCTTCAACTGAAGAGGTTATTATAGAAAACTCAAAATTAAATAAATGTTTAGTGCTGGTGCCCGTCGCTTTTGTTTCTGAACACTCAGAAACACTTGTAGAATTAGATATAGAATACAAAGAATTGGCGCAAAAAAATGGTTGTAGTGAATATATTAGAATATCTGCATTAGGAGTTCATCCAAATTTTATTAAATCAATGTCTGAGTTAATTTTAAAAAAAAAGGATTATAATTTTGATAATAATTTATATCCTCCAAAAAATCGTTGCCCACAAAATTTTAAAAAATGTCCTTGTCTTTATAATGAATAGTTATTTATTATTTAAAAGTTTACATTTAATCGCTGTATTTTCTTGGATGGCTGGGTTGTTGTATTTACCTAGAATTTTTGTGTATCATTCAGAAAATTCTAAAGACAAAAATATTTCATTAGTTTTCAAAACTATGGAAAAAAAACTTTTTTTTTATATTATGACACCTGCCATGGCGTTGTCATGGATTTTTGGTTTAATTTTAGTATCTTTAAATGGTTTTGAAACGCTTTCAGAAAGTTGGTTTAAGTTTAAATTGTTATTTGTGGTTCTTTTAACTTATTATCATTTTTATCTTGGTAAAATTTTGAAAGATTTTAGCCTGGATGAATGTAAAAAAACTTCGAAGTTTTTCAGGTGGATTAATGAAATTCCAACTGTTTTGTTAATATTAATAATAATAATGGCTATTTTTAAGCCAATCATAAGTTGAAAAATTAGTAAATAGTATATATATATAGTTATCTACTAACTCTCAATAAATTTCAAAATCATGAATATACAAGAATTAAAATTAAAAACTTCTGAGCAGCTCATATCTCAAGCTGAGGAATTGGGTATTCAAAATGCTAGCACTTTAAGAAAGCAAGAAATACTTTTTGCAATTTTAAAAAAAGTTGCAGAGAAGGAAGAAATTACGGGCGGAGGTGTTTTGCAATTATTACAAGATGGTTTTGGCTTCTTAAGAGCGATGGAGTCAAATTATTTACCCGGTCCTGACGATATTTATGTGGGTCCAAATCAAATCAGAAAATTTGGTTTAAGAACAGGTGACACCGTCGAAGGGCCAGTTAGAGCTCCAAAAGAAGGTGAAAGATATTTTGCATTACTTCAAGTGAGTAAAATTAATTTTGAAGAGCCAGAAAGTTCTAGGCATAAAATTGCTTTTGACAACTTAACGCCTCTTTACCCCGACAAACAATTGGTAATGGAAATAGAGTCTTCTAAAAATGATAAAAAACAAGATTTAACTGCAAGATTAATAGATCTTGTCAGCCCTATTGGTAAAGGACAAAGATCGATAATTATTTCACCACCTAAGGCCGGTAAAACAATGATTCTTCAAAGTATAGCACATTCAATAGCAACCAATTATCCTGAATGTTATTTAATTGTTTTGTTAATTGATGAACGACCCGAGGAAGTAACTGATATGCAAAGAACCGTAAAGGGTGAAGTGATAAGCTCAACTTTCGATGAGCCGGCTCAACGACATGTGGCTGTAGCAGAAATGGTTATTGAAAAAGCAAAAAGATTAACCGAGCACAAAAAAGATGTTGTTATTCTTTTAGACTCAATTACTAGGTTAGGAAGAGCATATAATGCTGTAGTTCCAAGTTCCGGCAAAGTTCTAACTGGTGGAGTAGACGCTAATGCCCTTCAAAGACCAAAAAGATTTTTTGGTGCAGCAAGAAATATTGAGGAAGGTGGATCATTAACAATTATTTCAACTGCTTTAATTGATACCGGAAGTAGGATGGATGAGGTTATTTTTGAGGAATTTAAAGGAACAGGTAATAGTGAAACTGTTCTGGATAGAAAAATTGCAGATAAGCGAATTTATCCAGCAATCGATATAACCAAATCAGGAACCAGAAGAGAAGAATTATTATTTGACAAAAACGATCTTCAAAAAATGAATGTCTTAAGAAGAATAATTGCTCCAATGGGAACTATGGATGCAATCGAATTCATTAGTTCAAAATTAAAAGACACAAAAAATAATGCTGAATTCTTTAACTCCATGAATAAACCAGCTTAATATTTTTTAATATTACTACATAATGAATGAACAAGTATCGAAAATACGTAAATTGTTCGATGAAAAAAAATATTCAGAGTTAATTTTCTTGATAGAAAGCGAGATAGAAAACAAATCATCAGAAATATTGAATATTTTAGCAGCATCAAGATTATTGAGATACGAAACTAAAGAAACATTCGAGTTAGCTATCAGTGAGTTTAGAGAAGCTTATTTAAAAGAAAAAAACACACCAAATGGTTTTCATGCGTTAAAAAATTTCATTGGTACCATCTCAAATTTTTTTGAATACCTGCTTTATCAAGATTTCAAGGAAGATTATTTTAGCGAGTGTATTAGTATGTTTAAGGAAGCTGAAATCAACTTTGGATACAATAAGGATCTCATTAAGGCTATCGTAAGAGTTTTTTTTAGAACAAATAATATAGATCAGATAATATATTATCTAAATAAATTATACGAAAATAAAGATTTGGGTTTAACATCATTGTCTCATTTGGTTTATTA
>VGCG01000032.1 GCA_016870175.1 Alphaproteobacteria bacterium
GAGATTCTAAAAAACTTTTAATATAGATTTTACTAGTACTTTGGAAAATTTTTTTATTCAATTCTAAATTAACATAATTTTTTGTTAAAAATTTTTTATATATTGTACTTCCAAATACCAAAATTTCTTTTTTATAGTGACTTTCATTAACCATATCTTTTACAAATAATGAAACTGCACCAGCATGATTGAAAGAATAATTTTCTTTATACGGTAATAATACGGAAATTGTCATTTATTTACTTTTATCTAAAATTTCTTTCCTTAATAATCTATTATTTTTTAACTTGTATTCAAATGACATAGCTTTTTTTTTTGTTCTAAATTTTTTAAAATATATCAGTACCCATTTATAACCTTTAGTAGATTTGGCTCCTTTATTTGAATTGTGTTTAGCTAATCTTTTATCAATATCAATTGTATAACCAACGTAAGTTTTTTTAGTTCCAGTTGATATGGATTTAAGCATATATGTAAAATAATACATAAATATGGCGGTCCCTAGGGGAATCGAACCCCTCTTTCGAGGATGAAAACCACGTGTCCTAACCGATAGACGAAGGGACCAATTTGCTGCTTTTTATTGCAAAAAATTCTATTAATCAAGCTTTTATAAATTAGATTATGACATCTACAATATTTATCTGTAGATTTTTTTTACTATTCCATAAATTTTGGTTTATTTGACCTATAATTTTAATTTCCTTCTTATAATTAAGTAAAGTTTCACTTATTTTCGACTCTAAAAAATTAAAAGATATTGAGTTTATTGATTTACCATCTAATGATTTTAAAACACAATTAATATACTTATTATTAATTATCATAGTTTTTATTATTTTAAGATTTTCAATTAAAAAAAGGGGATTGGGATTACCGGATCCAAATGGAGCCAACTTATTTATATCATTAAAAAAATCTAAATTGATAGATCTAAGAGAAATCTTAGATAAAAATTGTTTAAAATTATAAGTCTTATTCATTAATTCATATTGAGTATTTAAAAATTTAGAAAAAATATTAATTTTACCATTTTCAATAATGACACCAGCCGCAAGGTTATGACCTCCACCACTTAATATAATTTTTTTATCTATGGCCAATTTGATGTATTTACCAATATTAAAATTATCTGTAGATCTTGCTGATCCTTTACTAATATTACCTATTTTTGTAAAAATTATTGTCGGTTTGTTAAAATATTCTTTGATTCTTGAGGCTATAATACCGATTAAACCCTCGTTTATATTATTCAAATTCAAAACTATTACGCTGTCATTACTTCTTTGAATTTTATTTAAGTCAATATCGCTAATTATTTTTTCTTCAATTTTTTTTCTTTTTTGATTTAATAAAATTAATTCATCGATTAGCTTGTTCTGCTCCTCTAAATTATTTGATATTAAAAGTTTTGTAGGTTTTGATGAATCACCAATCCTTCCTGATGAGTTTAATATTGGTCCTATTAAAAAGCCAAGATCATTAATATTCAAAAAATTTTTTTTATTAGTAATTTTATAAATTTCTTTAAAAATATTATTTTTGTTTATATCAAAATTTTTAAAGACATCTATTGCAATTATTCTATTAAGTTTTCTTAAAGGCATAACATCACAAACTGTTGCTAATAAAACATATATCAAGTTATTCCTAAAATTATTTGCGATTTTTTTTTCTCTAAAAAAAAAATCTATAAAAAAATACGTAAGCGTAGTTGAACAAAGATAATTAAAAAGATTATAGGTGCATTTTTTTTTGGGATTAATTAAATTATCTGTATTAGGATATGGATAATAAATATCGTGGTGATCTATAATTATTGTATCTATTTTAATATTATTTAAATAATCTACAGTTTCGTTAGAGTTTGATCCACAATCCAGCATAATAATAAGATTTGGCTTATTTTTAATTAGATTTTTAATTAACTTTAAACTAGCTCCATAACCATCTTTTACCCTATCAGGTATGTAAAAATCACAAGGGTAATTCAAATAATTTAAAAACTTTATCATTAAAGCTGTTGCAACACTTCCGTCAACATCGTAGTCGCCTATAATCAATATTTTTCCTTTTTTAAGAATAACATTATTCAATGTATTAAAACATTTTGAAAAATCATGAACATTTAAAAAAGGGTTACTTATTTCCAGCTGGTTATTAATTGAATATATTTCCTCCTGATCAAAATTTCTCGAAATTATAATTTTTGCTTCAATGTCAGAAAAATTATTTTCAATTTTGATTTTATCTAAAATTCTTTTATTTACCTTAATTTCTTTCCAGTTTTTACCAGAAACTGATATCATCTAAATAATTTGATTTAATTTAATTATTTGTTTAGATCCAGATGATTTATGAGTCACAAATGTTTCTGAATAAAATTTATTTTTATTAATTTTTATTCCATTTACTAGATCACCAGATGTGACGCCTGTTGCACAAAAGATAGAATCTCCTGAAATAATTTCATTTAATTCGTATTTTTTATCGAGATCTTTGATCCCCATTTTAAAGGCTCTATTTTTATCTTCAGATGTTTTAAAGATAAATCTTCCTTGAAAATGACAATTAAATGCGTCTAGCGCTACAGCAGCAAGAACCCCTTCTGGACCACCACCAATTCCAAAAAAAATATCAACTTTATATTTTTCATTGGAAACTAATAATGCACCAGATATATCACCATCTGTAATTAATTTTAATTTAACATTCATTTTTTTTAATGTTTCGATAATATTTTTATGTCTTGGCCTATCCATAATGCAGGCTGTTAATTGATTTGGTAATTTGTTTTTAAATTCTGCAAGATTGGAGATATTTTTTTCGACTGAATAATCTAAATCAATTACACCTTTATCCACTTGTGAAGTTGCAATTTTTTCCATATAAGTTTCGGGTGCTTTAAGTAAATTAGATTTTTCAGAGACGGCAATTACCGATAAGGCTCCAGGAAGATTTTTGGCAGCAAAATTAGTCCCTTCTAATGGATCCACTGCAATATCAAATTCGGGACCTTTCATTGAACCTAACATTTCCCCAATAAAAAGCATCGGGGCTTTGTCTATTTCACCCTCACCAATTACTATTTGTCCATTCATATTAATTTTATTAAGCTCGTGTCGCATAGAGTCAACAGCAGCTTTATCAGCAGATATTTTATCCTCTAGTCCAAGTAAATGATAAGTTGCTAAAGCTGCTCTTGAGGTTACCCTGACAAATTCATCTATAAACTTCTTATCTATAGACATTAGTTTTGGGTTTTTAAAATCTCGTTTCTATTTAATTTTGACTCAAATTCACTCAATCTTTTCCAAACTGAAATTAATTCAACTATAATCGACCAACTTTTAACTAGATATTGTAATGATCCCTCTACTCTTCCAAAAGCTCTGGTAATCTGTTGAACAAATCCCAGTGTAATTGCACCGGTTGAGATTGTTGGGGCTAAAGCTAAATATGGCACAATTACCATTCCTTGGAAATAGCTCCATTTGACGGTATTAAAATATAGATAATGAAAGTATGATTTAAAATGTATCCCTCTAACTCTATTATATAATTGACCTATTGTAGGAGGAGCAGCTCTTATTGGATCGTCTTCTCCAAGCACTAACTCTTTTCTATATCCAGCTTCTTCTTTTTGTATATCATATTCAATGCCTGGTAATTTTATACCAACCGAAGCTAAAATTATAGTTCCACCTAATGCTGTAATAATTGCTACCCAAACAAGCGCATGATCCACTTCACCAATCCAAGGCAATCTATTGATCTGCTGCGAGAGACCCCAAAGTATTGGAGTAAAAGCAATTAAAGTCATAACACTGTCCAAGAGACCTGTTCCTAGTCCTTCCATAATTCTTGCAAATTTTAATGTATCCTCTTGAACTCTTTGAGAAGCACCTTCTGTTAATCGAGCATTTAACCATTGCTCATGATAATAATCAGCCATGGAAGTTCTCCAACGAAAAACCCAATGGCTAGTAAAAAAACCAGTAGCTACAGATACTAATATCCATAATCCCGCAATTTTTGCAAAAGTGAAAAGATATTGAATAAATTCAAATTCACTAACTGAATTAGGCGTAGTTAAAGCTTTTTGTAAAGTATCATAGAATTGGCCAAACCAATCATTGATCTTTACATCCAGCTGAACTTGATACCAAGTTGAAAATAAAATAAAAATTGAGCCAAAGATACTCCATAAAAACCATTGCTTTTGAGTGAAAAATTTAAACATTTTATTTGTTTTATCCTAAAAAATTATCTGCATAAGATTTTTTCACAGTTTTTCTTATTTTTGGTTCAATAATTTCATAATTGATTTTTTTCTTTTTCGCATAATTAATGGCTAATTCTTTAGTAGTAAATTCAAGTTTTAATTCGCTTAAAGTATCAGTTGAAGTTTCCCATCCCATAAGAGGATTTATACCAGGATCTTTGGTCTGAAATTCTAGAATCCATTTGTCGTACTTTGCTAAACCAGATTGCATTGAACTTTTGGTAGGTTTATAAATTTTTGCTTTTATCATAATATGGTCGGAGTGGCAGGATTCGAACCTGCGGCCCTCTGGTCCCAAACCAGATGCGCTACCAGACTGCGCTACACTCCGAGCGATTTACTAATACAGTACTTACAAATTATTTCAAAGGATAAATAATATCAAATTAAAGGCAATTTTAATGAAATATGATATACAAAACTAAATGATCATACAATGTCCAAATTGTAATAAAAAATTCAATGTAGATGAAAGTTTAATACCAAAAATTGGACGAAATTTAGTATGTGGATCTTGCAATCACAAATGGTTTTTTAAAAAAGAAGAAGAATTAATTTCTACAAACGATAAAAAAAATCAAGATTTTTTAACAAAATCTTATTTTCCGATTAATGAAGATCAAAAAAAAAATGATTTTGAAATAATTAAAGAAAGAAAACAACTAGAAAAAGTTTCAGAGGAAACCAAAAATATAAAAATTAATAAACCCTCTGTTTTTTTTAAATTTTATTCTTATTTAGTGGTATTGTTAATTTCAATTATCGCTTTGATTATTATATTGGATACTTTTAAAACACACTTAAACGTTATTTTCCCTGGTTTCGAATTTCAACTATCAAAGTTTTATGAATTAATAAAAGATTTAAAATATTTTTTTTAATTTAATCTAAAAAACCTCTAAAAATTAAAAACTAATCGGGAATTAAAGTAGGATGCCAACCCCAAATTAATATAATAAACAGGTATCCTAAAATGTAAGATAACGGTATATGCCAGCCTGATATGAGCCAACGTTTAACAGATTTGGCTTCGGGAAATAAATTTGATACGGCAACGCCTGCTGATGATCCGAACCATATCATAGAACCGCCATATCCAACGGCATAAGCTAATACGCCCCAATCATAATTATCCTGCTTAATCGCCAAAGCTGTTAAAGGAATATTGTCAAAAACTGATGACAAAAACCCAAGTCCAAAAGTTGAAAACAAGGATGGTGGCAGAAGTTTATCAACTGGCATCATAGATGCTGTTAAAACCAAAGCTAATAAAAATATACTTCCTTTAAGTGCTGAAGGAATTAAAGACCAGTCTGGAGCACGAAGTGGAACCAGTAAAAATAATGCTAACCAAACAGATACACCGATAAACGGAAAGTAATCTGATAAATAATTAAATTTTAAATTAACTAAAATATTAGTTAAAACTGCTGAAACTAAAATTACAAAAACTATAAAAATTCTCGACCAATCTAGACTGGATTTACTTTCAAAATCAATGATCAATTGTTGATGGGCATTTTGCTGCTTAGCAGCAAAATAGCCTACAAAACATAAAACAACTATTGATCCAATGAATGCATGCAAAACAGTAATCGGTGAAACACCAGCTAACCACATCATAGTAGTAGTCGTGTCACCTAAAACACTTCCTGCGCCTCCGGCGTTAGCAACTGCCACTATTGCAGCAAGATAACCAATGTGCACTTTTTTTTTAAAAAGTTTAGATGCTATAGTTGCACCTATAATTGCTGCCGCAATATTGTCTAAAAATATAGAAAGAAAAAAAATAATAGCTAGTAGTGTAAATGATCCTTGCCAACCTTTTGGCAAAATAGACGAAAGGGTCTCGGTTACGTTACTTTTTTCAAAATGATCGGAAAGCAAAGCAAAACCTACAAGCAGAAGTAACAGGTTGGTTACAATGACCCATTCATGAATTAAGTGATCTGCAAAGCCCTCTATACCAAAGCCCGTTTTAAAACTAGAAAAAAAAATTTTATATATACTAACGATTGCAAGACCTAAAAGTGCAATTTTAAAAACATGGTTGTGAAATAATGCCACACACAACAAAATTATAACAAAAAAATAAAATTCTATTGGGATACCAAAAATCATTTTATAAATATATTTTATACTTTAAATTCAAAACAATAAAATCTATATACTATTTCTTCAAATATTGTATTAACTACTTTACTTTAATAATTTAAAAAATTAAATTTATGTCAAAATATAAAAAAATAATATACATAATTATTTTAATGTTTAGTTTTTTTGCAAAAGGTAATGCCGCATACAATAAAATTTTTTTTGATTTTAAAATTAATTCTATTGATCAAAGTGAAATTGATTTAAAAAAATACACTGGAAAAACAATACTTTTAGTAAATGTAGCTAGTAATTGTGGTTTTACTAATCAATATGCTGATTTACAAAAAATATATGACAAATATCAAAAAAAGGGTTTGGTAGTTATAGGAGTTCCATCTAATCAATTTTTTCAAGAACCAGAAGATAATCAAAAAATCAAGGAATTTTGTGAGGTAAATTTTAACATAACCTTTCCATTAACAGATAAATACGAAGTCAAAGGAAAAAATGCACACCCTATTTATTTATGGGCGAAAGAAAATTACGGTGGTGCAGCAATACCAAAATGGAATTTTCACAAAATTTTAATAAATAAAGAAGGTAAAATTCAAAAAACTTTTGGGCCCTCATCTAAACCACT
>VGCG01000033.1 GCA_016870175.1 Alphaproteobacteria bacterium
TGATAATAATAAATCTTACGATTGCTATTTATATATTTAATTATTATAAGAGGCAAAATTTAATAAAAAAATTTAAAATATTCAATGAAACGAACCTGGCAACCAAAAAAAGTCAAAAGACTTAAAAAACATGGGTTTCGTTCAAAAATGAAAACTCATGGTGGAAAAAAACTCCTCAAAAGAAGAAGAAATAAAGGTAGAAAACATCTAACAGTATCCTCAAGCGCTACTAGAAAAAAAAGAAAATAAGCCTAAGTAAATGAAAAGCAAAATACTTGCTCTTTCTAAAAAAGAAGAATTCAAAAATCTTTTAAAACAAAAAAAGATCTCAAACAAATATGTAACAATATTTTTTGGTAACTTAAACCTAAAAGAGAATAATAGGTTAAATATTAGTTTTGTTACAAAAAAAAAAATTGGTAATGCAATTAAAAGAAACAAAATTAAAAGAAGATTAAAAAATATACTAAATGAAATGGTAAAAAAAATATCTTTAAAATTTAATTATTCATACCTTGTTATTGCTAAGCCAACCATGTTAGATAATGACTTTGCAAAAATAAAAGAAACTCTATTTCAGGATTTTAAAAAAATTGGATAATGAACATGGTCACAAGTATTTTAATTAAAATAATAAAAAGCTATAAATATTTAATTAGTCCATTTATAGGACATTCTTGCAGATACTTACCAACATGTTCGGAATACTCTATTGAAGCTATAAAAATTTGTGGTTTAAGAAAAGGTTTATTTAAAAGTTTTAAAAGGATTATATCCTGTCACCCAATTAAATTTTTAGGTGGTGGCGAAGGTTTTGATCCTGTTATTAAAGAAATCAAAAATAAAAAATAATGGAAACCAAAAACCTTATTACAGCAATATCTTTGTCAGCGGCAGTTATAATTTTTTATTCTTTGTTTTTTCAGCAAGATCCAGTGACAGTAAAAAAAAATTTAAATGATCAAACCAAAGTTGAACAAAGTACTGACGCACCTAGTTTAGAACAAAAAGAAGATATAGTTCAAATCTCAAGAGAACAAGCACTAAATCAAACTGCTAGAGTCCAATTTGAAAATAAAAGTATTTTAGGATCTATTTCTTTAAAAGGTGCTGCAATAGATGATCTTACATTTAAAGAATATAATGTCAGCCTTAATACTAAAGAAAAAGTAAATCTTTTAAGTCCAAGAAATATAGAAGAAGGTTACTTAGTAGAGAGTGGATTTGTAACCAATGATAAAAACATTGATATGCCAAATTCTGATACAATTTGGTCTATATCAGGAAATCAAAAACTAACAGATCAGTCACCAATTACATTATCATGGTCAAATAACCAGGGTATTATCTTTGAAAAAGAAATATTTTTAGATGATAATTTCCTATTCACTATCAAACAAAGAGTAATTAATTCAAATGATCAAACTTATGATCTTTATCCATATGGACAAATCATAAGAAATAAAATTCCACAAATATCTAACTTTTATATTCTTCATGAGGGTTTAATTGCTGATCTTGATGGAGAATTGATTGAGGAGGAATATAAAGATATTAAAGAAAAAAAGTTTAGTAAAACTGCACAAAACGGGTGGGTTGGTATTGGAGATAAGTATTGGATTACCTCATTAATCCCCTCTAAAGGAAGAGAATTTAAGACTACATTTGATTATCAAAATAAATTTAGAGTAAATTTTGTTGTAACTAAACCACTTGAGCTTAAAAAAAATTCAAGTATTGAGGAAGAAATCCAAATAATTGTTGCTGCTAAAAGAGTAAATATTATTGACGGATATGCAAGGAGTCTGGATATAAATAAATTTGATCTAGTTATTGATTGGGGATATTTATATTTCATAACGAAGCCTTTATTTTTTGGTATAGATTATTTCTTTAATCTTTTAGGTAATTACGGCTTGGCCATTATTGCAATCACTATTTGCATTCGTTTGGCATTTTTTCCTTTAGCCAATTTTTCATTCAGAAGTATGGCAAAAATGAAAGCTCTTCAACCTGAAATGGCAAGACTAAAAGAGTTGCATAAAGATGATAAAATAAAATTTCAGCAAGAAATGATGAGTCTGTACAAAAAAGAAAAAGTAAATCCAATGTCTGGTTGTTTACCTATTATAGTTCAGATTCCAGTGTTTTTTGCACTATATAAAGTTTTATTTGTAACTATCGAAATGAGACAGATGCCTTTTTATGGCTGGATAAAAGATTTGTCAGAAAAAGATCCAACTTCATTATTTAATTTATTTGGTTTATTACCATATGATGTTCCATCTTTTTTAATAATTGGCGCATGGCCAATTGCTATGGGTATAACAATGTTTATCCAACAAAAATTAAACCCTGCACCAACTGATCCTATACAGGCAAAAATATTTTTGTTTTTTCCACTTTTTCTAACCGTAATCTTGGCCCCTTTTCCAGCGGGGCTAGTGATTTATTGGACTATAAATAACGTCTTAACTATGGCTCAACAAATCTTTATTATGAAAAGAACTACAGTTAAAACAACTTAAATGTTGGAAATCAAAGAAGAATTGTTAAAAAAAATTCTACCCTTACAGGGACCTTCGATTGAAGAAGTCAAAAAATACCTAAAAAAATATAGTGACGAATTCATAGTTATTAAATGCGGCGGTAGCATCATGGAAGATGATAATTTATTTAATATTTTCATCAATGATATAGCAATTTTAAACAAACTTGGATTTAGACCAATTATCGTTCATGGGGGTGGGAAAAGAATTAACAATAAGCTTAATAAGAATGGCATAAAAAGTAACTTTATCAAAGGACTTAGGGTTACTGACAAAGATACAATTAAATTAGTAGAAGAAGTTTTAATTGAATTTAATAGTGAAATAGTTGGAGCGCTAAAAAAACTATCTTGCAATAGCACAGGGATTACCACTAAAGAAAATAATATTATAACTGTTGTGAAAGAAGATGAAGAACTTGGCTTTGTAGGCAAGCCAACTGACATCAATAAAGATATAATCAATAAAATTATTAGTGAAAAAAAATTACCTGTAATTGCTCCTTTGGGATTAGATCATGATGGCCAAACCTATAATATAAATGCAGATACTGCGGCTGCCTCTATTGCAATTAAATTAAAATCTCGAAGATTAATAATTATAAGTGATGTTGAGGGTGTATTAGATAAAAATAAAAAACTAATTCCTGAAATAAATTCATTATCTATTAAAAAATTAATAGATAATGAAACCATCACTGGAGGGATGATCCCAAAAGTTAATAACTGCCTAGAGGTGGCTTCCAATGGTGTAAAAGGAGTAGTTATTATTGACGGTAGGAAAAATCACTCTATTCTTTTTGAGTTACTATCAGATAAAGGATCTGGAACATTGATTAGAAAATGAAAGATTTATTAAATATAAAATATTGGATATTTGATCTTGATAATACTCTTTATAGTGGTCAAACAAAAGTTTTTGCTGAGGTTGATAAAAAAATGTCTTCATTTATTTCTAAAAAATTTAATATAGATCTCAAAAAAGCTAAAGAAATGCAAAAAAAGTATTTTTATGAATATGGTACAACTCTCTCTGGTCTAATGAACCATGATAATATAGATCCCCAAGAATTTTTAGAATTTGTTCATGACATTGACATTAGCTGGCTTCCTAAAGATGAATTATTAAGAAATGAGTTAATCAAAATTAAGGAAAAAAAGATAATTTTCACTAACGGATCACATGCACATGTTAAAAATATAACTAAACAATTAGGGATTGATGGATTATTTGATGGTGCGTTTGATATTACAGATGCAGGCTTTATTCCAAAACCTCATTTGGAACCTTATAAAAAACTAATTAAAAAATTTGACATCAACCCATATCAATCAATTTTAATTGAGGATATTGCTCATAATTTAGAACAAGCTAAAAATTTAGGTATGAAAACTTGCTGGTTAGAAAATGATGAAAGTTTTGCAAAAAAAGATTCGGACAAACTTTATATTGATTATAAAATTAAAAGTTTGTATGGTTTTTTACAGTCAGTTAATATAATTAAAAATAATTAAATAAAATTGTGAATGAATTTGAAAACATAATTAATTCAGCTTGGGATAACAAAGAACAAATTAATAATAAATCTGATAATTCTATTATCAATGCTATTAAGGAAACCATAAATCTTGTTGATAAAGGTAAGATTAGGATTGCTGAAAAAAAAGGCAATCAATGGGTAGTTCATCAATGGATTAAAAAAGCAATTTTGTTAAGTTTTAAAATAAATGAAATGCAAACATTGACTGGGCCATATGCAACTTGGTGGGATAAAATTAAAGGTAAAACAGCTGGTTGGGGACGAGAAGAACATGTAAAGGCTGGTTTTAGAATGGTACCGAATGGTGTGATACGTCATGGGTCTTTTATAGGTAAAAATGTTGTCTTAATGCCTTCATTTGTAAATATTGGAGCATACGTTGATGAGGGAACGATGGTTGATACCTGGGTTACAATTGGATCTTGTGCACAAATTGGAAAAAATTGCCACATTTCAGGAGGTGTAGGAATTGGCGGAGTACTCGAGCCAATGCAAGCTAACCCAACCATTATTGAAGATAATTGTTTTATCGGAGCAAGATCTGAGGTTGTCGAAGGAGTTATTATCGGAGAAGGATCTGTGCTATCTATGGGTGTGTTCATTGGACAATCTACAAAAATTATTTATCGAGATACTGGAGAAATTATTTTTGGGAAAATTCCGCCTTATTCGGTTGTAGTGCCTGGTAATTTACCGTCTAAAGATGGCAAAGGACCGTCTCTCTACTGCGCTGTGATCATTAAAAAAGTTGATGAGAAGACAAGATCAAAAATATCTATTAACGATATTTTAAGAGAATAAATTGATGCAAATTTTTAATGAACTTCAATTAGCTAAAGAGCTAATTAAATTTCCAACTGTCACGCCAGTAGATGCTGGTATAATGAAATTTGTTGAAAAAAAATTAATTTTACTTGGTTTTAAAACCCAAATTTTGGAATTTAAGGATAAAAATAATTTTTACGTAAAAAACCTTTACGCTCGACTTGGTAATAAAAGCCCGAATTTTTGTTATGCAGGTCACTTAGATGTAGTACCTCCAGGAATTTTGAAGGATTGGACAGTTAATCCATTTAAACCTATTGTTAAAAATGGCTATTTAATAGGACGTGGTGCAAATGATATGAAGAGTTCAGTCGCAGCTTTCATTTCAGCCGTTAGTAGTTTTGTTAATACAAATGAAAATTTTAACGGTTCAATAAGCTTATTAATTACTGGTGACGAGGAAGGTGTTGCAATTAACGGTACCAAAAAAGTAGTTGAATATTTAAAAAATAAAAAAGAAAAAATAGATTTTTGTTTAGTCGGAGAGCCAACTAATCCAAATAAATTAGGAGAAATGATTAAAGTTGGTCGTCGAGGCAGCATTACAGGCAAACTTACTGTGATAGGTGTACAAGGTCATGTAGCGTACCCTCACAAAGCAAAAAATTCTTCAACAATTCTTATACAGATTTTAAAGGAATTAAAAGAAATAATATTTGATAAAGGAACCAAAGATTTTCAGCCCACAAATTTAGAAGTGACTAAAATTAATATAGATAATAGTGCTGACAATGTTATTCCAGGATTAGCCAATGCAACTTTCAATATTAGATTTAACAATAAACATACTTCTGACTCAATCAAGAAAAAACTCAATAAAATTTTCAACAAAATAAGTAAAAAAAATAAAACAAGATATAAAATTGAATATGTTGTTTCTGGAGAGTCCTTCCTTATTAAACCAAATAAAACAACATACATGATTCAAAATATTATAAAAAAGATCACTAAAATAAAACCTAAGTTTACAACAACTGGTGGTACTTCTGACGCAAGATTTATAAAAAAAATAGCTCCCTGTTTAGAATTTGGTTTAGTTGGTAAAACAATGCACAAAGTGGATGAAACAGTGTCATTAAAAGATTTAAAAAATTTAACTAAAATTTATTTAAACATTTTAGAAAATTATTTTAAATGAAAACTGGCTTAATTACCTCAGATACATATCAATATCATAATACTGGTAATGGACATCCTGAAAAAATTGACCGTGTGACAGCCATAATAGAAAACTTTAAAAAAAATGATAACAACAATTTCGTATGGAAAAAACCTTCAAAATTTGAAAAGTCTTTATTAATTAAGACTCATTCCAAAGATTACATAAATTTTGTTGAAAATTCTTTTCCACAAAATGGACTATCTTTTCTTGACAGTGACACGGTGATTTCACCTGGGAGTAAAGATGCAACTTTAGATGCGGTTGGTTGTGTTATAGCAGCAATCGATGGCGTTCAAAACAAAGAATTTAAAAATGCTTTTTGTGCTGTAAGACCTCCAGGTCATCATGCTGAAAAGAATAAAGCAATGGGTTTTTGCATCTACAACAATGTAGCAATTGGAGCAAACTACTTAATCGATAAATATAAATTAAAAAAAATTGCAATTATTGATTTTGATGTACATCATGGCAATGGAACTCAAGATATTTTTTATAGTAATGACAAAGTTCTTTACATATCAACACATCAATATCCATATTATCCAGGGTCTGGATCTGAAAAAGAAACAGGCAAATTTAATAATATCTTAAATATTCCTTTAACAGCAGGAACAGACTCAGAAGAATATCTTAATGCCTATGAAAAAGTCTTAAATAAAATTAAAATATTTAAACCTGAATTTATATTATTTTCTGCGGGTTTTGATGCTCATAAGAATGATCCATTAGCTCAGCTTAATTTAGAGTCTGAGGATTTCTATAAACTTACAAAGAGAACTTTAGAATTATCAAAGTTTTTTTGTAATGGAAAAGTGGTTTCTATTCTTGAGGGTGGATATGATATTGAAGCTCTTCAAGAAAGCTCAAAGAGACATGTTGATGCTCTATTAGAATTTAATTAATCAA
>VGCG01000034.1 GCA_016870175.1 Alphaproteobacteria bacterium
ATAAATAATAGAAAACTCATAAAACTTTGGGAGGGGCTGGGATATTATTCAAGAGTAAGAAATTTAAAAAAAACTGCAAAAATTATTATTAGAAAGTTTAATAATAAATTACCCGACAATTTTTTTGAGCTAAAATCTCTTCCAGGCATAGGTGATTATACAGCAACTTCTATCTTGGCAATTGTTTTTAATAAACCTGTAATTCCCCTAGATGGAAATGTAGAAAGAGTTCTAAAAAGATATCTGTATTTAAAAAAAAAACATGAAATAGATAAAGCGAGTCTGCATGAAAAGAAAAAAATATTTGCTAAATCAAATAGACCTGGTGATTACGCTCAGGCTTTAATGGAGTTAGGAGCAATAGTGTGTAGACCTTTAAATCCACTATGTAATCAATGTCCAATTAATCAAAATTGCCAATCATTTATTATAAAAGACTTTACAGTAAAAAAAATAACTAAAAAAAAAATAAATAAATATTTTTTAATAAAAGTTTATAAACAAAATAATAATTATTTACTCATTAAAAATACTAAATTCAATTTTTTAAAAAATTTAAATATTTTTCCTATGGATGAAATATTTAATCCAAAAAATTTTAAATCAAATTTTAATTTTAAAATGTCAAATATGAATATGAAAATTAAGTTTATATCCAAAAAATCGAGTATAAACATGCCTTTTTCACATTGGATTGATCCTGAAAATATAAAAAAATATATTTTGCCTACTTTTACTAAAAAAATTATTAATTATTTGGAAAACCATTGATGAAAAAAATCGCAATTATTGGAGCTGGAATTTCTGGTTTATATTTTGCAAATTTATTTAAAGGAAATCCAAATTACCAAATAATAATTTATGAAAAAAATAATTCATTAGATCTTAATGAAGGATACGGAATTCAGTTATCGGTGAATAGTATAAAACTTTTAAATAAAATTGGATTTCAAAATTTTAACTCGCAAGACAAATTTAATCCTAATAAGATTGATTTTTATTCAGCCAATCAAAATGTGAAAATATGCGATTTAAATATTGCAGATTTTAATACCATAGATTGTAAATATACTACCCTAAAGAGATCAATTTTGATAAAATATTTAAAAGAAAACTTAAATACGGAAATAATTAAATACGATCATAATATTTCAAAAATAAATTATACTAATGATTTAATCAAATTAGTTTTTCAAAATAATATTTCAAGAGAATGTGATTTTTTAATTATATCAGATGGTATTTTTTCTAAAGCCAAAACATTAATTACAAATAATCTTGTCAAACCATCATTTAATGGATCTATTGCCGTAAGAGGAATTATTAATAAAAAAGATTTAACTGGTATAAATTTAGATAACATTTCATTATTTTTAGGAAAAAATTTTCACAATGTAATTTATCCAATGAATGAGATGGGAGAATTTAATTATATCGCAATTTTAAAATATCATTTAAAATTTCAGGAACTTAAAACCTATGAATTTTTAAATGATAATTCACCTATCAATAAATTTTTAGGTGAATTACCTTATAACACCAAAATAAAAAAAATTAAATATTATCCTGTTTTTATTAGTAATAATTTTTATAAACCATTTAAAAACAATCTTTTCTTATTAGGAGATGCTTTTTTTGCTGTTCCACCATCATTTGCGCAAGGAGCTTCCCAATCAATTGAAGGTGCTTTTGAATTATATGAAAGTATACAAAATAATTCTTATTGTAATTTTTATAGTAATAGAATTAAAAGATTGAAAATAATTAAAAATAGATCCAAAATAAATCAATTTGCTTTTCATTTATCAAGTCCGATTATGATATTTTTGAGAAACTTTTTTCTAAAAGTTTTGACAAAAAATAAAAAATTTTTAGAAAACTATTTAGGAAAAGTTTATAGAAATTAATTTTTTGAAATTAATCTTTGTCTTAAGTTATCAATAGGTAAAAAATTTCCATTTAAATTATAGTGCCAATAAGTCCATCCATTACAACTTTCAGCTCCTAAAATTGTTGCTGCTACTTTATGTATAGATCCTTTTGCTTGATCATGCTTAATGCTACCATCTGCCATAATTTTTGCACTAATTCTCTTTTTATTATCAAAAATTGAGGTTCCAGGTTTAATTATTTCAAGCTCAACTAATGATCCAAATGATATTCTTGGTTTAGATCTATTATTTTCTAATGTATCAAGATAATCATCCTCGATTGGTTTAATTAATTTTAACCTTTGATCTGCTGCCTTAACATAACTGATCTCTTTTTCAATTCCAAAATAATTTCTTCCTAATTTTTTAGCAACAACTGCTGTTGTTCCTGAACCTAAAAAAGGATCTAAAACTAAGTCATTTTTATTAGTGCTTGCCAATAGTATTCTATGCAATAAAGACTCTGGCTTTTGAGTAGAATGTATTTTTTTACCATTTTTTCTTAATCTCTCTTTCCCACTGCAAATAGGTAAATTCCAGTTAGATCTCATTTGTAAATCGTCATTTAGGCATTTTAAAGACTGATAGTTAAAAGTATATTTTGATTTTTCAGATTTCGAAGCCCAAATTAATGTTTCATGAGCATTAGTAAAACGCCTACCTCTAAAATTTGGCATTGGATTTCTTTTATTCCAAATGACATCATTTAAAATCCAAAATCCTAAATTCTGAATAGTCGTACCTACACGAAAAATGTTATGATAGCTTCCTATAACCCAAATAGCACCATCTTTTTTTAAAATTCTTTTACATTCGCTTAACCACGAATAAGTAAATTCATCATATTTTTGAAAACTTTTAAATTGATCCCATTTATCATTTACTGGATTTACTTTTGATCTATCAGGTCTAGTTAATTCTCTTTTTAACTGTAAATTGTAAGGAGGGTCTGCAAAAACTAAATCAAATGTTTCGCTTGGTATCTTTTTTAATTCTTCTAAGCTGTCACCATTAATAATCTTATTTTTTAAATCAGTAGTCATTTTTAAAAAATAATTAGACTCTAAAAGGATTTTACGGTCAACCCGTGATTGAAATATTTTAATTTTTTTGTGTAAGCTTATTTTTAGGCAACTAGATATTGTGTTTTTTAGGAATATTAATTAGAGAAATCGGAGAAAAAGTTTTTCTGTGGTGACTTGTAATTCCAAGTTTTTTAATTGCTCGTAAATGTTTTTTTGTTCCATACCCAAAATTTCGGTTCCAAAAATATCCTTTATTGGTATTTGCCAATGTGGTTATAAATTTATCTCTAGAGACTTTTGCAATTATGGATGCTGCTGCAATAGAAGGTATTTTTTGATCACCTCTTATAATTTTTTTTAGATTATAATTTTTTAAATTTGGTAATTGATTTCCATCAATAAAAACTATTGAAGGTTTTTTTTTTAGTTTAAGAATTGCTCTTTTCATTGCAAGTAAACTGGCCTGTAATATATTTATTTTTTCTATCTCTCTAACTGAAGCTCGCCCAGTCGCCCAAATAGAATTTTTTTTGATATATTTAGATAAGTATTCTCTTCTATTTTTGGTTATTAATTTTGAGTCTTTTAATAATTTTTTTTTTATAGACTTATTTAAAATAACTGCTGCAGCATAAACAGGTCCTATTAAACTACCTCGACCTGCTTCATCCACACCAGCAATAATTTTCATTAGGCTATTAAATTTAAATCTTGAATTTTTTGTTTTATTTTTTTTAAATCATCCCAGGAATATTTTTTGTTTTCAGCGAACCTAATTAAATAAGATGGATTAAATGTTATTATGATGTGGTAAGTTTTATTATTTATTATAATTTCTTTCCATTTTCCTCTTTCAGATGATATTTTTCCCTTAGAACCTATAATTGACTCCATTGCAGTACTGCCCATTAAAATAAGAATTTTAGGGTCGATTATTGAAATATGCTTTTTTAAAAAAATTGAATATCTTTTAATCTCTTGAGAGGTTGGATTTCTGTCTTGAGGTGGTTGAAAATTTATTGCATAGCTTAAATAAATATTTTTTTTTTTAATATTTATTGCGGATAACATTTTATTAAGTAATTCTCCGACCTCCCCTTGAAATGGTAATCCAGTTTTGCTCTCTTCTTCCCCAGGGGCATCACCAATTATCATAATTGGGCTATTTAAATTTCCATCACCTAATATAATTTTCTCAGAGTAGGATTTTAAATTACAATCCTCAATTGAATTTATTTCTTTTTTAAGATCAATCAAAAGTTCATTTTTATAAATTAAATTTAGTTCACTTTGATCTTGGACAATTTTAAATCTATTTATTGGCTTGTTTGCAAATATAAAATTTGGTTCAATTGAATTAATAAATTCTTCATAATACATCGTATTTTGATTTATTTTTTTTTTAGGCATAGAATGATAAAATGTATTTTAAATTTTTTAAATTAATAGTAATAACTTCATTATTTTATCACGCTCCCTTATACTCTAAAAGTGCAAGTTTTAACGATTTTAATTCAAAAAATTTATCAGATTATTTTTCTGGAATCGTTGCTTTTGAAAACAAAAAAAATTCTGATGCACTTAAGTTTTTTAATTCATCAAAAAATCTTTTAAAAAACCATGATTTATACTTAAAACGATATGTCTATTCTTTGGTTTTAGATAATAAAATACCCCAAGCAATTGATGTTATAAAAAACAATAGCCAAAAAGATAATCCTAATTTTTTTGATGCATATTTGCTGCTTATTGCGGACAGTTTAAAAAAAAATGATTTAAGAATGGCCGGAAAATATTTAACTCAATCATCAAATTTTATAAATGGTGATGGGTTTGAAATAGTTGTATTGAACTATTTAAAACAATTTATTTATCTTTTTGAACAAAAAAAAATTTCACCTCTTAAAGAAGATTCTGGAAATCTAGCATTAATAAATGAAACATTTTTACACTGCTATTTAAATGATGAGAAAACCAATTTATTTTTTTTAAATTTAATTAATAAAAATGAAAGAGATTATTCAAGGTATATTTTTTTTTACATTAGTTATTTAATAGATAATAAAAAAATTGATGAGGCAAATTTGCTTCTTAAGGAACTAGATTTTATTAATTCCAATCTATTATTACTACAAGCTAAAAATTGGATGGATAATAAAAAATACGACGAGTTTAATAAAGTTTTTTCATGTAATAATCATAATGATATTGTTAGTGAGTTTTTATTTTTAATTTCTAATCTTCATTCCTCAAATGGTAATTTTGAAAAATCTAATTTTTACATAAATCTATCAATTTATTTAAATCCAAAATTTAAATTTAATTATTCGCTGCTAGCAGAGAATTTTTATACTAATGAACAGTATGATGAGGCTAAAAAAATATTAATTAATTTTAATGAAAATGATGAGTTTTATTATTGGTATAGAATAAAAAAGGAAGCCGACATTATTGCAAAGCAAATAAATAAGGATGAAGGATTGAATTATATAAGTTCAAAATTTGAAAAAATAATAAATCCTAATTTTAAAATGTTATTTGATATGGGAAATTTCTACAAGAATTCCAAAAAATACAGTAAAGCAATTGAATATTACTCAAAAATTATTTCAACATTAGATGATACTTCATATACTAAAGCGGATCTATTACTTAGAAGAGGTGGCAGTTATGAGCGAATGACAAATTATAAAAAAGCAGATGAAGATTTATTGCATTCCTTAAAAATAAATCCCGATGATGCTTATGTCTTAAACTATTTAGCCTATTCATGGCTGGAAAGAGATTATAAAATTGATGAGGCAATAAAAATGCTAGAAAAAGCGTATTTGCTAGAAAAAGATGATCCATTTATTATAGACTCAGTTGGTTGGGGTTATTATCTAACATCCAATTATATAGAAGCTGAAAAATATCTCAAAAGAGCAGTTGAATTAATGCCTGATGATCCAGTAGTTAGCGATCATTATGGAGATGTTCTTTGGAGATTGAATAGAAAAATTCAAGCAAGATATTTTTGGTTTAACGCCCAAAATTTCGAGGATGCAGAGGAGGAAATAAAGAAAAAAATTAATACTAAATTAATTAAAGGCCTCTAAAACATCTAGAAATGAGTTATAGTGTTATTAAATCTTTTGCAAAAATTAATTTGGCACTTAATATTATCGGTAAAACTTCTTCATTACATAAAATTGAAACTTTAGTTACATTCATCGAATTACATGATTTAATTTATATTAAAAAAACTTCTAAAAAAAATCATCAGGTTTCTTTTTATGGAAAATTTTCAAAAAATATAAGCCATAATAACAATACTGTAATTAAATTATTAAATATTCTGGATCAGAAAAATCTTTTAAACAACTATAAGTTTCAAATTAGAATACAAAAAAATATTCCACAAAAAGCTGGACTTGGAGGTGGATCGATGAATGCTGCAAATATTTTAAATTTTTTTTTAAAAAAAAAAATTCTTAAAATTAATAACAAAGACATCATAAATATTACAAGTTTAGTTGGGTCTGATGTATTTTTAGGCATAAATCCAAAAAGTATTTTTTTTACATCTCAAAATAATATTAAAAGATCTTTTAAATGTCCTCAATATCATGTTTTATTGGTTAAACCAAATTTTGGATGTTCAACAAAAACTATCTATTCTTCAGTTAAAAATTTTACAAAGTCAAAATTTAACAACCGAAAAAAACTATTATTTAGCTCTAAATTTTTGATTGACCAAAGTAATGCTCTAGAAGAAATTGTTCTGTTAAAATATCCTATTTTAAAAAAGATTAAGTCATTTCTTGAAAGTTCTATAACCCAAATTTTTGTGAGAATGACTGGATCCGGATCTGTTATTGTTGGATATTATAAATTAAAAAAAGATTGTGAAGTAGCAAAAGTACATTTTAAAAGAAAGTTTAAAAATTTTTGGTGCATTTCGTCAAAAATTATATAATTTTTTTTTT
>VGCG01000035.1 GCA_016870175.1 Alphaproteobacteria bacterium
AAATTTTAAGGGTTCACGACGTAAATGAAATTAATCAAGCTATAAAAGTTTATAAAAAACTAATTAATCTATAATGTTAAAAAAATACTTTGGAACTGATGGAATAAGAGGCTTAGTCAATAAAGGATACATTAATGGGGAAACGTTTTTTAAAATTGGTCTTGCAGCAGGAAAATATTTTACAAATTTAAAAAAAAAGAAACAAGTAGCAATTATTGCTAAAGATACTAGGCTTTCGGGATATACATTGGAACCGTCTTTAGTTTCAGGGTTAACTTCAGCGGGAATGCATGTCTACACTTTAGGGCCTCTACCAACAAATGGATTAGCAATGTTAACAAAATCGATGAAAGCAAATATGGGAATTATGATAACTGCTTCACATAATCCATATTATGATAATGGTTTAAAATTATTTGGACCAGATGGACTAAAATTATCCGACAAAATAGAAACAAAAATTGAAAAATTAATTGATCAAAAAATTGAGGCAAATTTATCTAAAAAAAAAACTCTTGGCAGAGTTAAAAGATTAGAAAATGCAACAGATAATTACATTACAATAATAAAAAATAATTTAAAAAAAAAATCTCATTTAAAAAATATAAAGATGGTAGTGGATTGTGCGAATGGTGCAGGATATAAGGCTGCATTTAAGCTTTTTAAATCTTTAGGAGCTGATGTAAAATTTATTGGTAATAAGCCAAACGGATTAAACATAAATGACAACTGCGGGTCAACATTCCCCAAAAATATTCAAAAAGCTACAATAAAACATAAAGCGCATCTTGGAATATCTTTTGATGGTGACGCAGATAGAATAATTATGTGTGATGAAAAAGGGTCAATCATTGATGGCGATCAGATCCTTGCTGCTATTGCTTTAGAGTGGAAAAAAAAAAAAATTCTTAAAGGGGGTGTTGTTGGTACTTTAATGTCTAATTATGGATTAGAAAAATTTTTTAAATTAAAAAATATAAAATTTGTAAGAGCAAATGTTGGAGACAGATACGTAAAAAATATGATGTATGAAAAAAAATTTAATTTAGGAGGAGAACAATCAGGACATATAATTTTAGGTAAATTTGCAACTACTGGGGATGGATTACTTGTTGCAGTTGAGATATTAAATTTAATTAATAAAAAAACTAAAATAAGTGACTTTTTTAATGTTTTTGAAAAAGTTCCCCAAATTTTAGAAAATGTAAATTATAAAAAAAATAATATTTTATCCAATTCTCGTGTGCAAAAATCTATTAAAATTGCAAAAAAAATGATCATTGGACAAGGAAGAATACTGGTTAGAAAATCTGGTACTGAACAAAAAATAAGAATTATGGGAGAAAGTAAAAATACAAAATTATTAAAAAAATGTATTAAAATTATAAAAAAAGAAATTAGTTAATTTGAAATCGAGATCTAAAGTACTGATTATAGCTGGCTCAGATTCTTCTGGTGGAGCTGGAATACAAGCTGACGTCAAAACAGTTACAAGCTTGGGTTCATACGCTATGACAGCAATTACTGCCGTTACGACACAAAATACAACAGGCGTTAAATCAGTCATTTCAATAAACTGCAATGAAATATATAATCAAATTTTATTTTCAGTTTCAGATATAAAGCCCGATGCCATAAAAATTGGTATGCTTTATTCAAGTGCTGTAATCATTAAAATTATTAAAGCATTAAAAAAAATTAAGACTAAAAAGATAGTTTTAGATCCTGTAATGGTTGCTAAAGGAGGTTCAAAATTAATTAATCAAAAAGCTATTCAAATTTTAAAAGAAAAACTTATTAAATGTGCTTTAATTATAACTCCTAATATACCTGAAGCTGAACTTTTGACTAAGATAAAAATAAATACAAAAGTTGACATGGTGGATGCTGCAAAAAAATTAATTAAATTTGGTGCCAAAAATGTTCTTATTAAAGGCGGACACTTAGAGACAAAGGATGTTAATGATATATTTGTCAATAAGTTTGAAATCAAAATTTTTAAAAGTAAAAGATACAATACAAAAAATACTCACGGAACTGGATGTACTTTATCTAGTGCGATAGCCACATTTTTGTCTTGTGGAAAACCCTTAAAGACATCTTGTGAACTTGCTATTGCATATGTAAATTCTGCAATAAGAACTAATCCAAATTATGGTGCAGGCCATGGTCCAATAAATCATTTAAATGCATTTAAAATAAATAACAAATTTAAATAATGAAAAATGTAGTTGTAGTTGGATCTCAATGGGGGGATGAAGGAAAAGGTAAAATTGTAGATTGGCTCTCTGAACAGGCAGATGTAGTTATTCGTTTTCAGGGAGGACATAATGCTGGGCATACTTTAGTAATAGATAAAATTACTTATAAGTTAAGATTATTACCCTCCGGCATTGTTAGAAAGAATAAGATTTCTGTCATTGGAAATGGTGTTGTAATTGACCCTTGGGCTTTGCTAGATGAAATTGAAGAAATTAAATTAAAAGGGATCGACGTTAATATTGAAAATTTTATTATATCTGAAGCAGCTAATTTAATTTTGCCGTTTCATAAAGAAATGGATGAAATTAGGGAGGATGAAGCTGGAAAAGAAAAAATTGGAACAACAAGAAGAGGAATTGGACCAGCATATGAAGATAAAGTTGGTAGAAGATCTATCAGAGTTATGGATTTAAGATCTGAAAAAAACTTAGATAAAAGGTTAGAGTTAGTTTTATTTCATCACAATGCGATAAGAAGAGGTTTAGGAAAAAAAATTTTTGAAAAAGAAAAAATTAAAATAGATTTGTTGAAAATTGCACCAGAAATTTTAAAATTTTCTAAGCCGGTTTGGCTTAAAATTGATGAATATAAACGTCAAAAAAAAAAAATATTATTTGAGGGTGCTCAAGGAATTTTGTTGGATGTAGATCATGGAACTTATCCATATGTTACTTCATCAAATACAGTAGCTGCTAATGCTGCAATAGGAACTGGATGTGGTCCAAATTTTATAAATTATGTTTTAGGAATTACCAAAGCTTATACAACTAGAGTAGGAGAGGGTCCTTTTCCAACAGAATTAAAAGATCATATTGGTGAATTACTCGGAACCAGAGGTAAGGAGTTTGGTACAATCACTAACAGAAAAAGGAGATGTGGATGGTTTGATGGAGTCTTAGTCAGGCAAACAATAAAAGTATCAGGGATTGATGGTATTGCACTCACTAAATTAGATGTTTTAGATGAATTAGATGAAATTAAAATGTGTGTTCAATACGAGTTAGACGGAGAGACGATTGATTACTTACCAGCAGGAGTTGAAGACCAATTAAATGTCAAGCCAATTTACAAGTCTTTTCGAGGATGGAAATCTTCTACTGTAGGTATAAAAAATTTTGACAGTTTACCAGAAAATGCCAAGAATTATATTTATGCTATTGAGGATTTTACTGGAGCTAAAATTTTAAGTATTTCCACAAGTCCCGAAAGAAAAGATACTATCCTCATTGAAAATCCTTTTTTGATTTAATTAATCGTTAGAAGATTTTTTGATTGAGCTAGTAAAAGCATATGTTTTTGTAGTTTCTCAAATGCTTTATTTTCAATTTGTCTTATTCTTTCTCTACTAATTTTATATTTTTTGCTTAAGTCTTCAAGAGTAGTTGGATTATCGTTTAATCTACGAGAATATAAAATCTCTTTTTCCCGCTGATTTAAAATCCCAATTGAGTTTTTTAATAAATCTTTTCTTTGTTGCATTTCCTCTTGATGCGCAAATTTTAAATCGTGATCTAATTCTTTATCAACTAACCAATCTTGCCATTCTTCTCCATCTTCACCAATTGGTGAGTTTAAAGAAAATTCCTTCCCTAAAAGTCTTCTATTCATAGAAACTACTTCTTCCTTACTAACATCAAGTTTTTTTGCAATTTCATCAACATGCTCATCTCTTAAATCACCCTCAGATTGGGGTGAAATTTGATTTTTAATTTTTTTTAAATTAAAAAACAATTTTTTTTGTGCTGTTGTTGTTCCTATTTTAACTAAACTCCATGATCTTAGGATATATTCTTGAATAGAAGCTTTAATCCACCACATCGCATATGTTGCTAATCTAAAACCTTTTTCAGGCTCAAATTTTTTTACAGCTTGCATCAGACCTATATTTCCCTCTGAGATCATTTCATTAACCGGAAGTCCATATCCTTTGTATCCCATTGCAATTTTTGCAACCAATCTTAAATGGCTGGTAACTAATTTCTCTGCAGCTTTAATATTTCCTGTTGTCTTCCAATTTTTTGCAAGCATGTATTCTTCTTCTGCATCAAGCATTGGAAATTTTTTTATTTGCTCAAGGTAAGCGGATAAGCCAGCCTCATTGTTTAAAATTGTAAGACTATTATTAATACTATTACTCATGAACCTTTTATCTAATTAATTCTGTTAAAATTTCAATAATTTAATTATTAGTTTTTCTTAATGTTTCTAAAATAATCTCAAGTTCTTGTGGCAAAATTGAGGAAAACATCATCTCCTCACCTTTCGTCGGATGAATAAAACCCAAAGTCTTTGCATGAAGAAATTGTCTATTTAAATTGACTAATAATTTTTCAAGATTTTTATCAATATTTTTAATCATTTTGAATTTTTTTTTATATTTTTTATCTCCAAGTATACTATTACCTAAGTAATTCATGTGAACTCTAATCTGATGAGTTCTACCAGTTTCTAATTTGCATTCTAAAAAACTTAAAGTCGGAGTATTTTTATTTTCAAATACCTCAATAGTTTGATAATTTGTGATTGCTTTCTTGCCTTTTATGTTACTTGTTTCCATCATTTGTCTATTTTTTGAACTTCTGGTTATAAAGGTTTCAATTTTACCTTTAGATGGTCTAATTTTTCCCCAAATTAATAATTGATAAATCCTTGTAATGCTATGCTCATTAAATTGATTTGATAAATGTTCATGAGTTTTGTTATTTTTTGCTATTACGACTAATCCAGATGTATCTTTATCAATTCTGTGAACAATCCCAGGTCTTAATTCATCACCAATATTTGATAAAGAGTCTTTGTCATAATAAATTAGGGCATTGACTAATGTATTATCATAATTTCCAGCTCCTGGATGCATCACAATACCAGCAGGTTTATCGATAACAATAATATCTTTATCCTCATAAACAATGTTTAAATTATATTTAAAGGGTTTTAGAGAGCCTTTTTTTGGCTCTGGTATATCCAAATCTATAATATCTCCAACATTTATTTTTTTAGAAGGTTCATTAACAATCTGATTATTTAATTTAACATTTGAGTTTAAAATTAAATTTTTTATTCTAGTTCTACTTATATTTATTTCTCTTTTATGAACAAATACATCTAGTCTAATATTTTTTTCGTCCTGTTTTACTGTTAAATTTATTTTTTTTATCATATAATAATATAATAATATTGTATGCGCTTGTAGCTCAACTGGATAGAGCGCCTGACTTCGGATCAGGAGGTTCTGGGTTCAACTCCTAGCAGGCGCACCATTATTCTCCAATATTGATTAACGTTCCTCTTTTTCTTGCTTTACTAAAAGCATAATAAAACAATGAAATCGCCAATATTAAGTAAGTTATATTTAATGAAAATGCAGTTATTAAATTACTTAAATTTACCTTGTTATTAATTAATATATTTCTAGTTTCTTCAAAAATATAAACCAACGGGAGTCCATAAGCAATTTTTTGAAAAAAATCAGGTAACGTTTCTATTGGGTAATAAATACAGCCAAAGGGTGCCAAAAGAAACATTGTCGACCAAGCTATATTTTCGAAAGATGGTCCAAACCTCAGTAAGCCTGCAGAAACAATAATTCCTATTGATATTCCAAAAATATATAGACTTAAAAAAAGTAAAAATAAATAAGATCCTAAATCTAGTAAAGATATTCCAAAAAGAGGTGAAGTTAAGAGTATAGCAGGTATTAATCCCAATAAAGCTCTTATTAAAGCTGTAAAAATTAAAGATGATATGATTTCTCCAATTTTAATTGGGGCAATAAACAAATTTGTAAAATTTCTACTCCAAATTTCTTCTAAAAATAACATATTAAATCCAATACTTGTTCTAAACAAAAAATCATAAAGTATTGCGCAAGTTAAAATTACACCAACAGTATTAGTATAATATGAACTATACTGTTCAAAAAAAATTGAAATAAAACCCCACAAAGTAATTTGTATAGAAGGCCAATAAATTAAATCTAAAATTCTGGGAAATGATCTTGTGATTAAATAAAAATGTCTTAAAAAAAGACCATAAATTCTACCAAAGTTCATTATTACTCCTAGTAAGTTTAAGAAACACTTCTTCTAAATTTTTTCTACCATGTTTTTTAATCAAGTCATCTGGAGAACCTTTATCAATTAAAATTCCATCCTTCATCATTAAAACAGAGCTACACAATCTTTTTACCTCATCCATGTTGTGAGATGCTAATAATATTGAAATGTTTTTTTCTTTTGAATAATTTTCAATAAATGTCCTTACAAAATCTCCAACCTCAGGGTCAAGAGAAGCAGTGGGCTCATCAAGTAAAAGTAGATTGGGATCGTTGATTAAAGCTTTAGCAAGACTTACTCTATTTTTCTGTCCAGAAGAAAGTTCACCAGTCACTCTATTTAATAAATCATTTATTCGAAGTTTATCAGACAAATATTCAATTTGGTTTTTTAAATTGATAACATTGTATAGTTTGCCATACACTGTAAGATTTTGTTTTACTGTAAGTTTTTTAGGTAACTCAATGTAAGGGGAAATAAAATTAAT
>VGCG01000036.1 GCA_016870175.1 Alphaproteobacteria bacterium
CATCTTGGTTTATTTCATAAACGAATATTACAAAACAACTAAATCTATTTTTTGTTTACCAAGTCTTTCGTTACCGTTTTTGGTTACAAGGTAAGTTTCACCTAAATTCATAGCCAATTGATTTTCTGAGTCCATCAAAATCATGTGCATGAAGAAGACATTACCAGGTTTGATAATGTAAGGATTTCCGGTGTAAAGCATTGGCCAATCCATCCAATTTGGGGAAAACGTACAACCAAGTGAATATCCACAGGCATTCATTCTTGCTTTGTTGTAACCTAAATTATCAAAAGTTTTTGCATGAGTATCAAAAACTTCTCCAACAGTATTATTCGGAATTAATTTTTTTTGACAATTTGTTAAAGCTTCAACGCAAGCTTCGTGCATTTTGATATGTTTTGGGTTTGTTTTACCTATCAAAATGGTTCTAAACATCGCTGAATGATAATGTTTATAAGTTCCTGCCCACTCAAGACTCAATTGATCATCGGTTGATAAGTTTCTTTTTTCAGATTGATATCTACAAAGTAGAGCGTTATGTCCAGATCCTATAATATATTCATTAGCAGGATAATCACCGCCACCCTCCAAAACAATTTTTTGCATTTCTGCTAAAATTTTTGACTCACTTGCTCCACTTTTTGCGTATTTCCATGCTTGATCAAGAGCTTTATCAGCCAGTTCAGCTGCTTTTTTTACATAAACTATTTCTTCTTGCGATTTTATTACTCTATGGATTGTAATCAATTCTGATTGATCTTCAATTTGACAATATTCTTTTAAAGACTTGTTGAGTTTCAAAGCGTTTCGACCAGTCATTCCATAAGCCTCATATTCTATACCAATTTTTTTTCCCTTTAGATTAAGCTCATTTAAAATTATTTTTAGATCGTCTGTAGGATTAGCTCCATCTTTATCAATCCAAATTCTTATATCTTGAATATTGGATGTATTTTGTGCTTGCCTTAAATCAGGAGCTCTAGTTAAAAGAATTACGTTTCCTTTTTGATCTAGAACTAAAGTTTGAAAAAAAACATAACCGAAAGTATCGTAGCCAGTAAGCCAATACATAGACTCTTGCCTAAACATAAGCAAGGCATCAAGATTATGATCATCCATTGACTTCAAAACAAGAGATTTTCTTTTTTTAAATTCTTCTTTACTAAAATGTAATGCCATTAATTAAATTTTATTATATTTTAGATTTTTAGTCTAGTTGGAATTGGAAACTAGCAAATTTAATTTCTATTTGTCTGAGTAATAACATAAATTCCAGATAAAGAAATTATTAATGCTCCAATAATTGTAAACATATCTGGAATATCATTGTAAAAAATATATCCAAAAATAATAGCCCAAAAAATTAAAGTGTAATGAAATGGTTGTATTATACTCGCTCTAGCTTTACTTAGGGCAATTATTTGCAAATAAACCGCTAATGAAAAAAAGGTTCCTATTCCAAAAAACATAAAATATGAATTTAAATTAAGCGGTCTCCAAAACATAAATGATAAAAAAGATGTAATTGAAATACCTACTATTGAAGTGAAGAACAAAGTTACCTCCGACGAGTCATACTCAGATACTTTTTTAGTAATAATTTGATATGATCCTAAAAAAAATGCTGCTAACAATGGTATCATTGATTTTGGGTCAAAGATTGATGAAGCTGGACGTAAAATAATTAATACTCCGATAAAACCAATAAATATTGCTGCCCAGGTTTTAACTGATACTTTTTCTTTTAATATTATAGCTGATAAAGCTACAATAATAATAGGAGCTGTTGCGCCAACACTATGTGCGTCTGCCAATGATAAATATTTGAAGGCTAAAACAAAACAGCCAGACTCAATTAAAGAAAGTATACTTCTAATAAGTTGTAATTTAATATTTTTTGAATGGTAAAATTTTGGATTTTTTTTTCTCTTTGACTCAAAAATACTTAAAAATAAAATGAAAAAATATTTAACTAACAACAATTGAAAAATAGAATGATTGATTACAGCAGTTTTTTGTAATACATCCAGTAACGAAAAGGAAAAATATGCGGTAATTCCATAAAAAATACCTATAGTTTCAGTAGATTTAAACTTTAACATACAATTATTATCTTAGCACAGACATTGGATCAAGCCTTGTTTGGAACCAATTAATTCTAAAGTCAAGATGAGGACCCGTTGAACGTCCAGTAGATCCTACAGTTCCAATGATATCTCCCTGTCTAACTTGATCTCCAACTTTTACCAATATTTTTTGAAGATGTGAGTATATTGTCGAAATTCCATGTCCATGATCCATAATAATTGTACCACCAGTGTAATAAAGATCTTTTTCTGCTAAAGTAACAATACCTGTACCAGATGATTTAATTTTAGTTCCTTCATTTGCGGCAATATCAATACCATAATGTGGTAATTTAGGAACACCATTTAAAATTCTTTGACTACCATAAACTCCGCTAACCACACCTTCTATAGGCATAATAAATTTTTCACTAAAAAAAATTAAATTAGAATTAATTCCTCGAGCGATACTAATTCGATTGTTTTCTTCTTTTATTCTTCTATAAACTGACTCTGGCGGGGTCACTTTTGTTTCAGGCAAACCATCTATTTTTTGAATCGCATAATTTCTTTTTTGAACTTTTTTGATAATTTTTTCTTTTTGATTGTTAAAAATTTTAGTAAATACCAAATCATTATGATGATCACGGTCAATACCAAATACAAAATATCCCTCCTTGGATACTTTAAGTTCTTTTTCATCAATCGAAATTTTAGCACCTGGATCAGTTTTTCCTAATATGAAATGCCCTTGAATGAATTCTCCTTTAAACTCTAAAGCTACAACCTGAAAAGGATTAAAAATTAGAAAAAAAAGAGCTATTTTGTAAACTATTGTGCTGTCCATCCACCGTCTATTAAAATTGATGAACCAGTTATCATTGAAGATGCCGACGAAGCTAAAAAACAAACAGTCGTGGCAATATCACTGTCGGTTGCTATTTTACCCATTGGAATTTTACCAATTACCATTTTTTTAAATTTTTTATTTTTAAAAAATCTTTTGATCATTGGTGTTTCAACGAAAGTTGGTGCAACTGAGTTTACTCTGATGTTTTTTTTTGCAAATTCAATACTCATCCCTTTAGTTAAACCTTCTATACCAAACTTCGTCATTATATAAATATTTCTGCCACTCATGCCGACATGACCTAGTTGAGAAGACATATTTATTATTGAACCAGGTCTTTTTTTATTTTTAAGCATTTTTTTAACTACCAACTGTGCCACGTTAAATGCAGCTTTGAGATTTAGATCAACTAAATAATTCATATTTTGTTGTTTAATTTTTTCAAATGGTTCAGGAATATTAGTTCCTGCGTTATTAACAAGAATATCAATAATTTTAATCCTTTTTAGTTTTTCTTGAAGATCCACATAATTCATTACATCACATTGAATTTTGATAATTTTACCTTTTTTTTTTTTTATTTCTTTTTCCAATTTATCAAGATCTGAGGCAGTTCTACTTAATGCGATTACTGTTGCACCTCCCTCTGATAAAGCAAGACAGCAAGCTCTACCAATTCCTTTACCTGCACCCGTTACTAATGCGTATTTATTTTTTAAATTTATTTTTTGTAGATACATCACAAAATTAATATTTTTAGGTCCGTATAAATTAATTCGATGGCAACTGCTAAGACGGCAATCAATCCAACCCAGGCTATCCATTTATATTCTTTAATCCATTTAGATATAAGGTTGGCAGCCGTTGCCATTAAAATTATTGATAAGGCTAACCCGAATACTAAAAGGCCATAATGATCACCAGCAGCACCAGCTACTCCTAGAACATTATCTAAACTCATTGTAAAATCTGCTAACAAAATCGTCCAAAGTGCTTTTAAAAAATTTAAATTATCAATTTTGATGTTCTCTTTATTTTCTAAATTTTCATTGTTTTTGATTACATCAATAAAAAGTTTATATACTATATAAAGAAGCAATAAACCCCCAATTAATCTTAAACCTTTTATTTGAAGCAAATAGGCAGTTACTAATGTTAAAATAATTCTTAAAATTACTGCTCCGCTAATTCCAATGAAAATAATTTTTTTTCTTTGCTCAATAGGGAATTTTGAAGCAACCATACCAATAATAATTGCATTATCTCCCGCCAAAACAAGATCTATGAAAATAATCTGACTAAGAATTGTTAATTCTTGAGGTGAAAGCAAATCAAAAAACATTCAAACAGACATATCATATACTTATCTTTTTTAGCAATCACAATCTTTGATAAATGATTTTGACACCTATAGAATGTAATCTAGAATTATTGATGAGGTTTATTATTATTTTTTATATTTGTGTTAATAGCATATCTGAGCAATCAATTCGTTTAAAAATTTATCTTTAATGGACAGGAGAAATTAAAAGTTTAATATGATTTAAGGTGAATCAAAATAAAGTTAAATATTCGCAATCAAATTGGGAACTCGTATCTGTAAACCCAAATTTTAAAAATTGGAATTGGAGAGATTTATTTTGTTTTTGGGCCGTTAATATACAGAGTATTGTTGGTTTTTCATTGATAACATCTTTTTACACAGTTTATAGTATAAATGCGTTTGTAATTTTATTTGGTACCATTTTCGGATGCTTACTGGTTTATTTATTTTCAAATCTGATTGGTAAGCCATCGCAAAAATATGGATTACCTTTTTCAGTCATTTTGAGATCATCGTTTGGATATAATGCTGCAAAATACCTTGGACTATTAAGAAGTTTAGTTGGTATTTTTTTGTTTGGAATTCAAACATATTTTCTGTCACAAATTTTTACTTATCTTATTAGAGTAGCTTTATTTACTTTTAATAGTCTAACTTTAGAAAATGAAATATTTTTAACTCATTATTTAGGACTAAATGTTATTGATTTGATTTCCTTATTTATTGCTATCTTTTTGCAAGTTTATTTATTTAGTCAAGGTATGAATTTTAATAAAAAAATAATTAATATTTCTGCGGTTACAGTTTATTTGGGCATAATCATATTTTCTTTTGTAATTTTTTTTACAAATATAAAACTTACCAGCCAAGCATTTTTAGATATTTTTAATTTAAACAATTTTTTAAATCTAAATAATCTAATTGCGTTATTTACAATAGCAGGAATTATGTTTGCTTATTTTTCAAATGTAATTTTAAATTTTGGTGATTTTTCTCGTTATATTAAAAATGATAAAGAATTAAAAAAGGGAAATTTAAGTTTAATTTTTAACTTAATCTTATTTTCTTTTTTTACAGTTTTTTTAGTTTTAGGTGCTGATGTTTTCTTAAATCAAAAATTCCAAGATCTTGATAAAATTTTAACTAATCCTAAAGACATAATTGCCAAATTTGATAATTTACAGATTACGCTTATAGGTATTTTTTTTATAATTATTGCGGTTTCCTCTAGTAGTTTAATTGCAAACTTTATTCCATCTCAATACTCTTTAATTAATTTCCTTCCAAATAAATTAAATTTGAAAAACTCAAGTTATATTATTGCTATTTTTAGTTTTTTAGTTGCACTATTTTGGCCAACTATTTTACAGCCCAATGGAATTTTTTCACTTTTTAATACTTTGTCGACTTTATTTGGTCCAATTTTTGGAGTTATGATTGCTGATTATTACTTTATCAAAAAAGAAAATTTGATTAATAAAGATATTAATTCTACTCAATCCGACAGTGCGTATCATTTTACCAACGGATGGCATCTAAAAGGAATTTATAGTTTGTTTTTAGGTTTTATTTTTTCAGCAGCAACAATATGGAATATTAATTTAGTTTTTATGGAGTCCTACTCTTGGTTAATTGGAATGTTTATTTCTTTTTTTACTTATTATCTTTTAGCAAAAAAATAATTATAGTTAGTTAACTCGAAATAATAAAATTCCAATTCTTAATCTATATTAATTTAACGTAAGTTGACCACTTTATCATATTGATTCATTTTGTTTGCTTTTGATGCATACGGCATTGAAATCATTATGGACCAATAAATTAATAGTATAAAAATTGAAATTGTTTTCATATTATAAAAATTAGTCATAAATATAGATTTTATCATGTTTAAATTTTGTCAAAAAAGTGTATTTAAAAAATTAAAAATATAATGGTAAATTTTTTAAAACTAATATTAGCATTGATAATTTGTATTCAATCTGCCTCAGCTGATGTTTATAAGGTTTTTGATTTCACCAAAGAGGAATTTGAGACGTTAAAAGTTAGGAAAATAAAGGGTGAAACCTTGTGGTCTTTAGGATCAAATGAA
>VGCG01000037.1 GCA_016870175.1 Alphaproteobacteria bacterium
TCATCGGCTTATGGTCTTAAAGATTTTAATTTTGAAATTTTAGATAATTTTACTAAACTTTATGTTATTTTTTTTATGATTGTTGGTCGAATTGGTTTTTTATCCTTTTTATTGATTATTAAAAAATTTCTTTTAAAAAATTAATAAATTATTATATACATTTATTGTTAATAATAGCGCCCTTAGCTCAGCTGGATAGAGCATCGGTTTTCTAAACCGAGGGTCGCACGTTCGAGTCGTGCAGGGCGCGCCATATAATTTTATGTTTATAAAAATTAAAAATAATACAAAGAATAATGTTTTTGATAACTTACTTTTATTTTGAAAATAAATTTACTCTAATATTTATTTTTAAACGTAATAATTATTTCTTATTATGAATTCTTTTGAAATTATAAAAAATAATTTCTTAAATTTAAAATTAAATTTGAATAATACTTTGGATTAATTGTTGAAGTATAGGTAGTTGTAATTAAAATTATAAATAGTAAACAGATTAAATAAATATATGTCAGATGTAATATTACAAATTAAAAATATCAGTAAATGGTTTGATAATTTTCAAGCTCTTAAAGATATAACCTTAGAAGTAAAGAAAAAGGAAAAAATTGTAGTTTGTGGTCCATCTGGTTCGGGCAAATCTACATTAATCAGATGTATTAATAGATTAGAGGAACATCAAATTGGTGAAATTATAGTTGACGGGATTGTAATTTCAAATGATACAAAAAATATTGAAAAAGTTAGAGCTGAAGTTGGAATGGTTTTTCAACAATTTAACTTGTTTCCTCATTTATCTATCATAGACAATTGCACGTTAGCGCCTATATGGGTTAAAAAAATCTCTAAAAAAGATGCTGAAAAATTAGCATTAAAAAACCTAGAAAGAGTCAAAATTTTGGATCAAGCAAAAAAATTTCCCAGCCAACTTTCAGGTGGTCAACAACAACGAGTTGCTATTGCTCGAGCCTTATGTATGGAACCAAAAATTATGTTATTTGATGAGCCAACATCTGCTTTAGATCCTGAAATGATCAAAGAGGTACTTGATGTAATTGTTGATTTAGCTAAACAAGGTATGACTATGATAGTAGTTACTCACGAAATGGGTTTTGCTAAAGAAGTAGCTGATAAAATGATATTTATGGACAAGGGAATGATTGTGGAGGCCGCTGAAACTAAAGAATTTTTTGAAAATCCTAAAAACGATAGAACTAAAGTTTTTTTATCTCAAATTTTATAATTTTGAACTAAAAACTATAATTATTAACCTTTTTTTAATTTGTTTTATTCTTTTTTAATGAATCTAACGCTTGACATGATTTTATAAGTCACCAAAAATTCACAATTAATAATAAATTTTTTTATTGCAGTATTTATAAAATATTAGTTCAATATCTTTTTTATAATTAAATTAAGAGGGTCTTAATGGAAGAAAATTTCAATAAACATTTGGGTAACAAACTTAAGTTAAGAAGACTAGCACTTGGATTAACGCAAACTAAAGTTGCAAAAGCTATTAATGTAACATTTCAACAAATTCAAAAATACGAAAAAGGAACTAACGGAGTAAGTTCAATAAGGCTTTTACAACTCTCTAATTTTTTAAAAGTTCCTATAAATTATTTTTATGAAGATTTTCCAGAATACTTATTAAATTTTGAAAAATCAAATGTAGAAAATATGGATATAAATTTCAACTTCTTAACAAGATTATATTTAGAACTTAATGCAGATCAAAAGCTAAAATTTAATAAATCGCTTCAATTATCTCATTTAAATATATCTAAAGTAGGTTGATTTAATTTTTGGCTCCCCGGGCAGGACTCGAACCTGCGACCAATTGATTAACAGTCAACTGCTCTACCAACTGAGCTACCGAGGAATATCAAATAGAGTTTTTTTACATGATCCAAGAGTAACTGTAAATCAAATAGTAACCTTTTTTATTTAAACAAAAATCTCAAAAATCAGTTAACCGCCTTAATATCATTTATATAATTTGTTATATTGCTAAATAAATTTTTTTTTAAGTATTAAAAAATAATTTGTATTTTAATTTTATTGTCTATCTTTTGGAGGCAACGCCCAGAATCGAACTGGGATACAAGGATTTGCAATCCTCTGCGTAACCATTCCGCCACGTTGCCATTTGTTTGGATCTTCAATTACTTTTTATATAAAATATTTCTCATTAGTCTATTAAATAACATTCGAATTTGATTATTGTTAATTTAGATTATTAAATTATAAACTTAACGAACACATGACTAATGATAAATACATACATTCTAATGTTGAAAATAAGATTTATGCTTATTGGGAAAAAAACAAATTATTTGAACCTAAAAAAAATCTAAAGAAATTTTCAATAGTTATACCGCCTCCTAATGTAACCGGAAGTTTACATATGGGGCATGCGTTAAATAATTCAATTCAAGATCTTTTAGTTCGTTATTATCGAATGAATAACTATGAAACTTTATGGCAACCAGGAACTGATCACGCTGGCATTGCCACCCAAGCTTTAGTTGAACGTCAACTTGAAAATCAAAATATTAATAAAAATTCAATCGGTAGGGAAAAATTTATAGAAAAAGTTTGGGAATGGAAAAATCAATATGGAGACATAATTATTAATCAACTAAAAAATTTAGGATGTTCTTGTGATTGGTCAAGAAATGCATTCACTATGGATGAAAATTTATCAAAATCGGTCACTACAGTTTTTGTTGAGCTTTATAAAAAAAATTTGATTTATAAAGCTAAAAAACTTGTTAATTGGGATACAGTCTTAAAAACAGCAATTTCAGATTTAGAAGTAGATCAAAAAGAAGTTAATTCTAAAATATATTATATTAAATATCCAATAGATGAGTCCAAAAAGTTTATAACAATTGCAACAACTCGCCCTGAAACAATGTTAGGAGATAGTGCAATAGCTGTGAATCCTAAAGATCAAAGATTTAAAACTCTTATTGGCAAGACTGTTACAATTCCTATTGTCGAAAGAAAAATTAAAATAATTAAAGATGATTATGTTGACCCTGAACAGGGTACTGGTGCTTTAAAAATAACACCGGCACATGATTTTAATGACTATGATGTTGGTCAAAGACATAAATTAGAAATAATAAACATTTTTACTGAAGATGGAAAAATAAATGAAAATGCACCCAAGGATTATGTTGGTTTAGATCGATTTGTTGCAAGAAAGAAAATTCTTAAAGAATTAAAAGATAAGGATTTTTTTGTTAAGGAGGAGAATATAAAAAATAAAATTCCTTATGGAGACAGATCTAATTCGATAATTGAGCCTTTTTTAACAAATCAGTGGTTTGTAGATGCAGAAAAATTATCTATTAAAGCAAAAGAAGTTGTGGAAAATAAAAAAATTAAATTTTTCCCAGCAAATTGGTCTAAGACTTATTTTCAATGGATAAATAATATTGAGCCTTGGTGTATATCAAGGCAGCTTTGGTGGGGCCATCAAATACCAGCATGGTATGGTCCTGACGGCAAGGTTTTTGTGGCTATGAGTGAGGATGATGCAAAAAAAGAAGCAAAAAATTATTACAGTAGGGAAGTCGAATTAACTAGAGACCCAGATGTTTTAGATACGTGGTTTTCATCTGGTCTATGGCCACTTGCAACCCTAGGTTGGCCAAATCAAAGTGAATACTTAAAAAAATTTTATCCAACCAATGTTTTAGTTACTGGCTTTGATATTATTTTTTTTTGGGTTGCAAGGATGATTATGTTCGGTATGGAGTTCGAAAATAAAGAGCCTTTTAAAGAAGTTTACGTTCATGCATTGGTAAAAGATGAAAAAGGTCAGAAAATGTCTAAGTCTAAAGGTAACGTAATTGATCCTGTTGATTTAATAAATAAATACAGTGCTGATGCTTTGAGATTTACACTATTATCGATGGCATCACCTGGAACTGATTTAAAACTTTCTGAGGAAAGAGTTAAAGGATATCGTAATTTTTTAAATAAATTGTGGAATGCAAATAATTTTTTAATTACAAATGAATGTGATTTTAAAACATCCGATAAAATACCAAATTCATCTTTAAATATTAATAAATGGATTTTGAATGAATTAATTGAAACAAAAAATTCTATCGATAGATATTTAAAAGATTATCGTTTTGATGAAGCTGCAAAAAATGCATATAAATTTGTATGGAATTCATATTGTGATTGGTATTTGGAATTAGCAAAAACAATTTTATTTTCAGAAAATGAAATTTATAAAAAAGAAGTCAGATCTTTTTCCACATATATATTTAAACAAATTTTAGTTTTATTGCATCCTTTTATACCGTTCATAACTGAAGAAATGTGGTTAAAAAATAAATTTGACAATTCAGGTAAAAATTTTTTAATGCTTACTAATTGGCCAATAGGTGAAATTAATAAAGACCAATCGCACAAAGATGTTGAAATAATTATTAGTATAATTTCAGAAATAAGATCATTTAAAAATCAATTAAATGTTACACCTGGTTCTTTTATAGATATATCTATTCAAAATTTAAAACATACAACAAAAAAATTTATCAATGATAATGAAACAATTTTAAAAAAAATGGGACGTATAAATAGCTTTTATATTGAAGATCAAAAAAAATCTTCAGCTTCGATTATAATAAATGGTGAGGTATTTAAGATTTATTTTGATCAAAATGTTGATTTAAAATTAATTAAAAAAAATCTACTTGATCGTAAAAAAAAATATCAAAATGAATTGGATGTAATTTCTAAAAGATTATCTAATAAAAATTTTGTCGATCAAGCCCCAAAAGATATTGTTGATCAAGAAAAAACTAACTATACTAATTTAAACAATGATATTAAAAAATTATCTATAACAATTGAAAACCTATAGTGAAAAAATTTGATAAAAATAAATTGCCAAGCAGGCATACCTCTATTGGAGCTGATAGAGCACCCCACCGATCGTTTTATTATGCGATGGGGGAAACTGAAAAAGATGTAGCTAAACCTTTTATTGGTGTTGTATCAACATGGAATGAAGCTGCACCGTGCAATATTGCTTTAATGAGACAAGCCCAATCAGTTAAAAAAGGTGTTAGAGCAAATGGTGGCACCCCAAGAGAATTTTGTACTATCACTGTAACTGATGGAATTGCTATGGGCCATGAAGGAATGAAATCTTCATTAATTTCAAGAGAAGTAATTGCAGACTCAACTGAACTTACTGTTAGAGGACATTGTTATGATGGATTAGTTGGAATCGCTGGTTGCGATAAATCTTTACCAGCTTTAATGATGGCAATGGTTCGTCTAAATGTTCCGAGTGTTTTTATTTATGGTGGTTCAATTTTGCCAGGAAGATATAATGGTAAAGATGTAACCGTTGTTGATGTATTTGAAGCAGTTGGAAAGCATTCATCAGGTCAAATGTCTCTAAAAGATCTAAGAAAACTAGAATTAGTTGCTTGTCCAAGTGCAGGAGCTTGTGGGGGACAATTTACAGCAAATACCATGGCATGTGTTTCTGAAGCCATAGGATTAGCCTTGCCTTATTCAGCAGGAACTCCTGCTCCTTATAAAGAAAGAGATAAATACGCTGTAGAGAGCGGTAAAACTGTTATGAATTTATTAGCAAAAAATATTAGGCCTCGAGATATTGTTACAAGAAAAGCATTAGAAAATGCTGCAACTATAGTTGCTGCTACAGGAGGCTCGACTAATGCAGCTTTACATTTACCTGCTATTGCAAATGAAATAGGAATTAAATTTGACTTAATGGACATTGCTAAAATTTTTAAAAGAACTCCTTATCTTGCTGATTTAAAACCAGCGGGAAAATATGTTGCAAAAGACATGTGGTTAGCTGGTGGTGTGCCAATGCTTTTAAAAACCTTATTTGATGGAGGTTATATTCATGGAGATTGTATGACTGTTACTGGAAAAACTATGAAACAAAATTTAAAAAATATAAAATTTAATCCAAAGCAAAAAGTTTTAAGAAAATATGACAATCCTTTATCCATAGACGGTGGCGTTGTAGGGCTCAAAGGAAATTTAGCACCTGATGGTTCTATTGTTAAAATTGCTGGTTTAAAGAAATTACAATTTACTGGTAAAGCAAAATGTTTTGATAACGAAGAAGCAGCAATGTTGGCGGTTCAAAAGAGGCAATATAAAGAAGGTGATGTAATTATTATCCGATATGAAGGACCTGTAGGCGGACCTGGTATGAGAGAGATGTTATCGACAACAGGTGCAATTT
>VGCG01000038.1 GCA_016870175.1 Alphaproteobacteria bacterium
TATGTTTGTCATGAGATCTAAATCTGGAGTTTTGATTCATATCAACAATTCAAGAAGAGCCGTGTACGGCTATGATCAAAGAGTTGAGGTATTCGGTAGTAAAGGCATGATTATTTCTGATAATCAAGTTCCAAACTCAACAAAAATTTTTGACAAACATAAAACTAATGCTCAAGATCCAATACAGTTTTTTTTTATTGAAAGATACGAGCAAGCATATAAAGATCAATTCAATGCATTTATGAACAGTATTAAAAACAAAACCAAACCTAAAGTCACATTTGAAGACGGAAGGAATGCGTTGATCATAGCCAATGCAGCTTATCAATCATTGGAAAGTCGAAAAATAATTGATATAAATTTTAATTAATGGCTATTTTATCTTTACATAATATCGCAAAAAATTTTGGAGCTATTCAAGCAATTGTCGATGTCAGTTTTAATATCGATGAAGCAGAAATAGTTGGATTAATGGGCGATAACGGTGCTGGTAAATCTACTTTATTAAAAATTATTGCAGGCAATTTTTATCCCTCGGCAGGTGTGATTAAATTTGAAAATCAAGAAGTTCATTTTAAGAAACCAATTGAGTCTAGAGAAGCTGGGATTGAAGTTGTTTATCAAGATTTAGCTCTTTGTAATCATTTAACCGCAGCATCAAACGTTTTTTTAGGTCGAGAAATACAAAAAGGAATTTGGCCTTTTAAGTATTTAGACTATCCCTCGATGTTTAAAAAATCCGCAGAATTATTTGAAGAATTGAAATCAGAAACTCGACCGAAAGATTTAGTTATGCAAATGTCCGGTGGCCAAAGGCAGGCTGTGGCTATTGCCCGGACTAGGCTCACCAATCCAAAATTAGTTTTAATGGATGAACCAACTGCAGCAATTAGTGTCAGACAAGTTGCTGAAGTTTTAGATCTAATTAAAAGATTAAAGGACAATGGAATTTCTATCCTCCTAATAAGTCACCGAATGCCAGATATATTTCAAGTTTGTGATAAACTTGTAGTACTGAGAAGAGGAGAAAAAGTGTGTGATAAATTAATTAAACATACTTCAACTGAAGAAGCAACCGGACTGATTACTGGAGCAATAGATAGAGTATAAATAGATGAAATTTAATCAAGACATAATCGCAAAATCTGAAAAAACCTCTTTACAAAAATTTTTATCAGAGCAATCTTTTTGGGTCACGATATCTTTAGCGATCATTTGTTTTGTCATGTATTTTGTCGAGGACGCCTTCTCGAGTAAAGACAATATATACAACATAGCTAGAAACTTTTCTTTTATCGGGATTATGGCTATTAGCATGACTTTAGTTATTATTACTGCTGGCATCGATCTTTCGGTTGGTTCTATCATGGGTTTAACTGGAATTATTTGTGGTTTATTTCTAGACGCGCAATATTTACCACAATGGTATGCTCAATCTGCCTTCTACGAGAGCAATTATGTTTGGGTTGGAATTGTAGCTGCTCTTTTAGCTGGCATTATATTAGGAGCGGTTAATGGATACTTGATTGCTTATTTAAATCTGTCGCCTTTCGTTGTGACTTTAGGAATGATGGCGATTGCAAGAAGTCTTGCTATCGTAATATCAAACAATAAAATGTTTTATGAATTTGGACCTAAAGATGAAATATTTTTTGAAATTGGAGGAGGACAATTTTTAGGATTAGCTAATGTCACTTGGTTATTAATATTTTTAACAATCTTAATGGGATTAGTTCTTAAGTATACAGCTTACGGGAGACATGTGTATGCAGTAGGAAGTAATAAGAAAGCTGCTGAACTAGCTGGTATTAATGTCAGATGGATTGAAATGTCAGTTTACATCCTCAGCGGTTTTTTTGCTGCAATCGCTGCGGTGATGATTGTAAGTTGGATGGGTTCAGTAACTAATGGACTTGGATATACTTATGAACTTAGAGTTATAGCAGCGACCGTTATCGGTGGAGCAAATCTAATGGGTGGGGTTGGAGGAACTTACGGCGCTTTTATTGGAGCAGCTTTAATGGAAACTATTAGAAACAGTTTATTGATGGCTGGTATTGATCCAAACTGGCAAGGTACTTTTTTAGGAATATTTATTATTGCTGCGGTCTGGCTAGAAAAAGTTAAAAATAAAAAAAGTTAATTAAAAATTCATTTTTAATAAGAAATATAATTAAATTTTTCTTCAACCTTAAGTTGAAATCTACTCTTTATCAATTGCCTGCAATATTATTATCAATTGCCTGCAATATTGTTCTATGGTTAAATATTCTACGTAAAAATATTTTTATTAAATATTTTTAAAATTAATAATTGGAGAAAAAAAATGAAGAAATTAATGATTACGTTGTTAACATTTCTTTTTGTTTCTATCTCAGGCGTAGCTTTTGCGAAAAATTTAGTATTCGCGTTAGTACCAAAAGCTATGAACAATCCGTTTTTTGATTTAGCAAGAGATGGTTGTAAAAAAGCTGAAAAAGAAATTGGAGGAATTGAGTGCTTATATATTGGCCCTGGTGAACATACTGAACAAGAACAAGTTCAGATAGTTCAAGATTTAATATCTAAAGGTGTTGATGGAATTGCAGTAGCATCATCTAACGCTGCGGCTATGGCCAAAATTTTAAAAGGTACAAAAATCCCAGTGGTTACTTGGGACTCTGATCTTTTAAATGAAGATGCTGGTTTAAGATCTGCATACGTAGGAACTAAAAACTATGACATTGGAGTAAATCTTGCGAAAATCGTTATGGAATTAAAACCAAATGGTGGCGAAATTTGTATCCAGTCAGGTGGAGCTTCAGCTGCAAACCACAATGAGAGAATGTCAGGCATTCGAGACACGATTGCAGGACGTGCTGATGGTGGCAAATATCCAAGCGCGCCTTTGAATGGCGAAAAAGGATGGACAGAAGCTGCTGGATGTCCGTTATATACAAATGACGACTTCCCACTTGCTGTACAACAAATGGATGATATTTTCGCAAAACATCCAAATTTAACTGCTTTCGTTCCAACTGGTGGTTTCCCTCAGTTCGTTTCCAAAGCATTTAGAGATCTTACAGACAAACACAAAGACAGAATAAGTTCTCAAAAAACAGCATTAGTAATAGCTGATACTTTACCAATGCAGATGGAGGATTTAGCTGCTGGAAGAACACATGGACAAGTAGGACAACAGCCTTTTATGATGGGTTACAAATCTATGTTCGTTCTTAAAGATGTCGTTGAAAAAAAAGCATTAAAGTTTGACAACGAATCTTTGAAAGCTATATACACAGGTCTTGATGTTTGTACGCCACAAAACATTAAAACTTGTATTGCTGGTTAATTAATTAAATTATAAAGCCCAACTTTAAATATTAAGTTGGGCTTTATGATACACACTAAAACAGCCTAGAATTTTAAATGGATTACAATTATACCCCCAACCTTTCCAAACAATTTAAGGACAAAATTATTATTGTAACGGGTAGCACCCAAGGCAGTGGCGCAGAAACTGCTAAATTATTAGCTAGCAGAGGTGCTAAAGGAATAACTATTTGTGGAAGAAATGCGCAAAAAGGCGAAAAAATAAAACAAGAAATTAAAAAAATTGGTGCTGACTGCATTTACGTCAAAGCTGATTTAGAAAACCTGAAGGATTGTCGAAAAATTATATCAGAAACAGATAAAAAATTTAAAACTATAGATAGCTTTATTAATGTTGCCGCATTTACTGAAAGAGGGACAATCTTAAGTACTACTGAAGAAAATTATGACAAAAATTTTAACATTAATGTTAAAGCACCACTTTTTATGATGCAAGACGTCATAAAGATAATGATCAGAGATAAAAAAAAAGGAACAATCGCCCATGTTCTTTCTATGGCCTCATATAGCGGTATGCCTTTTTTAACCGCGTATAGTTCGTCAAAGGCCGCATTAGCGATAATGATTAAAAATGTCGCCAACTCCGTATCCGGGCATCAGATAAGAATTAACGGTATAAACTTAGGGTGGACTGATACGCCGGCAGAGACTGTTATCCAAAAAAAATTTCACAATGCAGATGATGATTGGTTAAAAAAACAAGAGTCTCAAGTTCCATTTAAAAGATTAAATAAACCTATAGACGTTGCAAGAATTTTAGCTTTTTTATGCTCAGAGGAGTCAGGAATTATGACAGGAAGTATTGTTGATTTTGATCAAACCGTAGCCGGTTGGCATTCATACTCAGCGTACGATACTAAAATTTTGGATGATAGTATACTAGGTGAATAGTTTAAAAAGATTTTTAGTTAATGAAAATCATTGATTCACATCAACACTTCTGGGATCCTAGCAGGGGTGACTATTCTTGGATGCCCAAAAATGACAAAGTTCTCACAAAAAAATACGGAGTAAAGGATTTAATTAAAGAGTCAAAATCAATTAACTTACATAAAACTGTTTTAGTTCAAGCAGCTGCAACAAATGCTGAAACAGAATACATGCTTGATATCGCTGATAAATCAGATTTAGTTGCAGGTGTTGTCGGCTGGGTGAATTTTGAGGATGTTAATCAATTACAGCAATTAAAATTATTTGCAAAACATAAAAAATTTGTTGGTGTTAGACCAATGATACAAGATATTCCTGATCCTAATTGGGTTTTAAATAAAAATTTTGATATTTTTTTTAAAACTATCATCAAATTAGATTTATGTTTTGACGCTCTGGGTTTTCCAGTTCATCTCGATAATTTTTATTTTATTGCATCAAAATATCCTTCGTTACGTTTTGTGATTGATCACTTAATGAAACCCAAAATATGCAAAAATGATAAAAAAGATTTTCAACATTGGAAAGCTGGCATAAATAAATTATCTAAGTTAGACAATGTTTACTGTAAATTTTCAGGAATGGTAACAGAGGCCTGCGAAAATTGGACAGAAAAAGATTTAAAACCTTACTCAGATGAAATTTTAAGAATTTTTACAGATCAAAGAATACTTTGGGGCTCAGATTGGCCTGTTTGTAAATTGAGAACTGATTACCCTGGTTGGTTTAATGCTGCAACCAGTCTTACTGATGGGTTGAATTTAACTCAAAAACAAAATATATTTTATAATAATGCTATTAAATTTTATAAACTTAAAATTTAACTTATGAAAAAAAATAAAATTAAAAATACTGGTTTAGAAGTAACTGAAATAAGCTTTGGAAGTAGTTCTTTAGGTAGTATGCCAGATACTTATGGCTATGAGGTTTCTGAAGATCGTGCTCAAAAAACCTTAAAGAGATTTTTTAAAGGACCAGTGAATATGCTGGATACATCAAGAAATTACGCTTTAGGAGAAAGTGAAAAAAGAATTGGGAAAGCTATAAAAGACATTGGTAAATGGCCAGATCAATTTATTTTATCTACCAAATTAGATAGAGACTCTGACACTTTGAGCTTGGATAAATATCAAGCAAGAAAATCTTTTGAGGAAAGTTTAGAAGCTTTAGGCGTCGATCATGTTGATATTTTATTTTTACATGACCCAGAATACGTAAAAGATATTACTGAGGTTACTAAAAAAGGTGGCTCTATGGATGAGCTCTTTAAAATAAAGGAAGAAGGATTAGCTAAAGCCGTTGGATTAGCGATGGGTAAAATAAGTCTCATGTTTCCATTGTTAAAGAAGTGGGACTTTGATGCTTTGATTAGTCATAATAGATATACTCTTCTCAACAGAGAAGCAGATGAAATGTTCGATTACGCTTACGATAAAAAAATTGCAATTTTTAATGCCGCTCCTTATGCAGGTGGAATGTTAGCCAAAGGCTCCAGTAATTTTAAGAAAATTACTTATCAAGATATAACCGAGCAAACATTAGGACCGGTTAAAGCAATAGAAAAAGTTTGTAAAAAACATAATGTTGATTTGGGTGCTGCTGCACTTCAATTCTCATTAAGAGACAAAAGAATATCATCAACGATCTGTGGGGTTACAAGCATTGATAGTATAGAAAAAAATCTAGCTTGGGCTAAAGCTAAAATCTCAGATGAATTTTGGGATGAAGTTTTAAAACTTCCTTTTTCAACAGACGATCCAGAAGCCAATAGAATTTGGACACCTGGATAAATTTAAATTTT
>VGCG01000039.1 GCA_016870175.1 Alphaproteobacteria bacterium
CTCAGATAAGTTTTTATTAATTAACAAAGTTTTTTTTGCGATATTTTTACTTAAATCTCCTATTCTTTCTAAGTCAGATGAAATTTTGAGTGCAGTAACTGTTTCTCTTAAATCAATACCCATTGGTTGTCTTAAAGCAATTAAATTTACAACCTGATGTTCGATGCTATTTTCATACGCATCAATAACTTCATCTTCTGCAATAATTTTTTTTGATAACTCAAGGTCTTTTTTGGCAAAAGCATCAATAGACATTAATAATTGATCTTCAGCTTTTGTTCCCATTTTTATTATTGTATCTTCAAGTAATTTTAATTGTTCCTCGTAAGATTTAACAATGTGTGATGGTTTATCCATATTACCCAAATCTCCCCGTTATATAATCTTGCGTTAATTTATTATCAGGATTCTTAAAAATTTTTTCAGTTGAATTAAATTCCAATATTTTTCCTAAATGGAAGAATCCTGTATCGTTTGAAACTCTAGCCGCTTGAGACATTGAATGGGTCACAATGACAATTGTATATGTTTCTTTTAATTCATCAATAAGTTCCTCTATTTTTGCTGTTGCAATCGGATCTAACGCGGAACAAGGCTCATCCATCAAAATTACCTCAGGATTAATTGAAATAGTTCTTGCTATACAGAGTCTTTGCTGTTGTCCTCCAGACAAGCCAGTACCAGGCTGATTAAGTCTATCTTTTACCTCGTCCCATAAAGCTGCTTTTTTTAAACTATTTTCAACTATATTATCCAAGCTTTCACGATTTTCTGCAAGACCATGAATTCTTGGACCGTAAGCAACATTATCATAAATGCTTTTTGGAAAAGGATTTGGCTTTTGAAAAACCATTCCAACTTTTTCTCTAATTAAATTTACATCTAAATTTTTTTTATTGATCTCATCTCCATCAATTTTTATAGATCCCTCAACTTTACAAATATCAATTACATCATTCATCCTATTTAAACATCTTATAAAAGTTGATTTACCACAGCCAGAAGGTCCTATTAAGGCTGTAACTTTATTTTCTTTCAAATTGATGTTTATATCGAATAAGGCTTGTTTAGAAGCATAAAAAACGTTTAAATTTTTTGTCGATATTTTTATTTTTTCATTAATCATATTAAGACCATTTTTTCTCAAACTTATTTCTCAAATATATTGCGGAAGAATTCATCAAAACTAGAAAAAAAATTAAGATAATTATAGTAGCAGAGGTTTTTTCGACAAATCCTCTTTCTGCAGACTCTGACCATAGATAAACTTGAACAGGTAAAACAGCTGAAGGATCTATGGGATAAGTCGGAACTACATTAATAAAAGCCACCATGCCAATTAATATTAGAGGCGCTGTCTCTCCAAGGGCCTGGCTAAGCCCAATAATTGTTCCTGACAAAGTTCCAGGCAACGCTAATGGGACTACGTTGTGCATCACTGCTTGAACTTTTGATGCTCCTAAAGCTAATGCCCCTTCTCTTATTGAAGGTGATACAGCTTTTAAGGCTGCTCTACATGGAATAATAATTCTGGGTAGAGTCATTAAAGCCAAAACTAGCCCACCAACTAAAGGTGTTGATCGTGGCAAATAAAAATAATTTAAAAAGACTCCAAGTCCGAGTAGTCCAAATACTATGGATGGAACTGCAGCTAAATTGTTAACATTAATCTCTATAATTTCAGTAATCTTATTTTTTGGTGCAAACTCCTCTAAATAAATTGCAGCTAGAAATCCTATCGGGAAAGATAATATAAGGCATACAAGTATTGTTAATAAAGAGCCTATTAATGAAGCTCCAATGCCTGCTAACTCAGGTTCCCTGGAGTCCGCATTTTTAAAAAATGAAAAGTTAAATTCTGTAATTATTTTATTTTGAGAATTTTGTTCATCAAATACTTTTAATTGAAAATCAGAAAATCTTCTTCTATCCTCTGGTATATCTCTTGGAAAATTACCTTTATACAATTGATCTAAATCATCTGATAAAGTTAATGAAATCTCAACTATTTTGTTAAGTTGGTCTTTATTTTGTAAATAAAATCTTTTGAGTTCATATGTTGCATCAATACTTACTATATCAATCAATTCAATTTTTTTTAAATCAGGAGCAAGTAAATCTAAATTCAATAATGCGTCTTGTAAAATTTCATTAAAATTTGATGCTTTAATTGCTTCATCTGGAGTATTCATATTAATTCCTAATTTTTTTTCATCAAAATTTATTTTTAAAATTAGTTTAGTTTTAAAAAAAGCACTTAAGCCACTAGTAAAAATATTAAATAATAATATGCATAAAAATAAAATTGCTAGAGAGATTGAAAAAATGCCAAAAAATTTAAATCTTTTTTCCGCACTATATCTTTTTCTCATAAGAATTTCTTTTTGTTTACTATTCATATTGTTCCCTAAATTTTTTAACAGTTTGTAATGCAATTATGTTAATAATTAATGTAAAAAAAAATAACGTAATTCCCAAAGCGAAAGCAGCTTGAGTTTTTGGATCATCAAAAGACTGTTCACCCACAAGAATTGTAACTATTTGTGTTGTAATAGTAGTAGATGCTTCTAATGGATTTATTGTTAAACTTGCACCAAGGCCAGCAGCCATAACAACTATCATAGTTTCTCCTACGGCACGAGATACAGCAAGAAGAATAGCTCCAACAATACCTGGAAGTGCAGCAGGTAAAATTACTTTTTTAGTAGTTTCAGATTTTGTTGCGCCCAAAGAAAATGATCCCTCCCGGAGGGACAATGGAACTGCATTTATTACATCATCTGTTAGTGATGAAACGTATGGGATAATCATGACCCCCATTACTATACCAGCGGCTAGGGCACTTTCTGAAGATACCTCTAAACCTATTATTTCGCCTAAAGTTCTAAAAAAAGGTCCAACTGTTAAGGCTGCAAAAAAACCATATACGACTGTAGGTATGCCTGCTAAAACCTCAATTAAAGGTTTAACTATTTTCCTAACTTTACGAGAAGCATACTCAGCCATATATATACCGGAAAAAAGACCAATGGGAATAGCTACACACATTGCGATTGCTGCAATAAAAAAGGTTCCCCAAAAAAGAGGAACTGCTCCGAAAACATTTTCGACATCAGCTATTTCTGTTGAAGCATCTCTAATGAACGCTCTACCAGGTGACCAATTTGTTCCTGAAAGAAAATCAAAAATAGGTACCACAGTAAAAAATTTAATACTTTCAAAAAGTAAAGACAAAACAATTCCAAAAGTTGTAAAAATTGCAATTGCAGCACAACAGAACATTACAGATTTAATAATTTTTTCAACACTTTCTTTTGCTTTAATGTTTTTTAGAATTTGTTCATAACTAAAAAAAATTGAAAATAGGATCGTGCTAAAAATTACAGCCAACTTTGATAATTCAAAAATATATTTAAGACTTAAAAATCTTTCAGCGTAAGGTATTAGATTCTGAGGAATTTGACCTGAAAATTTTTTTTCTGCAATTGATACAATTTCTGTAAATATTAAATTCAATTTATTCTCATCAATTGTTGGATCAGCTTTAAAGTCAGATAAAATTATAAATTTTACAAAATATAACTCTGAAAATGTCCAAAGTATTAATATTAATAAAGCTGGTAAGCCACACCATGCGGCCAAGTAATAACCATAATATTTTGGTAAGGAATTTAATTTACCCCTGCTTATTTTTATTTTATTAGAAACTTTTGTTTTTCCGAAAAAAAAACATGATAAGCTAAATATTAAAATTAAAATTATTATTGTTAAATTCATTAAAAAATTTTTTTAAGAATTTTAATATTTTTATGTTTTTTATAGCCGAAACATATTTCGGCTATAAAAAATTAGTTAATTATTAGTTTTGCATTATAGTTAAATTAGCAACTATGTCTCTTGCTTTTTCTTCAGTTTCTCTTGAATTTGGTACTAAACCAACCTTAAAAAGATAACCAGTTGTTCCTATTGCATTTTTAGAAGTGAACTCAGCAAGAAATTCATTAAAACCAGGAATTACATTAGCGTGAGCTTTTTTTGCATACAAAAATAACGGTCTTGAAACAGGATACGTATAACTTTGTATCCCCTCTACCGTAGGTGCAATTCCTTCAATTTGAGCTGCTTTAATTTTATCTTTATTTGCAATTAAATAGCTATAACCAAAATAACCGAATGTGTTTGGAGAGGATGTAATTTTTTGAACGATTAAAGTATCATTTTCTCCAGCTTCAATCACAGCTCCATCTTCTCTATACTCAGTACAAGCTTTTTTCTTGTTACCTTTAAGTGCTATAAAGTCTTTATTACAACCACCTTCCATCACTATAGCATCCCATGCATCTCTTGTTCCTGATGTTGGTGGAGCAACTAAAACTTCAATTTTAACATCCGGTAGAGATTTGTCTATATCACTCCATTTCGTATATGGGTTTGTTGTTATTTTACCACCCCACAAAACCTCTTTAGCCATTGCTCTTTGAAGTTGTTCTTTAGTAAAGTTAACATCTTTTCCTTCAACTGAAAGTGCAAATGCTAAACCATCATTACCGATTGGTAATTCGATTATTTCAGTCACACCATTTTTTTGACAAAGTTCGATTTCCTCTTTTTTGATTGGCCTAGAAGCCCCAGTAAAATCTGGATGATCAACTCCTACACCAGCGCAAAAAGCTTTAAATCCACCACCTGATCCTATGCTTTCAACAACAGGAGTTTTAAAATTTCCCTCTTTGCCAAATCTTTCAGCAACTACAGTTGAATACGGATAAACAGTTGAAGATCCTGTAACTTTTAATTGATCTCTAGCTTGAGCAATAGTTACCGCTATCACTGAAAGACCTATTAAAGTAAATATAATTGGAATTATTTTTCTCATAATAATACCTAAGTTTTGTGCTTTAACTTTATGTTAGGCGCACATTAAATATAAAAGCCTTGCGATTTGTTAATTGGGATTTCTTTTGCTATTATAAGCCCGCTATAAGAACAAATCGGCAAGGGCCAAGTATCATAGGAAATAAAATTTACAATATAAATATTTAATTGAAATAAAGAGAATCAAGTCGAAAGGGTTTTTTTATCAATTAAAATTAATATTACAAGATAAATATCGAATTAATTTTTAGTAAATAATTGTGTGCAGAAATACAATTTAAATATGTATTAAAACATAAAAAAATAAACGAATTAACTTCAAAAATATATGTGTGTTTATCCGTTTTAAAAAAATATCAATAGTAATTTTTAAATTCTTCCATAAACATCGTCGTATCTCACAATGTCAGTTTCTTTTAATATTGAGCCTAATTGAGCTTCCATAATTTTAACAGGCTGTTTATTTGGATTTTGTATCCGATGGATTGCACCCAAAGGAATAAAGATATCTTCATTTGGTCCCTTTTTAAAACTGTTGTTATTTAAGGTAATATTGGGATTTCCTGCAGTGATTAACCAATGCTCTGATCTGTGATGATGCTTTTGCAAACTTAAACTACCTTTAGATTTAATATATAATTCTTTTATCAAAAAACCTTTGCCTTTATATAAATTTGCATAACTACCCCAAGGTCTGTAGTAAACATTTTTTTTATTAAGAAAATTTTTTTTATTTTTATTGTACATTCTTAAAATTTCTTTCCAACTTCCAAGATCCGACCAAAAGAGATTTAATTTAATAGCATTAATTTGTTTCATTTTTTCTAAAATGGCGTAATCAAAAGATTTTGGAATGATTTTTTCAAAAGCTGTTTTATTTAAATAATAAACGTTATTTTTTAAAATAGCTCTTGAAACTGATTGAAGACATTTTTTATAAGTATTTAGCTGATATTTTTTAAAATTATTAATAATTGAGTCCTTTCTTAAAAAAAACATACCTGAATTCCAATATCCTTTTTGTCTAATTATTTGTTTAGCTTTTATTTCCTTTGGTTTTTCAATAAATTTTATTACTTTATTAATATTTTGATTAATTTTTCTAGTTAAAAAATAACCGTATTCACTTGAAGGTCTATTAGGTTTTATTCCAAAAATGAAAACGTTTTGATCTGTTAAATGAGCTTTATTTTTATT
>VGCG01000040.1 GCA_016870175.1 Alphaproteobacteria bacterium
AATCTAAAAATTGCAGACCTCTATTCGTATATTTTTTTGCAATTGAAATTACTAATCTTAAGTTGGCCTCGACCATTTCTTTTTTTGCAATTCTTGACTCTTTTTCTCCTTTTTGAACTCGACTGACCAATTTTTTAAAATCAGTAATTGACATTCCAAGCTTGTAACTAAACTCAATTAATCTCTCTCTTATATTTTTAAATTCATCTTTATTCTTGATAAAAAATTGCCTCCAAACTGGACTGGTATCTAAAAATTTTTTAAAATTTGGATTTATTTCATTGCCAACATAAAATTTAACAAATTCATTTCTTGGAATTTGATGTTGAATGGCTAGGGTTAAGAGATTTCCCTCTAAAGATAAAGTTTTTTTATTTTCCGTATAATGCTTTTGAACTAAGTCCTCTAAAACAGAGGTGGACAACTGGAGTGATTTAATATTTTCCAAAATATCACTAACAATTTTTTCATATCCTTTATCTTTTGTTCGAGAAAATATTTGAGAGTTCAAAACACAATCTAGTTTCTCTCTCTGATATTTAATAAGTTTATTATATTCTTTTGTTAGTATATTTATTGTTTTTAAAACTTTTGGCTTAATTTCAGTCTCCATAGCATCAAGGGTAGGATTAAACTCATCCTCGTCGGTTGCATTGTCATCTTTGTCTATTTCACTGGCATTTTTTTGTTTTGCACTTGGACCTGTGGTCTCATCTTCCATATAATTAGTATCAATATCAATAATTTCCCTTACTAAAATTTCATTTTTTTGTAATTTTTCATTCCACTCAAAGAACTGTTGCGCAGTAATAGGGCTTTGAGCTAAAGCAATTAACATCACATCTTTTCCAGCCTCAATTCTTTTTGCAATTGCAATTTCACCCTCTCTAGAAAGTAATTCCACACCACCCATTTCACGTAAATACATTCTGATTGGGTCATCACTTTTTTCAATACTCTTACCTTCATCCTTAGAGGAAATTTCTTTTTTTCTTAAAACTTTAAAATCAGATTTTTTTTCAACAAGTGAAATTCCTTCATTCAAAATATGCAAAAGAGCTTGGGATAAATTTTCATCTGATAGATTTCTTTTTCCAAGTGACTTGTTTAACTCCTCATGAGTAATGAAACCTCTATGAGTTCCACGGCCCATTAATCTAGCAAATGATTTAGTTATAATTCTTTCCACAGCAATATAAGTTTGGAAAATCTATATAATGTCAAATTGATAAAAATCCATGATTAATTTGAGTGTATTAATTGATATTTTGCTTTTTTTTTAGCTCTTTAAGTTGATTAAATGTCACCTCACTCAAATCTTTAGAAAACTTCGATTCTAATTCTTGGATTCTAAGCTCAAGATCGAAGTTAATTAAATCTCTAGAGATATCTTCCAATAATTCTAAAATTATATGATCATCATTTGGTTTGTTTTTTAGAATATGTTTTATCGGGGCAAATTTATAAATTTTTTTTAATAACTCTGGGTCCAAATTTAAAGTTTCAGTATTAACTAATATACCGGTTTTAAGCTCAGAGATAATTGTCTCAAAAATTTGCTTATTTACTTTAGTGAATAATTTAATATTTTCTATCAAGTGTATATTTGCTTGAAAGAGTTTTAAATTACTAATAATTAAATATATTAGTGAAAACTCCTTTAACTCCATACTGGTTATAAATTGGCTTTCATTATAATATTTTTTGGTTAACTCTAGTGACTTTGTTTTCTTGATATAAAAAGTTTTTTTGTTTTGATTAGAGTAAGGTGTTAATTCAGATATTTTTTCAAGAAAATATTCTAAAACATATTTTTTAATAAAATTGTCTTTAATAGTATTTACTATAGATCTTAGCTTTTTTTCAAAAACTGCCAAGGACGATGGATTATTTTCTGTTTGTTTTTTATAATGACTAAAAATAAATTGATGTATAGATATTTTATTATTTTTCGTAAAATCAATAAAATAATTTTTGCCATTTTTGTTTACAAAACTATCAGGATCTTCCTTATCTGGCAAAAATAAAAATGAAATTTGCTTTTCTGGTTTAAGTTCTTTAATTGAATTTTCTGCTGCTCTTACCGCCGCCTTATATCCACTTTCATCTCCATCAAAACAAATTATTATATCTCCAAAAAATTGATTTAATATTAAAATCTGTTGATCGGTTAAAGAAGTTCCAAGATTAGCAACAACATTTTCAATTCCATTTTTACTCAAACCGATAACGTCCATATAACCCTCAACCAGATAAATATGATCTAATTTATTAGATAATTTTCTTGCAAAATCTAAATTATATAAATTCGATCCTTTTTTAAAAAAAGTAGTTTCAGGTGAATTAATATATTTGGCTAAGTAATCTTTATTTTCAATTATTCTTCCTCCTAAAGCTATTGGCTGACCTAAAATATTGTTTATTGGAAAAATTAATCTGCCTTTAAATCTTTCAATATAAATTTTTTTTTTGTCGTCTAAATAAAATAAACCAGTTTCAAATAAAATTTGTTCATTAAATTTTTGTTTTAATTTTTCATAAATTCTGGAATTTTTTTCTACATAGCCAATTTTAAATTTTCTAACTTGATCTATATTCAATGATCTTTTTTTTAAATAATCTCTGACGTAAGCGTAATTTTCATTCTTTAATAATTCTTCATGATAAAAATTTACATATTGAGAATAAACTGACAAATATTCTTTAAATTTTTGTTCTCTTTCTTGGTCCAGTTTAGAAAACTGATAAGGCTGCATCCCAGCGAGATTTGCTAGATATTTAACAGATTCACCAAATTTAAGATTTTGCATTTTCATTATAAAATCAAAAATATTTCCATGTTCAGCGGTTGCAAAACAATGATAAAATTCTTTTTCATCATTAACTGTAAATGATGGAGTTTTTTCATTTTTAAAAGGAGATAAACCTACAAACTCTTTACCTTTTTTTTTCAAAACTACACTTTTAGAAACTACAGTTGAAACTTTTAGTCTGGTTTTAATTTCATCAAGATATTCCTTAGGATATTTCATCTGTTATTTAATAATTCTTTGAGTAAAGTTCCAGCTTTTGCAAAATCTATTTCATCTGAATATTGTTTTTTTAGCTCACCCATAACCCTGCCCATATCTTTAATTGAGTTTGCCCCTATTTTTGCTATTGTTTCCAAACATATTTTTTTTACATCTTCTTCACCGATTTGTTTTGGTAGAAAACTAATTAAAATATCATATTCACTTTGTTCAATTTCTAATAAATCGTTTCGATTATTTTTTTTGTATATTTCAATTGATTCGGCTCTCTGTTTAACCATTTTTTTTAAAAGCTTTTTGATATCTTCATCGTCTGTATCTTTTTTATTTGGGCCAGATCTATTTACAATATCTAAATCTTTAATCGAGGATAGTATTAACCTGTAAGTTGATATTTTTGTTTTATTTTGAGTTTTTAAAGCAATTTTATATTCAGTTGAGATAGTATCTTTTAAAGTCATATTTTTTAATCTACTGTAAGAAAAAAATTCTTCAAAAGAAAAATTGTTTTTTTATAATTTTATAATACATCTCTGTTGCGATATTTAAGCAATTAATGTATTTAACTTTAACTCATGAGTTGTAATTGATTAAAAAAGCAAAAAAAACAAACTCAAAAAGAATTTTTAAAAGTCATAACGCCGTTCTAGTTCTTGAAAATAGGAGAGTTTTTAAAGGAATTGGTATTGGACATCCGGGATTTGCGACTGGAGAGGTTTGTTTTAATACATCAATAACCGGATACCAGGAAATTATGTCAGATCCATCTTATGCTGGTCAAATTATAAATTTTACATTTCCTCATATTGGAAATGTTGGAACAAACAATGAGGATCATGAGTCTGATAAAATATGGGTTAGAGGAGTAATCTTTAATTCTGAAATAACAACTCCATCAAACTACAGGTCATTTTTAAATTTAGATAAATGGCTTTTAAAAAATAAAATTGTTGGAATCATTGGAGTTGACACAAGAAGTTTAACTAATTTCATAAGAGATAAAGGTGCACCAAAAGGCACTATCGCTTTTTCAAAAACAGGAAAATTTAACCTTAATAAGATAACAAATTGTACAATTAACTGGAGTGGTTTAAAAAATCTAGATTTAGCCCAGGAGGTATCTACAAAAAAAAATTATTTATGGAAAGGATTTAAAACCTGGAAAAAAGACGCTGGTTTTGAAAAAAATTCAAAAAATTTTTTTCATGTAATTGCTATTGATTTTGGAATAAAGAAAAATATTTTAAGATACTTTTCAAACTTTAATTGTAAAGTAACCGTAGTTTCTTGTAAAACCTCAGCTGAAAAAATTTTAGCTCTAAAACCTAATGGAATTTTTTTATCTAATGGTCCAGGTGATCCTGCAGCAACTGGAAAGTATGCTGTTGGAATAATTAAAAATTTAATAAAAAAAAACTTGCCTATATTCGGAATTTGTCTAGGTCATCAGTTACTTGCCCTAGCCTTAGGTGCTAAAACAAAAAAAATGAAACTGGGGCACAGAGGCGCTAATCATCCAATTAAAAATTTAATTCATGACAATGTTGAAATTACAACCCAGAATCACGGCTTTGAAGTTGTGAGAGAAAGTTTACCAAAAAATGTTGAAATTACTCATCAGTCTTTATTTGATAACTCGATTGAGGGGATTCGATTAAAAAATAAACCAATATTTTCAGTTCAATATCATCCTGAGTCTAATCCAGGCCCTCAAGATAGTGTCTACCTATTTAAAGAATTTATCAATCACATGAAAAAATATGCCAAAAAGAACTGATCTTAGGAAAATTTTAGTAATTGGCGCTGGACCTATTATCATTGGCCAAGCATGTGAGTTTGATTACTCGGGAACGCAAGCTTGTAAAGCTTTAAGAGCTGAGGGTTTTAAAATTGTTTTAATAAACTCAAATCCAGCAACCATTATGACTGATCCAGAAATTGCAAATAAAACTTATATCGAACCCATCACAATAGAAGTTTTAGAAAAAATAATTATAAAGGAAAAACCGGACGCAATTCTTCCAACCATGGGTGGTCAAACTGGTCTTAACTTAGCAATGGAAGCATATAGAAAAGGAATTTTAAAAAAATATAAAATAGAACTTATTGGTGCAAACTCTAAGGCAATATCAAACGCCGAGGATAGAAACAAATTTAGAAAAAATATGATTGAAATAGGTTTAGATTTACCCAAATCAAAAATCGTTTACAACATTAAACAAGCAACAAAAGTTTTAAAACAAATTGGACTCCCTGCAATTATAAGACCCGCTTATACATTGGGTGGTCTTGGTGGAGGAATTGCAAAAAATAAAGAAGAATATTTTAAAATTATCGAACAAGGTCTTTACGAATCTGCAGTTAATCAAGTTTTAGTTGAAGAGAGTTTAGAGGGGTGGAAAGAATTTGAAATGGAGGTTATTAGGGACAAAAAAGACAACTGTATTATTGTCTGTTCAATTGAAAATGTCGATCCAATGGGAATTCATACTGGTGA
>VGCG01000041.1 GCA_016870175.1 Alphaproteobacteria bacterium
GAAGCTCTTTAGTTAGATTGATTGGGTAAATAATTGCATAGAGATAATTTTGAATGAAGCTGGTGGAATAGGATGCAAGATTTGCTTTAGTTAGGAAGTAGTTTTCTAAATAAGTAAGGGGACAAATTTGTCATTATGTCTTTCGTATCTTTTGCGATTGTGTTCACTCAATACGCAAACAAACCTATTTCTAAATAGAAATAGTTTACTTGTTAAATTAACTTAAATTGCCGTGAACATTTTTAAGTAAAAATATTATCTTCTAATATCTTCATAGTTATTTATACTTCTTGTAGCGTTTATTTTTTAAAAAGTTATTTTTCGTACTATCGAAGATTAAGAACACATCAGCACACACTATTTAAAATTGATTTAATTAAATCCTACGCAGAGTAAGTGTGTATCTTTATATTTCTTCAATTTTTACGCTGACTATTATGTGATTAATTATTTCTACGAAAATGACACTTAATACCACCGTTTGTTATAGTCGGCAGAACGATAATGACTGGTGGATTTTGTACTAAAAAGAGAAGTAAGTAATATGTGTCGTATTAAGAGAACTTAAATGAATAAATCGTTTTAAATTGTTTTTCGACTTCATTGAAACTTCCTTGAATCTTCATTGAACTTTTTAAAAAAAAAGTGAAGTGGGATAACGAATTATCCCACTTCTGGAGCGTTCTGTTGCCAGGTGCCCCGGACCCCGACTACTTAATTAACAATGTTAATTAGGCAGCAAGTGCGTAACTTTCGTTAGCAATTATAAATTAGCCCGTTGCGGTGGAACAATCCCGAACAAAAGAATAGCCTTTAGTCACCCGTCGAATCTATTTCACCCCCATAAGTTGTAATGGTGGAGGTGGTGGGTACTGCCCCCACGTCCGCGATGGTTATTTCGAAATTCGTTTATCGTCATAGTTGGAAATCCAACATTATTAATATAAAAGGAAATCCTACAGTTTCAATAATAATCATGAAATTAACCAAAGAACAATTAGCGGAAATCAAGAGTCAGCAAGCTCAAAGTTATAAAACTAAAAGAGTTACAGTTCCAGAGCTTGAAAAAATTCTATATGAAGCAATTCCCGCTTTAGATCATGGCTTTGTAAGAGTTGTTGATTATATGGGTGATGATAGTTCAATCGTTCAATCAGCTAGAGTATCTTATGGAAAAGGAACCAAGCAAGTTTCAACTGATAAAAATCTAATAAAATATTTAATGCGCCATTGGCACAGTACACCATTTGAGATGTGTGAGATAAAATATCATGTTAAATTACCAATATTTATAGCACGTCAGTGGATTAGACATCGAACTGCAAATGTAAATGAATATTCAGCAAGATATTCAATTTTAGACAAAGAATTTTATCTTCCAACCCCTGAAAATCTTGCAGCACAATCATCTAGCAATAGACAAGGACGAGGAGATGTTTTGGAAGGTAAGCAAGCACAAGAAGTTTTAGAGTTATTAAAAAATGATGCTGAGAGAACGTATTCTAATTATGAAATTATGCTTAATGAGCGCTATGATGGTTCAGCTATTGATGAAAATAAAAAAGGATTAGCAAGAGAACTTGCTCGTATGAACTTGACATTAAATACTTATACTCAATGGTATTGGAAAACAGATTTATTAAATTTGATGAATTTTTTAAGATTAAGGACTGATAAACATGCTCAATATGAGATAAGAGTTTTTGCAGACATAATGCTTAACACAGTAAAAAAATGGGTACCAATTACTCATGAAGCATTTATGGATTATAGAGTCGGGGGAACAGAAGTTTCAGCTAAGGGAAAAAAAATTATTCAAAAACTTATTAAAGGTGAAAATGTATCTGCAGATAAATCTGGATTATCCAAAAGAGAGTGGAATGAGTTAATGCAAGCTTTTAGTCTTGAAGATAAGTTGATTTAATTTTATTAGCTAAATTTAAATATATTTTAGAAATTTCATGATTTGGATTTTCTTCCACAATTGGTTTACCATTATCACCTGCAGTACCAACCTCAGGGTTAATTGGTATTTGCCCTAAAAACTCTTTATTAAATTCCTCTGCAGTTCTTCTCACTCCGCCTTCCCCAAAAATTTTGTATTTTTTTCCATCATCTCCAATAAAATAACTCATGTTATCTACTAAACCCAGGATTTTAATTCCTAATTTATCAAACATTTTAATTCCTCTTATGACATCCAGTAAAGCAACTTCTTGAGGAGTAGAAACAATAATTGCTCCATCCATTAAAATTTCTTGAGAAAATGTTAATTGAGTATCTCCAGTTCCGGGGGGCATATCAACAATTATAAAATCTAAGTCTTTCCAACTAACTTTTTGTGTAAATGTTTTTATAGCACTAGTAACCATAGGTCCTCGCCAAATCATTGGAGTTTGTTGGTCAGCTAGGAAGCCAATAGACATACATTGGATGTCATATTTTTTAATTGGTTCTAATTTTTGACCATCACTTTTAGGTTTTTCATTGATACCAAACATTTTGGGTATTGATGGACCATAAATATCAGCATCAAGTAAACCCACTTTGCATCCAATTTGTTTTAATGCTAAAGCAAGATTTGTTGCAAACGTAGATTTACCAACTCCACCTTTAGCACTTGAAATAGCTATGGTAAATTTTGTGCCTAAAATGGGATTTTTTTTAAAAATTTTCTGTCCAGGCTTAGTGCTCAACGCGTCATTAAGCTCTGGTTTTTTTTCAATCATTTTAGATCATAACTTGTTTTTGAACTGAAAAATACTATATAGATAGTCTATGTCTAATGATTTTGAACAACGTGGAAGTAGTCCCTGGGGAAATTCTCCAGGTAATGATAATGGCAATGGCACAGGTGGAAGAACCTCATCTACAGATCTTGATGAAATAATTAGAGGATTACAAGAAAAGATCAAAAAATTTTTACCAGGTGGCAATGCGTCTGGAAACAAACCCATTGGTTTAGTGTTACTTATATTATTTTTTATTTGGCTGGCGAGCGGTCTATATAGGGTGTTACCAGATGAACAAGGGATAGTTTTAAGATTTGGCAAATACGTAAAAACAACTCAACCAGGTTTAAATTATCACTTGCCAATTCCTATCGAAACTGTTCAAACTCCAAAAGTTACTAAAGTAAATAGAATTGATATAGGATTTAGAGCAGAAAAAGATAGTGGTTTTGCCACAGGAGGCGGAGTTGCAGATATTCCTCAAGAAAGTTTAATGTTAACTGGCGATGAGAATATCGTTAACGTAGATTTTTCAGTATTTTGGGTTATCAAAGATGCACGTAAGTTTTTATTTGAAATTCAGGATCCAGAAGAAACTATAAAAGCTGCAGCAGAAACTGCCATGAGAGAAATTATTGCACGAAGTCGAATTCAGCCAGTTTTAACTGAAGGAAGAGGAGCAATTGAAATCGAAACACAAAATATTATGCAGACTATTTTAGATGCTTATAATAGTGGTGTTCAAGTTACTCAGGTTCAAACTCAAAAAGCAGATCCACCGGATCAAGTAATTGATGCATTTAGAGATGTTCAAGCTGCAAGAGCTGACATGGAAAGAGCTAAAAATGAGGCAGAGGCTTACGCTAATGATGTAATTCCAAGAGCAAGAGGTGAAGCTGCAAAAATTATGCAAGCCGCTGAAGCTTATAAACAAAAAGTTGTTGCCGCATCAGAGGGAGAAGCTAGTAGATTTCTTTCCATATACAAAGAATACGCCAAAGCAAAAGAAGTTACTCAAGAAAGAATGTATTTAGAAACAATGGAAAAAGTTTTAGCTGATATAGATAAAGTAATAATTGAAAAAAATGCAGGATCTGGTGTGGTACCTTATTTGCCATTGCCTGAACTAGGTAAACCGAAAGCAACAAATTAAATGAAGCTACAAAAAATCATATTTTCAATATTTATCTTAATATTTATTCTTTCTTTTTTTTCAATTTTTATTGTTAAAGAGGTTAACCAAGCAATTGTCCTGCAATTTGGTGATCCAAAAAGAATCATATTAAATCCAGGATTAAATTTTAAAATTCCATTTATTCAAAATGTAGTTTTAATTGATAAAAGAATTTTAAATTTAGATAGTCCACCAGAAGAAGTTATTGCCTCAGATCAAAAAAGATTAATAGTAGACGCTATTGCACGATTTAAAATTGTTGATCCATTAAAATTCTATATTTCGGTTGGAAATGAAAGAGTCGCCAGATCAAGATTGGCAACAATAATAAACTCAAGAATTAGAAATGTTTTAGGACAGCAAGAGTTACAAACCCTGTTATCAAAAGACAGAACCAAGCAAATGGCAATAATTCAAGATGGTGTAAATTTAGAAGCTAAAAATTTCGGTATCGAAATAATAGACGTCAGAATTAAGAGAGCGGATTTGCCACAAGCAAATAGCGAAGCAATTTTTAGGAGAATGCAAACCGAAAGAGAGAGAGAGGCAAAAGAATTTAGAGCACGAGGAGCTGAGATGGCTACAACAATTACTTCAACAGCAGATAAAGACGTATCAATAATACTTGCAAATGCCAATAAAGACTCAGAAATAATTAAAGGTGAGGGAGATGGTTTAAGAAATAAAATATTTGCTGACGCATTTGGTAAAGATCCTGAATTTTTCGCTTTTTATAGAGCAATGCAAGCCTATGAGACTGCACTGATAGGAGGAGAGACTTCTTTAATTTTATCTCCAGATAGCGAGTTTTTTAAATTTTTTGGAAATACAAAACCTAAGTCACAATAATAATAGATTATGAATGAACTGATTGTTGCATTGGGTCTTTTTTTTTTTATTGAGGGAATATTATATGCCATATTTCCTACAAAAATGAAAAATATGCTAAAAAAAATAGAAACAGTAAAAGATAGTCAGTTAAGAGTGGGTGGACTAATTTTTGCAATTATAGGATTTATAATTATTTATTATATAAAAGGTTAATATGAAAAAAATTGCATTAATATTTTTGAGTTCAATATTGATCTTTGGTTTTTCAGTTAATTCTATTTCAAAAGAAGCACCAAATTCATTTGCAGATTTAGCAGAAAAATTAATGTCTTCAGTTGTAAATATTTCAACAACACAAACGGTTGTAACAAACGTAAATCCATTTCCATTTGAATTTCCTCCAGGATCACCATTTGAAGATATGTTTAAGGAATTTGGAACTCCACAAGAAAGAAAATCTTCAGCTCTTGGATCTGGTTTTATTATTGATGAAAAAGGTATAGTCATAACAAATAATCATGTTATTCAAGATGCAGAAGATATATTTATTAAAGTTGACGGTGGCGAAGAAATCAAAGCAAAAGTTATCGGGGCTGATCCTCTATCCGACATCGCGGTTTTACAGTTGGATACAACAAAAAAATTTCAATCCGTTAAATTTGGTAATTCTGATAATGCAAGAATTGGTGATTGGGTCATGGCAATCGGAAATCCCTTTGG
>VGCG01000042.1 GCA_016870175.1 Alphaproteobacteria bacterium
TACAAAGGTTTGGCTAGATCTCTTAGAACAGCGTTAGAGATTGATCCTAAAATAAAAAATATCATTCCATCAACTAAAGGCTCATTATAAATTTGATGAAAGTCACGATTGTTGACTATAATTCAGGCAATATTAGTTCTGTCATAAATTCTTTCAACGCGGTTGCTGGAAAAAAAGTGAACATAAAAATAACATCAGATTTAAATAAAATTAAATCTAGTGATAAGATTGTTTTGCCGGGTCAGGGATCATTTAAAAGCTGCATTGATTCTTTAAGAAATATCAGTGGACTTGTTGAAACTTTAGGTGAGTTTGCGATAAGCAATAAGAAACCTCTTTTAGGTATTTGTGTTGGATTACAAATGTTTGCAGATATAGGTTATGAAGAGACTGAAACAAAAGGTCTTGGCTGGATTGCAGGGAAAGTTTCAAAAATCAATAGCCTTAGTGGAAAATTTAAGCTTCCCCACATAGGTTGGAATCAAATCAATATAGTCAAGAAAAGCAAAATTTTTAAAGGTATTGAAAATAATTCTCATATGTACTTTGTACACAGTTATGAATTTATACCAAATGACACTAATGTAATTTCTGCAACAACAAATTATTCTTCAAAAATTGTCTGCTCTATTGAGAAAGAAAATATCTTTGGTACACAATTTCACCCTGAAAAGAGTGATAAAATAGGATTAAAAATAATAGATAATTTTATAAATTTATAAATGAAAATTTTTCCTGCAATTGATATCAAGGATAAAAAATGTGTGAGATTAATTAAAGGAGATTTTAATAATAAAATTGAGTATGAAATATCACCGTTACTTCAAGCAGAGAAATACAAAGAATATGGTTTTAAAAATTTGCATATAGTTGATTTAGATGGAGCCTTATGTGGTGAGACAATTAATTTTAATATTATTGCTGAAATTGTTAAAAAGTTTGATTTTCAAATTGAGGTTGGTGGTGGGCTTAGAACCTTTGAGAGTATTAATAAATATATCGATTTGGGTGTAGAAAAAGTTATTTTAGGAAGTGCTGCCATTAAAGATAAAAATTTTCTAAAAACAGCATGTTTAAAATTTGTAAATAAAATTGCACTAGGTGTAGATGCAAAAGATGGTTATTTATCGGTTTTTGGATGGAAAGAAAATTCTAATCAACTAACCCTAGACTATTTAAAAGAGGTAAATGATTTTGGTATAAGTCGATTGATTTATACTGATATTAATCGAGATGGTACAAAGCAAAGTCCCAATTTTTATGAGACCAAAAAAGTTGCCAGTATTTCTAGATGTCCGGTAATTATTTCTGGTGGAGTCTCGTCAATAGATGATATTAAAAAAGCAAAAAAATTAAATAATAATAATATCGAAGGAATAATTGTTGGTAAGGCAATTTATGATGGCAATATAAAATTAGATGAATTAGCGAAACAACTAGATGCTTAAAAACCGAATTATACCCTGTTTAGATGTAAAAGATGGTCGAGTTGTAAAGGGAATAAATTTTATTAATTTAAAAGATGCAGGAGATCCAGTTGAACAAGCTAAAATTTATAGTGATGGCGGAGCCGATGAAATATGTCTTTTAGATATTTCAGCATCAAATGAAAATAGAGATACTATTTATGAGGTGGTAGAAAAAACATCCAAGAAATGTTTTGTACCACTAACTGTTGGTGGCGGAGTCAGGTCCGTTGAAGATATAAACAAACTTTTAAATTGTGGAGCTGACAAAGTTTCAATCAATACAGCAGCCGTTAAGAACCCTAAAGTTATTTTGGAAAGCTCAAGAAAGTTTGGATCCCAATGCATTGTTGTTGCAATCGATGCAAAAAAGAGCAAAAAAAGTTGGGAAATTTTTACCCATGGTGGAAAAATTTCAACTGGTATTGATGCTTTAGAATTTGCATTGGAAATGGAAAAATTTGGTGCAGGTGAGTTATTAGTTACATCAATGGATAAAGATGGAACACAATCTGGATACGATATTGATTTAGTGAAAAAAATCTCATCAAGTGTAAATATTCCAATTATTGCATCAGGAGGTGTTGGATCTTTAGACCATTTAGTTGATGGAATAAAATCTGGCGCGAGTGCAGTTTTGGCTGCATCTATTTTTCATTATGGGAGTTACTCGATTAATGAGGCAAAGAAATATTTGGCTTCAAAAAATATACCTGTTAGAATTTAACATGTTAAAAACTTTAGAGGAGTTAATTTTACTTGCAAGAGAAAGAAAAGTGAATCCAATTAAAGGTTCTTATACAAATAAACTTTTAACAGATAAATTGTTAGCGAAAGAGAAAGTGTCTGAGGAGATAAATGAACTTTTTGAAGCTGTAAATAATAATTCAAATACAATTCATGAAGCGGCTGACGTCTTGTATCATTTAATTATTTATTTAGAGTCAAATAACATTAAAATTGAGGAAATTATGAAGGAATTATCAAGTAGAAGTAAGTAATGCATATTAAAAATACTTATATAAAAATAGATATAATATTTTTTTAATGAATATATAATTTTTAAATGAGCCACCGATTTTATAAGCCTACAAAATTAAGACTACAACGAAGTGAATTAGCAGTACCAGGATCATCTCCGCAAATGTTTGACAAAGCATTACATTCAAAAGCTGATTATATTTTTCTAGATTTAGAAGATGCAGTATCGCCAAACGATAAAATTACAGCTAGAAAAAATGTTATTAAAGCACTTAATGAAATTAATTGGAAAGAAAAAGGTAAAACTATTTCTGTTAGGATTAATAGTTTAGATACTCATTATATGTATAGTGATCTAGTTGAAATAGTAGAACAAGCAGGAGAAAATATAGATACTATTCTAATACCAAAGGCTGGAACTAAAAGTGATGTATATATGGTTGACTGCATGCTAACTCAAATAGAAACAAATAAAAAAATTAAAAAAAAAATTGGAATTGAATGTCTCATAGAAACAGCTTTAGGTATGTCGAATATTAAACAGATTGCAAAATCCAGTGAAAGACTTGAAGCACTGCATTTTGGAGTGGCAGATTATGCCGCAAGCTTGAAAGCAAGAACAACTGTTATTGGGGGTTTAAACTCAGATTACCCCGGTGATCAATGGCACCATGGTCTTTCGGAATTAGTTATGACCTGTAGGGCATATGGTTTACGTGCAATTGATGGCCCATTTGGAGATTTTAATGATCCTGATAGTTACGTCGCCGCTGCCAAAAGAGGTGCTGCTATCGGAATAGAGGGGAAATGGGCTATTCATCCTTCTCAAGTTGAACTAGCAAATAAAGTTTTCTCACCACTTGAAACTGAGGTTAACAGAGCAAAAAGAATTTTGGAAGAATTAAAAAAAGCAGCTAACGAGGGAAAAGGTGCTGCTCAACTTGATGGTAGAATGATAGATGCAGCTTCAGCTAGAATGGCAGAAAATATTGTAAATATAGATAACTTAATTAATAAAACTAATTATAACTGATAATGGATATACACGAGTATCAAGCAAAAAAGATTTTATCAGATTTTGGAGTTAAGATTCCAAGGGGCGGAATAGTTTATAGTCCTGAAAATGCAGAAAATAAAGCAAGAGAAATAGGTGGTTCTAAATGGGTTGTTAAAGCTCAAATACATTCAGGGGCAAGAGGAAAAGCAGGTGGCATTATAATCTGTAATACGCCATTAGAAGTTGCTCAAGCAACAGATAAATTATTAGGAAAAAAACTTGTAACAAATCAAACTGGACCAGAAGGAAAAATTATAAATAGAATTTATATTGAAGAGGCTACTGATATTGATAAAGAATTATATCTTGGTTTAGTTTTTGATAGAAACTCTGAAAGTATAATGGTTGTTGCATCAACAGAAGGTGGTATGGGTGTTGAGGAAATTTCTAGAAAAAAACCTGAGACAATTATTAGATCCAAAATTGAAGTTGCTGTTGGTATGCAAGCATTTCAAGCCAGAGAACTGGCATTTGGATTAGGCATAGAGACCGATCTAATTCGAATGGCATCTGAAACAATAATTAATTGTTATAAAGTTTTCAGTGAACTGGATGCAACTATGGTAGAAATTAATCCTTTAGTTATATCTAAACAAAAAGAAATATTAGCATTAGATTGTAAAATGAGTTTTGATAATAATGCAATGTTTAGGCTTAGCGAGATTTCAGAGTTAAGAGATAAATCCCAAGAGGATCCTAAAGAAATATACGCATCTGATAGGGGTTTGAATTATGTAAGCTTAGATGGAAATATAGGAAATATAATAAATGGTGCAGGTCTTGCTATGGCCTCAATGGATATGATTAAATTAGCAGGAGGAAGGCCAGCAAATTTTCTTGATGTTGGTGGAGGTGCAACCCCTGAAAAGATTGTTAAAGCATTTAAGTTAATTACAATGGATGAAAAAGTTGAGGTTATTTTAGTAAATATTTTTGCAGGAATAAACAGGTGTGATTGGGTAGCAGAAGGAATAATTCAAGCATTAAAAAAAATTAAAATAAAAGTTCCGCTGGTAATTAGGCTAGCTGGCACAAACGTTGAAAAAGGTAATAAAATTTTAAAAGAGAGCAAACTAAATTATATAGAGGCATATACTCTAGAGGATGCGGCCAACAAAGCTGTTAATGCGATAAAAAAAAAATAAATGGCAGTATTAATCGATAAAAATTCAAAAATTTTAATCCAAGGATTTACAGGTAAAATGGGAACATTTCATGCTGAGGAAATGATAAAATATGGTTCAAATGTTGTTGGTGGTGTCACTCCTGGTAAAGGAGGACAGAAGCATTTGAATAAACCAGTTTTTAACACTGTAAAAGATGCTGTTAAAAGTACAGGGGCTGATGCTTCTATTTTATTCGTTCCACCTGCTTTTGCAGCTGACTCAGCTATGGAAGCAGCAGACGCAGGGATAAAAACATGTGTTGCTATAGTAGATGGAATACCATCTCACGACATGATTAGAATTAAAAGGTATATGAAGAGATATACTAAAAATACTAAAATGACTCTGGTTGGACCTAATTGTGCTGGAATTATAAGTCCTGGTAAGTCAATGCTTGGAATCATGCCTGGTCACATTTATAAGGAAGGTAGAGTTGGAATAATTAGTAGATCTGGAACTTTAGGATATGAAGCAGCACAACAACTCAAAAATCTAAACATTGGGGTTTCTACCAGTGTAGGAATTGGAGGAGATCCTATAAATGGAAGCTCATTTAGAGATATTATTGAGAAATTTGAAATGGATGACGAGACAGATGTAATATTAATGATAGGTGAAATTGGTGGACCTCAAGAAGTGGCTGCTGGAGAATTTGTTAAAGAAAATATGAAAAAACCTGTAATCGCTTATATCGCGGGTTTGACTGCGCCTAAAGGAAAAGTAATGGGACATGCAGGGGG
>VGCG01000043.1 GCA_016870175.1 Alphaproteobacteria bacterium
ATTCCCAAAAATATAAAATTTTATAAAGCTGATTGCTGTGATTTTAAAAAAATGTTAAAACTTACAAAAAAAATAGATATTGTTTATCATTGTGCAGCTACAGCTCACGAAGGACTATCTGTTTTTTCACCAAATTTAATTACAAAAAATATTTATCAAGCGAGTGTTTCTATAATTAGTGCCTCAATTACAAACAAAGTTAAAAGATTTGTTTATTGTTCTTCTATGGCTAGATACGGTAGCCAAAAAACTCCCTTTACAGAAGATATGACTCCTATGCCTGTTGATCCTTATGGAATTGCAAAAGTTGCCGGTGAAGATACTTTGAAAAATTTATGCAAGGTTCATGGGATGGAATATAATATTGCTATTCCTCATAATATTGTTGGCCCAAATCAAAAATATGACGATCCGTTTAGAAATGTTATGTCGATTTTTATAAATAGAAACTTACAAAGAAAACAATCAATAATTTATGGTGATGGAGAACAAAAAAGATCATTTACATACGTTAGCGATGCTATCTTTTGTCTTGAAAAATTAGGTTTAGATAAGAATATAAAAAATGAAATATTTAACATAGGTCCTGATGAGGAAGAAACTACAATAAATATGTTAGCACAAATGGTTGCCAATGAACTTGGTTATAATGAACTCCCTATACATGTTGAGGACAGACCTCAAGAGGTTAAAATTGCAATTTGCAGCGCAAATAAAGCAAGAAAAATTCTTAATTATCAAACAAAAACAAGTCTCAAAGAGTCTATCAAACTAACTGCAGATTTTATAAAAAAGAGAGGAGTAAAAAAGTTTAATTACCAACTTCCTATTGAAATTAAATCTAAAATAACTCCAAAAACTTGGTTAAAAAAAACAATATAATTTATATTTTGAATTATTAAAAGGAATTTAATTTTGGGATATAGAAATTGACCCGAACTCTTTTTTTCTTTGCAATTAAAAAAGATTCATTTTAATAGTACTTTTTATACTGTTTAAAATATTGTATAAATATTCATAAACAATCTTTTAAAAAAAAATAATATGATTTATTTTTCCTAAAATTAAAAATGACGAATAAAAATAATTATCAAGCAGACTCAATTAAAGTTTTAAAAGGCCTTGAAGCGGTAAGAAAAAGACCTGGAATGTACATCGGTGATACTGATGACGGCACTGGTTTGCATCATATGGTCTATGAAGTTGTCGATAATTCCATTGATGAAGCATTAGCAGGATATTGTAAAAATATAAATGTAAGAATTAATTCAGATGGAACTGTCACTGTTAAAGACGATGGTAGAGGGATTCCAGTTGATATGCATAAAGGTGAAAAAAAATCTGCTGCAGAAGTAATAATGACACAATTACATGCTGGTGGCAAATTTGATCATGACTCATACAAGGTTTCAGGGGGACTGCATGGGGTTGGTGTTTCAGTTGTTAATGCTTTGTCCGAAAAATTAAAACTTGAGATTTATAGAGATGGAAAAAAACATTATATGGAGTTTAAAGATGGTGACGCTACAGCTCCATTAAAAGTCATTGGAAATTCTAAAGAGTCAGGAACTCAAATAACATTCCTACCCTCTAAACAAATTTTTTCATCAATTAAATTTAGCGCAAATATTTTAATTAAAAGAATGAGAGAATTAGCCTTTTTAAATAAAGGAGTTAAAATTATTTTTACTGATGCAAGTAATGCGATAGAAAAAACTATTGAATTTAAGTTTGAGGGTGGAGTTTTAGAATTTGTGGAATTTTTAGATGAAAAAAGAGAAAAAATTCAAAACAAAACCGGAAACGATTTGTTTAAAAAACCAATCTATCTCGAGGGAAAAAAAGATAATTTAGAGCTAGAGTGTGCACTTAAATGGAATGCTACTTATGCAGAGGATATTTATGCATATACAAATAATATACACCAAAAAGATGGTGGAACACATTTATTAGGATTTCGAAGCGCATTAACAAGAGTAGTGAATAAATATGCAGATGAAAATAATCTTCTAAAAAAAAATAAATTAGCAATTTCTGGCGATGATATAAAAGAAGGACTAACTTGCGTCTTGTCAACTAAAATACCTGATCCAAAGTTTTCGTCACAAACCAAAGAAAAACTTGTCTCATCAGAGGTAAGAACTCTTGTTGAAAATTTGGTAAATGAAAAATTGTCTATTTGGTTTGATCAAAATCCATCAATTGCCAAAGTTATACTAGCTAAAATTATTCAAGCAGCTCTTGCAAGGGATGTTGCAAGAAAGGCAAGAGAAAACGTTAGAAGAAAAGGTGCCCTTGAACTTAGTGGTCTTCCAGGAAAACTAGCTGATTGCCAGATTGGAAAACAGGAAGGCACTGAACTATTTATAGTTGAGGGGGATTCTGCAGGTGGATCTGCTAAGCAAGGAAGAAATAGATCAAACCAGGCTGTATTACCTCTAAGAGGTAAAATTCTCAACACATATGTTGAATATGCAAATTTAAAAAAAAATGGAAATGGAGATAGTTCTGAACAAAGGACTAAAGCTTTATCAAAAATGATTTCTTCAAATGAAATTGTAACTTTAATTAATGCTTTAGGTTTAGACCCCAAGGCTGAAGAAATCGATTTAAAAGATTTAAGATACGGGAAAATTATTATTATGACGGATGCTGATGTAGATGGTTCGCACATAAGAGCATTGTTGCTAACTTTTTTTAATAATAAACCTTTTAACAAACTAATAGAAAATGGACACGTATACTTGGCTCAACCTCCTTTGTTTAAGATTAATAAAGGTACTAAAGGAATATATATTAAAGATGAAAAGGATTTAGAAAACTATATTATAGATAACAGTAAAGAATTAAAAAAGTACAAAAAAGGCTCTAAGGAATTTATAAAAGAGTTAGATATAGAAAAATCAAAATTAAGCATTCAAAGGTTTAAAGGTTTAGGTGAGATGAATCCAGAGGAATTGTGGAGTACTACACTTGATCCAAAAACTAGAAATTTATTAAAAGTTCAATACTCTAAAGATTTGAAAAAAGATCAAGATTTAATTCATACCTTAATGGGTGATGACGTAGCATTACGTAAAGATTTTATAATTTCCAACGCTATAAATGTTCAAAACTTAGATATTTAAAAATGAAGTTTTTTGAAACTTCAAAATATTTTTCACTAAAAAAATCAACTTACATTATATTAAGATGGATTGGTATAATTGGACAATTACTTACTATAAATATTGTATATTTTTTATTAGATTTTAATTTTAATTTTATTATTTCAAATATTATAATTTCAATTGGAATTTTAAGTAATTTATATTTAATTTATATTAATAATAAAACTCAACTTTCAGAGAAATCATCATTTATATTTCTTATTATTGATATTTTTCAATTAAGTTTTTTAGTTTTTCTAACTGGTGGTATTACTAACCCTTTTGTTATTTTTTTAATTCTTCCGAGTATTTTTTCATCAACTAATTTAGGTTTTAGAGTGAGTTTATCTTTAGTTATAATTACATCTTTATTAATAGTTTTTTTAACCTTTAATTTTCAACCCTTACCATACCCAATTAATATAAATAACACGCTAAATTCCTACGTGTTTTATGCTATTCCTATTTCACTAATTTTAGCATTATTTTTTTTAAATTATTTTGCTCTTTTATTTGGAAAAGAAACTAGAATAAGAAAAGAAGCTTTGAGTCGAATGGAGAATATCATGGCAAAAGAACATGAGTTATTATCTCTTGGTGGACAAGCAGCAGCGGCAGCACATTCACTTGGAACACCACTGTCTACAATTAAAATAATTATAAAAGAGTTGAAGGATCAATTTAAAGAACAAAAAAAACAAACCGAAATTGCTAAAGATATTGATTTACTTTCTAGTCAAGTTGATAGATGTAATGAAATTTTAAAAAAATTAACTTTAGATCCTATAGAAGAGGACGTTTTTATCGATAAAGATTCAACCATGAGAGATTATTTGCGTGAAATTATTTTATCCTTTAAAGAAACAAGCAATAAAAACTTTATTTTTAATTACGACCAAGACTCGAATACAAAAAAAATTACTAAGTCAGTTGAAGTAATCTATGGTTTAAGAAATTTTATAGGTAATGCAAATAAATTTTCAAAAAAAAATATATTTATTAATCTTAAAAGTGACAGTGAAATAACAGAAATTACTATTGAGGATGACGGTACAGGTTACCCAAGAGATGTTTTTTCAAAAATTGGAGAGCCTTATTTGAAAACCTCGGATCGGTTACAAATGTCTAAAGCTGGTTTAGGTCTTGGGATTTTTATTGGTAAAACTCTTCTAGAAAAAAACTATGCATCAGTAAATTGTAATAATTCAAAAATTAGATCTGGAGCAGAGGTGATTATTCGTTGGAAAAATATAGATTTGTATAATATTTAATGAAATTTCGATTTTGTTTCAAATAATGAGTTTAATTGAGAAATCATTACATCTCCAAGCTCATTAACATCAGTAATTTTAATTGCTCGGTCGTAATATCTTGATACATCGTGTCCAATTCCAATTGCTAAAATTTCAACATCAGTTTTATCCTCAATAAATTTTACTATTTTTTTTAGGTGTTTTTCTAAAAAATCTCCAGAATTAACTGATAGGGTTGAATCATCAACAGGAGCGCCATCAGAAATAACCATAAGAATTTTTCTTTCTTCTTTTCTTTTTTTTAATCTATTAAAGGCCCAAGAAATTGCCTCACCGTCAATGTTTTCTTTGAGAAGACCCTCTTTTAACATCAAGCCAAGATTATTTTTAATTTGCCTCCA
>VGCG01000044.1 GCA_016870175.1 Alphaproteobacteria bacterium
GATAATTTGTATTCAATCTGCCTCAGCTGATGTTTATAAGGTTTTTGATTTCACCAAAGAGGAATTTGAGACGTTAAAAGTTAGGAAAATAAAGGGTGAAACCTTGTGGTCTTTAGGATCAAATGAAAAAGGGAATTTTATTAGGTCGGAAGCAGAGGGAGTAGGATCTTTTCTTGCCAAGGAAACTTTTGTTGACTTAAATAAAACTCCTTTTTTAAATATTACATGGAAAGTAGAAAAAAATTTGCCAGGGGTTATTGAAAATTCTAAAAAAGGTCACGATTACGCTGCACGAGTGCTGGTTGCTATAAAAACTGGTTCAACATCACTTTCAAATAGAGCCTTGAATTACGTTTTTTCAAGTAATAACAATATAGATGAAAGTTGGCCAAGCCCTTTTACGAAAAAATCTGTAGATTATATTTTATCGACAACTGAGCGGAATTTAAATGAATGGGTTACAGTTAAAGCTAATGTAAAGCAACATTTTAAAAAGTTTCATAATTTAGACATTAATAATATAGACGCTGTTGCTATTATGACAGATACAGATAATACTGGATTAAAAGCTATTGCCTATTATCAAAATATATATTTTTCTAAGGAATAATTAAATTTTCAAATATTTTTTTAAACCAACGGTCATAAAAGATAAAAGTATAGATAAAATTACATCTTGAATTGGCGAAGCGTTAGGAAAACCAAAATTCCACAACACAACTCCTAATAACCAGATAATATAAATTTTCATTTTATAATTATAACTTAGTTTCTGTAAAATAATTGTTTTTTTTGATAAAATGATTTATGCATAAAAATTTTTATTACAAGCTAAAAGTATATTACGAAGATACTGATGCAGGAGGTATTGTTTATTACGCAAATTATTTAAAATTTCTTGAAAGAGCAAGAACAGAGGCTTTACTTACATTTGGATTTAGTAATATAAAAATAAAAAATGAGTTCGATTGTCATATAGTCGTTAAATCTTGCAATATTGAATATATAAAATCTGCGGTACTAGAGGATAAATTAAACATCAGAAGTTTTGTTAAATCGGTTACAAAAACTTCTTTTACCATGAATCAAATTATCACTAGAAATGAAGATGTTATCCTCGAGGCTAAAATTCATTTAGTTTTTGTTAATAAAAAAGGCAAACCCATTAAAGTTCCAGATCCAATTTTTAAAAACTTTAAACCTTATTTTTGTGAAAGTATTAAAATTTAGCTAATTTTTTAGCTTTTTTTAATAAAGCAATCATCATTGATGATGTAATAATCTTTCGATTAAAATTTCTGGGACTAGGGTGATAACAACACATTAAAAATACTTTATCAGGTAATAGATAAGTGCTTCCATGTCTAAAAATTAGTTTTTTTTCATTTTTATAAATTTTATTGTAAAATTTAAGACAATTATCAAAAGCTACTTTACCTAGTGTAATAATAACTTTCAATTTTTTTAAATTTTTTATTTCATTCCCAAAATATATTGAACAATTATGTAGCTCCTCTTTGAGCGGTTTATCTTTTGGTGGTACACATTTTAAAATATTAGTTATGTAGATATAATTTAACTTTAAATTATCATTTATATTATTAGAAAATAATTGATTAGAAAGATTTACTTTATACAAACATTTAAATAAAAATTCACCAGATTTATCGCCCGTGAAAGCTCGACCTGTTCTATTTCCTCCATGAGCTGCTGGGGCCAATCCTAGTATCATAATTCTTGCTTTATTATCACCAAATCCCGGAACTGGTTTAGACCAATAAATTTCTTTAATATTTTTTTTTCTTTTTTTTATAGATATTTCTTTTATAAAATTAATCAATCTTGGACATTTATTGCATTTAATAATTTTCTTATTTAGTTTTTGAAAGTTCATTCCCACAAATAAAAAGTTTTTATAATGATTATATATGTTATCAATACAGTTAAAATTATTTTATAAAAATCTATAGATAAAATTTTATATTGTTTATAGAAATTTTTTTAAGATCTTTAGACAATTTTTAATAAGCATCCTTAAAAAAATACAAATAATTAATTTTATTATTTAAAAAAAAATAATTATGTCCTCAAAAAAAGCAATGAAACAAGCTCAAAAAATGGGTTTTGCAAAACATAGAAGTAATTTTAATAATAGTAAAAATTTTATTTATAATACAGATCTTAATAATAAGATATCAAAAGAAAAAAGACCAAAAAAAAATAAAATAATTTAAAAATCAAAAGTAACAAAAATAAATTTTACACAAAAAATATTTTAATAATAACTTATTAAAGTATATATATTTATTTTTTTTCTGTTAAAAATAATCCCACCAATAACAAAATTGTCCAAACAATTCCAATTAATGCTTTAGGGCTTGTTTGAGCATTCCATAAATCAAGAACTAAGGCTCCAAAAATTAAACCAAGGATGTATATTATAATTAAAATATTTGATTTATTCATTTTTTAAACTCTCTTTATAAAGAGAAATTCCATTTTTTATTTTGTGATTATAAGACTCATTAAAACTGTCTAATTGCCAACCAGTTAATCTTTCTCTAATTATTTCAAGGTTATTTTTTTTCCAGTCATCAGTCGTTGTTTCTAGTTTCCATGTTTTTTTTTCGTCATTGTTTCGACCACATCCATAGCAATATCCGGTTCGGGGATCTGTTTTACAAATGCTAACACAAGGTGAAATAATCATTTTGAATTTTTATATTACTTATATTGCAAAACATATTAATTTTTCAATATTTGTTATTGGACAAATATTTTCAATAATATATAAAACCACGTAATTCATGGGCTGATGGCGAAACTGGCAGACGCACCTGCCTTAGGAGCAGGCTCCGAAAGGAATGAGAGTTCAAATCTCTCTCAGCCCACCAAAACTTATAATTAATTTACTAAACTTGTTGAATAAATTAAAAAGTATAATATTTTATCTATAATTAGCTTTTTGTGTGTGAATTAATCACAAAACTTATCAATATAATTTATGAAAGTTACAATAGAGAATAAAAAAGGCCTTTATAAAGATCTTAAAGTTTTCATCGATAAAGAAATGATGAATTCATATATGGAAAAGAAGTATGAGGAGATAAAAGGAACAATTGTATTAAAAGGTTTTAGACCAGGCAAAGTTCCAAAAGAAATTTTAAAAAGACAATTTGGTAAAGCAATCTTTCAAGAAGTATTAGATAAAGTACTAAAAGATACTACTATTAAAGTGCTTGAAGAAAATAAAATTAAACCAGCAGGCCAACCTAAGGTGGATCTTAAAACTTTTGGTGAGGATAAGGATCTAGAATATATAATTTCAGTAACAGAACTACCAAAGGTAGAGATTAAACCACTAGATGATATTGAGGTTGATCAATACATTGTTAAAATTGATCCAGGCGAGACTGATAAAAGAATTAAACAAATTGCACAAAATCAGCCAAATTTTAAAGATGTACCCGCTGAAACAAAGGCAATAGAGGGTGACTTAATTATATTTGATTATAAAGCTACTGTAGATGATAAAGATTTCAAAGGTAATGAGGGTAAAAATGTTCAATTAACATTAGGAAAAGATCTATTTTTAAGAGGATTTGATAAACAATTAATAGGTGCAAAAAAAGACGATGAAAAAATTGTCGATGCAACATTACCAGAAAATTTTCCTGTAAAAGAGTTAGCCAATAAAAAAGCAAAATTTACTTGTAAAATTATAAATATTAAAAATCGGGAGGAAGTAATAGTTAATGATGAATTTGCAAAAAATTTAGGTGCAAAAGACTTAAATGATCTTAAGTTTTTAATTTCAAATCAAATAAATGATGAATATAAAAATTCTCTTTACCAATTATCTAAAAAAAAAATTCTTGATGAGATTGAAAAATTAAAAGTAGGTGAAATTCCAGAAAATTTAATTGAAGAAGAAGTAAAAATTCTTTCCGAAGGTATGACCGATGAAGCTATTAAAAAAGATAAAAATATACTTCAAGAAACTGCAAAAAAAAGAATAAAGGTCGGTTTAATTTTGAATGAATTTGGTGAACAAAATAGCATAAGGGTTACAGAACAAGAAATTCAATCGGAAATACAAAAACAATTAAAAATGATGCCAGGACAAGAAAAAATGGTAATTGATTTTTACCAAAAGAACCCATCTGCTATTGCAAGTTTAAGAGGCTCCGTTTATGAGGATAAAATCATTGAAAAAGTAATGGAAAAAGCAAAAGTTAACAAAAAAGAAATATCTCAAGATCAGGCTGAAAAAATTTTGAAAGGGTCCCATAATCATGATCACGACCATGATCA
>VGCG01000045.1 GCA_016870175.1 Alphaproteobacteria bacterium
CTGAAGAATATGAAAATGTTTTTAAACCTTTTTATAAAATAGATAAAGGACGATCAGCATCGAAATCTAGTGTAGGTCTTGGTCTATCAATTGCATCGGATATAATTAGATCTCACGGTGGTAATATCAAATTAGAAAAATCTAATATGAATGGGCTTAGTGTTAGGGTTATTTTTCCTATTTAAATTTTTTTCTTCGACTCAACTCTATTTTTTGCATTTTCGTCTCAAGATTTTCAACCCTTTTTGAGAGGACGTCAAACTCATCTTTGCTTACAAGTTTCATTTTGAAAATAAATTCATCTCTTTTTGATTTTAATATAGTTAAAAGTTCTACACCTAGATCTTTTGAAGATATTAAGCCTTGCTCAAAAAGCTTCGCTAGTTTGTCAATTATAAATTTTGAGTTTTTCATTTATTTATTTATACACTTATATACTTTATAACTATTAGTTAATATGTTCACCAATAATTTTGACCCAGTCGCTTTTCAAATACTTTCGTTTGAAGTCAGATGGTATTCATTAGCTTATATTGTTGGAATTTTACTTGGATGGATATTAAGTAAAAAAATTTTCATTCAAAAATCATATTTAAAAGAAAAATTTGATGATTATATAACCTATTTAATTCTTGGTATTATTATCGGTGGAAGATTAGGCTACGTAATTTTTTATAATTTTGATTATTATTTGAATAATCTCACCGATATATATAAAATCTGGGAAGGTGGAATGTCTTTTCATGGGGGAGTGATTGGCATAATAGTTGCGAGCATTCTATATTCAAAAAAATATAATCATAATCCATTTATTTACATGGATATTGTTGCTTTAGTTGCTCCTATTGGAATTTTTTTTGGTAGGTTGGCTAATTTTATTAATTCTGAATTATACGGTAAAATTACTAATGTACCATGGTCAGTAATATTTGTTCAAATTGACGATTTAACAAGACATCCATCTCAATTATACGAGGCATTTTTTGAAGGTATTATTTTGTTTGTGATATTAATATATTTTAAAAAGAAAAACTTTCTCAACATACCTGGAATGATATCAGCCTTATTTTTAATATTTTATTCTATTTTTAGATTTTCACTTGAATTTTTTAGAGCCCCGGACCAACAACTTGGCTATCTAATTTTAAATTTAACAATGGGACAAATTATTAGTCTGTTATTTTTTTTAATAGGAATCTATTTATTTTTTTTAAAAAATGAAAATACACAAGAAAACTAGTTTACCTTTAGATAAGTTTATAAACTGGGCACTTTACGATAAACAAATAGGTTACTATATGAACAATAACCCTTTTGGAAAAAAAGGGGATTTTATTACCGCACCAGGTATTTCAAGGCTTTTTTCTGAAATAATAGCTATCTGGGTTATTACATTTTGGCAAAGCTTGGGCTCTCCTAGAAAGTTTAATTTAATAGAATTAGGTTCAGGGAATGGAGAAATGATGAAAATATTAATTGAAAGTTTTAAAAAATTTCCTGATTTTTTAAAATCATGTACTTTTATTATATACGAAAAAAGTCAACTATTAATAAAATTACAGAAAAAAAACATTAATTATAAAAATATTATTTGGATTTCAAACTTAAATAAAATTAAATCATTACCAAGTATTTTTTTAGCAAATGAGTTTTTTGACGCTATGCCAATCAAACAATTTTTTAAAAAAAAAAATATTTGGTATGAAAGATATGTAAATTTTTTTGATAAAAAAATAAATTTTTTAGACAAAAAATTTAATATACAGAAATTTGAAAATCAAATCAAATTTGAAATATCAAAAAAACAAAAAATAATAGAATATTCGCCGCAGGGTATCAAATACTTAAAAAAATTATCTTCAAAAATAACAAAAAATCGAGGTGGAATATTAATTATCGATTATGGGTACTTAAACGAAAAAATGCAAAATACACTTCAGGCAATTTATCATCATAAGTATTCAGATGTTTTAAAAGATATTGGTAAATCTGATATTACACATTGTATTAACTTTGATTTATTTAAAAAAATAGTGAATAAATTTCAAAAACTAGAGACAATTATTACTGACCAAAAAAAGTTCTTAACAAAAATGGGAATTTTTGAAAGAGCAGAGATAATAAGCAAAAATCAAACATTTTTAAAAAAAGCAAATATATTTTACAGATTAAAAAGATTATTAGATGAAAATGAAATGGGTAAAATATTTAAAGTAATGTTAATAAAAAATAAAAATAATCAATTCAAAATGGGTTTTTAAATTGTTTAAATCAAATAAATTATCAAAAATTAAAATAATTCAACATGGCTTTTTTAACAAAATAGGTGGGAAGTCTACAGGTATTTATAAAAGTCTAAACTGTGGAATAGGCTCTAAAGATAAAAAAGATAATGTAAAAAAAAATCTAGAAATAGTAAGAAAAAAAATTGGAAATAATTCAAAAAAAATTTTTTTATTACAGCAGTTTCACAGCAACAAAATAATTTATTTAAACAATGAAAAACTTTTAAATAGAACTAGACCTAAAGCTGATGCGATAATAACAGATCAAACAAAAATACCCATTGGCATTTTAACAGCCGACTGTGCCCCAATTTTACTCTGTGATAAAAAAAGAAAAATGATTGCAGCAATCCACGCAGGTTGGAAGGGTGTTTATAAAGATATTTTAGATAGGGTAATAAGATTTATGATAAATAAAGGATGTAAACACTGCAATATTACTGCTGCTATTGGTCCATGTATTTCAGTGAAAAATTATGAAGTGAAAAATGATTTTCAGAAAAAATTTCTTAAAAAAAATAAACAAAATCAGAAATTTTTTAAAAAAAAAAACAGTAAAATATATTTTGATTTGACAAAATATATTTATTTTAAACTTAAAAATAACAAGATTAAGTTCATAGACTCACTAAATATAGACACATATGATAATAAAAATAATTTTTATAGTTCAAGAAGAGCTATGAAATTGAACGAAAATGATTATGGTAGAAATATTTCGATAATTATGATTAAATAATATTTTAATGAAATTATTGTCTGGAAATAGCAACAAACCATTAAGTAAAAATATTGCAAAATATCTTAAATCAAAACTTGTCAATTCAAGTATAAAAAAATTTTCAGATGGAGAAATCTATATTGAAATTAATGAAAACATTAGGGGTAATAGTATTTTTATAATTCAATCAGTATCGACTCCAGCTAATGATAATTTAATGGAATTGTTGCTTTGCATTGATGCTTTGAAAAGATCCTCTGCAAAAAATATTACAGCGGTTATTCCATATTTTGGGTATGCTAGACAAGATAGAAAAGTAGTTCCCAGAACTTCTATATCTGCAAAGCTTGTTTCAAACCTAATTACAAAGGCTGGTGCTGATAGAATAGTTACGGTTGACTTGCATGCGGGACAAATTCAGGGTTTTTTTGATATTCCAGTTGATAATTTATTTGCAACACCAATTTTTGCACGACATATCAAAAAAAAAATTAAATATAAAAATTTAATTTGTGTTGCACCTGATGTGGGCGGAACCGAAAGAGCGAGAGCACTTGGAAAAATTTTAAATAGCGAATTAGCTATAGTAGATAAAAGAAGAGCAAAGCCAGGCCAATCAGAAGTAATGAATATAATTGGAAATGTTAAAGAAAAAATTTGTGTTATTGTTGATGACATTATCGACTCAGGAGGAACTATTGTGAATGCTGCACAAGCTTTAAAAGAAAGAGGGGCCAAAGAAGTATATGTATATATTACTCATGGAGTTTTAACTGGTGATGCAGTAAAAAAAATAAAAAATTCTTCAATAAAAAATTTAGTTATTACTGATACTATTGACAATAGTGAGAAAATTAAAGGTGCTAAGAATATAGAAATTTTATCTGTATCTTCCTTAATGGGTGAGGCAATTAATAGAATTTCTAATTCAACATCCGTCTCAGATTTATTTAAATAAAAAACTTGAGTTATTGAAAAACTTGAGTTAAAACCCCATATTTTTTATGCATTCTTTAGAAGCTAATATTAGAAATACTAAAACTAAAGGGGAACTTAGTTCTCTCAGAAAAAACGGATATGTTCCAGCTATATTATATGGTGGTAAAGCTGAAAATAAAAAAATTTCTATATCTAAAAAATTATTAAAATTATTCATTGAAAAAAAAAATTTTTTATCAACTATCGTTGAATTGGATATTGATGGTAATTCTGAAAATGTTCTACCAAGAGAAATTAA
>VGCG01000046.1 GCA_016870175.1 Alphaproteobacteria bacterium
TCCATGTCTTTTAGCATCCAGAAATTCACCAACGTATTTGTCACCACTTGCAAAAGTGTAAGTTCCTTGTCCATTTATTAAATCATCCTTAAATTCACCCACATAAATAGTGCCATCTGCATAAGTGTAAGTTCCTTGTCCGTTTAGTAAACCGTCCTTAACTTCACCAACGTATTTATCACCACTTGCATAAGTAAAAGCTCCTTGTCCGTGTCGTTTATCATCCTTAAATTCGCCCTCGTATATGGTGCCATCTGCAAAAGTAAAAATTCCTTGTCCGTGTCTTTTATCATTCTCATATTTACCAACGTATTTGTCTCCGTCTGCAGCAGTATAAGTTCCTTGTCCGTGGTATTTATCCTCCATGAATTCACCCTCGTATTGGTCACCATTTCGAAAAATGTAAATTCCTTGTCCGTGGTATAAACCTTTTTTAAATTCACCAATGTATCGATCGCCGTTCGAATAAGTTATTTCTGCAAAACAATCATTATATTTTGCAAGATCGTTGCCTTGACAGTTTGGTAATTGACTTTCTGCTAGTGCGTATGAACTAGAGATTAGAAATAGTATGAAGATTAGTTTTTTCACCTAAATTATACTAATCCAACGAAACTGAAACTCAATTAAAATAAAAAATTAAAATTACTTAATTACTGCCAACTACAAAAAAATCCTCTTCCCATTTACCTTTAGTCACTGTTCCTAACATCGCATCAAAATAAGATCCTTGTCCGTGTCGTTTACCATCCTCAAATTCACCAACGTATTTGTCTCCACTTGCATAAGTAAAAGTTCCTTGTCCGTTTGGTAAACCATCCTTATATTCGCCGACGTATTTGCTTCCATCTGCAAAAGTATCAGTTCCTTGTCCGTGTTGTACACCATCCTTCCATTCACCGACGTATTTTCTTCCATCTGCCCAAGTTAAAGTTCCTTGTCCGTGGTATAAATCATCCTTAAATTCACCGACGTATTCTTCGCCATTTGCAAAAGTGTAAGTTCCTTGTCCGTGTCTTTTACCATCCTTAAATTGACCGGCGTATATGTCGCCGTTATTATAAGATACTTCTGCAAAACATTTATTAAATTTTGTAACATCATCGCCCTGACAGTTTGGTAATTGACTTTCTGCTAATGCGTATGAACTATAGATAAAAAATATTATAAGAATTAGCTTTTTCATTTAATTAAAGAAAAGGCAAACTTACTGTTTGTTTATTTTCTCATTTACATCACGGCGCCAATTTGCCATGGATTAAATTCTTCATCACCATAACCATTTAATTCACTTTTGGACTTATGACCTGATGCAGTATTTAAAACCAATTTGAATATTTTTTGACCTACTTCTTGAATTGTCTCTTTACCATCGACAATTGTTCCACAATTAATATCCATATCTTCGCTCATCTTGGTAAACATGGTTGTATTCGTTGCAAGTTTTAAACTTGGAACGGGCTTACAGCCAAAGCAAGAGCCTCGTCCAGTAGTAAAACAAATAACATTAGCTCCCGATGCTACTTGACCAGTAGCTGATACAGGATCGTAACCTGGAGAATCCATAAAGTTAAAACCTTTATGTTTTAAAGGCTCAGCATAACTTAACACATCTGTTAAATTAGAATTTCCGCCTTTAGCCACAGCGCCTAAAGATTTTTCTAAGATAGTAGTAAGTCCACCTTTTTTATTTCCTGGTGCAGGATTATTATCCATCGAGCTATTATTTATTTTAGTATAATTTTTCCACCATTCTATTTTTGCAATCAATTTATCAGCAACTTCTTTACTGACCGCTCTATTAATTAACAAATGCTCTGCGCCGTAAATTTCTGGTGTTTCAGATAAAATCGAGCTGCCACCATTTTTAACTAATAAATCTGCTGCAACTCCTAAAGCTGGATTTGCCGAAATTCCTGAGTAACCATCTGAACCTCCACATTGCAAGGCCAATGTTAAATGATGAGCGGCTTGAGGGGTTCTTTTAATTGTGTTGGCCTCTTTTAATAATTCTTTGATTTGGCCGAACACTTTATCAACTGTTTTTTTAGTGCCGCCTTCATCTTGAATGGTTAAAAAATGAATACGTTTATGTTTTTTCATAGAGTCTGCAAATAAACTAACCTGCGCACACTCACAGCCAAGACCGATTACAAAGACGTGAGAAAAATTTGGATGATTTTTGAAACCATCAATGGTTCTTTGAAAAATTTGCATGCCTTCACTTAAAGTATTCATGCCACATCCTGTTGAATGCGTAATTGGAACTACGCCATCAATGTTTGGATAATCTTTAAGAATGTCGCTATATTTAATTTTATCCGCAACAATTTTACTTACAGTTGCTGAACAATTGACTGTGCTGATAACGCCAATATAATTTCTAGTTGCAACTTCACCATTGTCACGAAGAATTCCATCAAAAAATAAATTACTTTTTTCAGCAGCTAAATCTTTTTTTTCAGAAATTGAAAATCCTCGATTAAATTCTTTAAACTCTAAATTATGTGAGTGAACATGTTCACCTGGCTTTATTGATTTCGACGCAAAACCAATGATTTGATCATATTTGATTACGGGTTCACCTTTGTTAATTGGTTTAAGACAAATTTTATGTCCAAAAGGTATCGAGTCGATACTGACGATGCCTTGGTTTTCAATTTTAGTTTGAGGGGAAATTAAAAAAGTTGTAACGGCAACGTTATCGTTTTTATTTAATATAATTAAATTATTCATGATTTAAGTTTAAAATTATTCCATTTATAGAGTTAATCAATATTTTTATTAGCCCGAATTACATACTAATTGGCACATAAAAAGTGATTGAAAAAATAAGAATACCGTAATGATTTAATATTCTTTAAAGCTTAGTTTGATATCTGCGTTTACGAAAAATTATATAAAATATACTTGAGTGATTTAGTTTTTTTTAGGAAAAATCTTATTAAATTTTCATTAAAATTTTAATGATTAAAATTTTAAATGGTCAAATAAATTTCTAACTTGATTTTAAATACTCAATTCTATAATTATTGTTAATGATTAAATTTGCCTTAATGGGGGCCGGTAGAATTGGCAAAATGCACGCTAAAATAATTAACTCTCACCCAGATGCAAATTTAAATTATGTCTACGACATAAACACCACATTCTCTGAACAGGTTGCAAAAGAAAACCATTCCAAAGTTGCTAAGTCTCCAGAAGAAGCTATTAATTCTAATGAAGTCGATGCGGTACTCATTGCATCAGCAACACCTACTCATACAAAATTTATAACGATGGCGGCTAAAGCAGGTAAAGCTATTTTTTGTGAGAAGCCTATAGATTTAGATATTGGTAAAGTAAATCAATGTAGAGATGAAATAAAAGGAATTAATGTACCGTTGCAAATAGGTTTTAATCGAAGGTTTGATCGAAGTCACGCTAAGGCTCAGCAAGCAAGAGTAAATAAAGAAATAGGTGAATTGGAAATGTTAATAATTACTAGTCGAGATCCTGAGCCTCCGGGTATTGAATATTTAAAAGCCGCGGGAGGATTTTTTAGAGACACGACCATCCACGATTTTGATTTATCGAGATTTATATTAGGAGATGATCCAATAATTCAAATATCCGCTTTTGGAGATGCTTTGTTTGATGAGAATGCCAAAAAAACAAAAGATCTTGATACGGCTATGTTTGTGATGAGATCTAAATCTGGAGTTTTGATTCATATCAACAATTCAAGAAGAGCCGTGTACGGCTATGATCAAAGAGTTGAGGTATTTGGTAGTAAAGGCATGATTATTTCTGATAATCAAGTTCCAAACTCAGTAAAAATTTTTGACAAACATAAAACTAATGCTCAAGATCCAATACAGTTTTTTTTTATTGAAAGATACGAGCAAGCATATAAAGATCAATTCAATGCATTTATGAATAGTATTAAAAACAAAACTAAACCTAAAGTCACATTTGAAGACGGAAGGAATGCGTTGATCATAGCCAATGCAGCTTATCAATCATTGGAAAGTCGAAAAATAATTGAT
>VGCG01000047.1 GCA_016870175.1 Alphaproteobacteria bacterium
CCTGAATTATAGTCAACAATCGTGACTTTCATCAAATTTATAATGAGCCTTTAGTTGATGGAATGATATTTTTTATTTTAGGATCAATCTCTAACGCTGTTCTAAGAGATCTAGCCAAACCTTTGTAACAAGACTCAATAATGTGATGACTATTATCTCCATAAATATTTTCAACGTGTAGAGTAATACCTGCTGCTTGAGCAAATGCTTGAAACCATTCTTTAAATAATTCAGTATCCATTTCCCCAAGCTTTTCTACTTTTAACTTAACCTTCCAAATTAAATAAGGTCTATTTGAAACATCTAAAGCAACTCTAGTTAATGTTTCATCCATTGGAATCATGGCACTGGCATATCTTTTAATTCCAACAAATTTTTTAGCAGCTTTCTTTAAAGCTTCCCCTATAGCAATTCCAGTATCTTCCGTTGTATGATGAAAATCAATGTGAGTATCACCTTTCGCCTTTACATTAAGGTCAATGCATGAGTGCTTTGAAAGCTGTTCTAGCATGTGGTTTAAAAATCCTATTCCAGTATCAATTTTATAATTTCCTTTACCGTCAATGTTAACTTCGACGCTGATATTAGTTTCTTTGGTTTTTCTCGAAATTTTGGCTCTTCTAGACATATAAACAAAATGTATACATAGATTATTTAACGATATCAATATTAGTAATCACCACTTGAAGAAAAAAATATAATATCCATTTATTGAATATGACAACAATAGTTTTAGTAAGAAAAAATAATGAGGTTGTGGTTGCAGGTGATGGCCAAGTTAGTATGGGAAATACAGTGGTTAAAAGCACAGCTTCAAAAGTTAGAAAAATTGAGAAAAGGAATGTCGTAGCAGGTTTTGCGGGATCTACTGCAGATGCATTAACTTTGTTTGAAAGGTTAGAAACTAAAATTGAAAAACATGCAGGAAACCTATCTAGAGCTGCAGTTGAACTAGCAAAAGACTGGCGAACAGATAAATATCTAAGAAGATTAGAAGCGTTAATGGCGGTTGGTGACAAAGAAAATAGTTATATTATATCTGGAACAGGCGATGTTCTAGAGCCTGAAGGTGATATTATTGGAATAGGCTCTGGAGGAAATTACGCATTAGCTGCTGGAAAAGTTTTAATGTCTACAAATATGAGTGCAGAAGAGATTGCAAGAAAAGCAATAGAGGTAGCCTCGGAAATTTGTGTTTTTACAAATAATAACACTAAAATTGAAAAAATCTGATGGAAAATTCAAACGTAACTAACCTAATTCGAAAAGATAAAAATACTAAAAAAGAAAATTCCATAGTAAGTGCCTTGACTCCTAGAGAAATAGTTTCAGAATTAGATCGATTTGTTGTTGGACAAAATAAAGCAAAAAGAGCTGTTGCTATTGCATTAAGAAATAGGTGGAGACGACAAGCTCTAGTGGGTGAAATGAAAAACGAAGTTTTACCTAAAAATATTCTAATGATTGGACCAACAGGAGTAGGAAAAACCGAAATTTCTAGAAGACTTTCTAAACTTGCTGAAGCTCCATTTATTAAAGTTGAAGCCACAAGTTTTACTGAAGTTGGTTACGTTGGAAGAGATGTTGAACAAATCATTAGAGACTTAATCGAAATTGCAATCTCAATGGAAAAAGTAAAAAAAAGAAAAGAAGTATTTACTAAAGCTCAAAAATTAGCTGAGGAAAAAGTTTTGGATGCTCTAGTTGGTAGTAAAGCAAGTATTGCTACTAGAGAAAGTTTCAGAAAAAGACTTCAAAATGGTGATCTTGATGATAATGAAATCGAAATATCAGTTAGTGATACTGGAAATAATAGTGCATCTTTTGAAATTCCAGGCATGCCAGGAGCTAACATAGGCATGATTAATATCGGTGAAATAATTGGTAAATCAATGGGAGCTAAAGAAAAGAAAAAAAAGATGAGCGTTAAAGAATCACATGATATTTTAATTAATGACGAGTCAGATAAATTAATTGAACAGGATAAAATTATTAAAGCTGCGAAAATTGCAACTGAAAATAATGGAATAGTTTTTTTAGATGAAATTGATAAAATTTCAAATAGAGGTGACAGAATTGGTGCAGATGTTTCTCGTGAGGGGGTTCAAAGAGATTTATTACCCCTAATTGAAGGCACAACTGTTAACACAAAATATGGGCCAATCAAAACTGATCATATCTTATTCATCGCATCGGGAGCTTTCCAACTTGCAAAACCGTCAGATTTGCTCCCTGAGCTTCAAGGAAGACTGCCAATAAGAGTTGAGCTAGAAGCTTTAAGCAGTGATGATTTTAAGAGAATTTTAAAAGAGCCAGATTACAGCTTAATAAAACAGTATGTTGCTCTCTTAAAAACTGAAAATGTTAATCTTGAATTTTCAGACGATGGTATTGATAGGATTGCAAACGTCGCTTCAGAAGTAAATGCAACCATTGAAAATATTGGTGCCAGAAGATTACATACGATTATTGAAAAAATTATTGAAGAAGTAAGTTTCACCGCAACGGATAGATCTGGTGAAAAAATTATTATTGATAAAAACTATATAGATAAAAACTTAGATAATTTAATTAAAGATATAGATTTATCAAAATTTATTTTATAGATTTATCTTTTTTCAAGAAAATATAGAAAGCTCCACTTCCACCATCTTCAACTTGTGCATCCTGAATATTATAAATTAATTTCATTAAATCTTTATTTTTTTTAATAAATTCAGGGACAGAATTTTTTAAAATACTTAAATCTTTTGAAATGTAGGGATCTTTATAACTTGTAGAATGAATTCCTTTACCGGTCACTACAATCAATTTATTTACTGCATTTTTATAAGACTTTATTATAAACTCCTCCACAGCTTTATTGGCTGCATCTATCGAGTAACCATGCAAGTCTATTTTTCTTATTTTACTAAGAACTTTATTTGGTTTGGAAATATCTTTATTAACTAACTTTTCTTTACTCAAGATAAATTTTTCCCAATCTTTTTTATCTTTATTTGAAATATTATTGTTCAATTATTTTAATATATCAACTAATTGCCAATCAGGATTTTTAGAACTTATGTCTCTCGAAAAGACCCAAGTATCATATATTTTAATAATTTTATCAGGATCTCCAGAAACAATTTTTTTTTCTTTATCTTTGATGCAAGTTATTACCTCAGCAGTAAAGTCTACAATAACTTCTAAAAATTTATCAATTCTTTTATATTCTTTAATGATAGCCGAATTGATTCCAACAAATGTGATCTCTGCAAAATGACCTTTTTCATTTCTTTCTTTAAGGGCCTGCTTGAATTGATCATATATTTTTTTTCCCAAAAGAGATTTGCTAGAAATAATTTTATTATCATTATCACTAAAATCAGTAATGATTGTCTCATATGCAATCTTAGCGCCATTTAAGAATTCCTTTTGGGCTCTATCGTCAAATTCTTGGTTAGTTTTTTCAACTTTACTTACTTTTGTATTTTCTAAAATTTCATTAAATTGTTGAGGTATTTTCCCCTCGAAACCGGTTCTTTTACCAAGTATATTTCTTAATCTTAGAAAAATAAAACCAGCTACCATTGCTAAAAAAATTACATCTATGTACTCAAAACTATAATTCATATTTTAATTGTAATAACTAAGTTGCTTAATTTCAACTGGCAATTTAGATTAGTGACAAATGAACCCTGTTATTTTTACGATAATTCTAATACCAATTGTTGAGATCTATCTTTTTATTAAAATAGGTTCTCAAATAGGAGCCTTTAACACAATTTGTCTCACTTTTATAAGTGCCATCATAGGAATTTATTACGCAAAATATGAAGGATTAAACACCTTAAAATTATTTTTAGGAAAACTAGTTAAACATGAAATTTCTGCTTATGAGATTGTTTCTGGGGCTACAATAACTTTTGCGTCAATACTTTTAATAATTCCAGGATTTGCAACTGATATTTTAGGAATTCTTTTAATTTT
>VGCG01000048.1 GCA_016870175.1 Alphaproteobacteria bacterium
GCTTCACCAACAGGTTCAATTGAATTATTTCATGGATACACTTACTCTGGAATTCCTGTAGCTGTTGCCGCAGCATTAGCAGTTCAGGATATTTTTGAAAAAGACGATATATTTAATAGAGCTAAAAATTTAGCACCCTATTTTCAAAAAGGGTTATTTTCTCTTAAAGATATAGAGTCAATAGACAATATTAGAGGTTATGGGTTAATGGGTGGAATTGATATGAAGCTTAATACTAAACCTGGTAAAGCTGGATTTGAGGCATTTAAATCCTGCTATGAAGCTGGCGTTAATTTTAAAGCTACTGGAGATTGTTTAATTATTGCCCCACAATTTATTTGTGAAAAGAAACATATTGATGAAATTATTGATAAGTTAAGAATAGGGATTACCAATTATCAAAAGAATCAAAAAAACTAGTTTATAGTTTTTTAATCTATCGACACTATTATGAAGCTAGGAGTTCCCAAAGAAATAAAAGCACAAGAATATCGAATTGGATTAACGCCAGATAGTGTTAAAGCTTTAATTGGGGAGGGTCATCAAGTTTTAGTTGAAAACAATGGCGGTTTTGAAGCAGGTTTTGATAATGATCAATATCAAAAAGCTGGCGCAACTATCGTTAATAAAGCAGAGGACATTTTTAATGATGCAGACATTATAGTTAAAGTCAAAGAGCCTCAGAAAGTTGAGGTTGACATGATAAGAGAAAATCAAATTATCTACACTTATCTTCATTTAGCAGCCGCTAAAGAATTAACCGATGGTTTAATAAAATCCAAAAGTGTTTGTATAGCTTATGAAACTGTTACTGATAATCACGGACGATTACCATTATTAGCTCCGATGAGTGCTGTTGCAGGTCGCATGTCAATTCAAGCAGGAGCTCACTGTTTAGAAAAAAATCAAAAGGGTAGAGGACTTTTATTAGGTGGCGCACCTGGGGTGGTTGGTGGAACGGTAGTTATTTTAGGTGGTGGGGTGGTCGGTGAAAATGCAGCAGTAATTGCAACTGGCATGCAAGCTAAAGTTCATATTGTTGATAAATCAGAAGCAAGATTAAAACAGTTAGTTCAAATGTTTGGTAGTAAAATTATTCCAGAAATAATTGATAAAATAGATTTAAAAAAATTAATAGCAGAGGCAGATTTATTAATTGGAGGAGTATTAATTCCAGGCTCTGAAGCACCAAAACTTGTTACCAGAGATATGTTAAAATTTATGAAAAGAGGATCGGTAATTGTTGATGTTGCAATCGATCAAGGTGGCTGTGTTGAAACAAGTAAACCAACTACTCATAGCAATCCAACTTTTATTGTTGATGATATAGTGCATTATTGTGTTGCAAATATGCCTGGAGCTGTTCCAAGAACCTCAACACTTGCTCTAAATAAAGCAACACTTCCTTTATTAATCAAACTCGCTAATAAAGGTTATCAAAAAGCCTTAACTGAAGATAAAAATTTTTTAGCTGGATTAAATGTTTATAAAGGTCAAGTAACTTACAAAGCGGTTGCTAATGCTATTGGGCAAAAGTTTATTTCACCAGATGAAGCGATAAAAAATTAATTTAATGGAAAAACTATTACCAAAGAGTGCTAAAGTTATTGTAATTGGTGGTGGTATTTCTGGTTGTTCAGTTGCCTATCATCTAGCAAAATTTGGTTGGAAAGATACAATTTTACTTGAACGTGATCAACTAACATCTGGAACAACTTGGCATGCCGCAGGCTTAGTTGGTCAGCTAGGTGCAACAGCAACAATCACTAAGCTAAGAAAATATTCTCTTAATTTATATAAAGAATTAGAAACTTATACTGGTCTTTCAACAGGCTTAAAACAAAATGGATCAATTACTGTTGCAAGCACTAAAGAACGACTTCAAGAACTTCTACGCCAAGCGACTGCTGCTAATTTATTTAATATAAACGTTGAAGTTATAGATAAAAAAAAAATAAAAGATTTATATCCAGTAATTAATAATGATGATATTTATGGGGGAATTCATATTCCAAATGATGGCCAAGCAGATCCAGTAGGCGTAACCAATGTGCTTGCAAAAGCTGCTAAGATAAATGGGGCAAAAATTTTTGAAAAAACTCCTGTGACAAAAATTTTAGTTAAAAATAATAAAATCAATGGTGTTGAAACTGCAAAAGGTAAAATTGATTGTGAGTATGTGGTGCTTGCAACGGGTATGTGGTCAAGACAAATTGGAGAAGAAATAGGAGTAAGCGTTCCGCTTTATCCCAACGAACATTTTTATATCATCACCGAACCGATGAAAGATCTACCAAAAAATTTACCTGTTTTAAGAGATTATAATGCTTGTCTGTATTTAAAAGAAGACGCTGGAAAAATGTTAGTTGGAATATTTGAGCCTAATTCTAAAAATGCCTTTAAAGATAAAGGCATCGTTCCTAATGACTTTTCATTCGGGGAATTTCCAGATGATTTTGATCATTTTGAACCTTATTTGGAGAAATCATTTCATCGATTGCCTATTTTAGAAACTGCTGGAATTAGAAAATTTTTTGCAGGTCCAGAGTCTTTTACGCCAGATACTCAATATCTTTTAGGAGAAACAGCTGAGGTTAAAAATCTGTTCACCTGTTGTGGTTTTAATTCGATAGGTATAGTTAGCGCAGGAGGAGCTGGAAGAGTAACTGCAGAATGGATTATGAATGGCCATATGACTGAAGACTTGTATTCTTTAGATATCAAAAGATTTCAAAAATTTCATTCATCTAAAAAATTTATTATGGAAAGGGTTACAGAAACATTAGGCGATTTATATGGTATGCATTGGCCTTATAAACAGCATTATACATCAAGAAACCAAAAGCTACTTCCTTACCATGATGAATTAAAAAATGCTGGTGCTTGTTTTGGTCAGTCAGGTGAATATGAAAGACCTATGTGGTTTGCATTAAATGGAGAAAAACCTGAGTATCAATATAGTTTTAATTATCAAAATTGGTATCCAGCTGTTGAATTTGAAACCAAAAATACCATGACCAATGTATGTCTTTATGAGTTATCACCTTTTTCAAAATATGAAATCAAAGGAGAGCTAGCTCATAATGAATTACAAAAACTTTGTACGGCAAATATTAAAAATGAAATTGGTAAGTCAACCTATACACATATGCTTAACCAGGCCGGTGGCATAGAAACTGATCTAACAGTAATTTGCATTGATAAGAATTATTTTAGAGTAGTGAGTTCAGCAGCAGTTAGAACTCACGATAAAGCGCATATTTTAAAACACTTGTCAAAGGAAGTTGAATTTAAAGATGTTACAGATGATTTAATTTGTTTAGGTATATTTGGTCCAAAAAGCAGAGCATTAATTTCATCTATTTCACATGATGATTTGAGTAATGAAAATTTTAAATTTGGTACTGGAAAATATATAAAAATAAATTCAAAAAAGGTTTGGGCACAAAGATTATCTTATGTAGGAGAGCTTGGATATGAACTTTATATAAATCATGGGGATGGAAAATCAATTTACAATTTAATAATAGAAAAAGGTAAAGAATTTAATCTCAGTCATGCGGGAATGCATGCTTTAGATACCATGAGAATGGAAAGTGGATTTTTACATTGGGGGCACGACATTTCACCTGAGGAAAATCAATACCAAGCAGGATTAGATTTTGCCATTAGTTATAAGAAAAATGTTGATTTTATAGGCAAACAGGCACTTCAAAAAATTAAAGAACAAAAAATATCAAGAAGATTTGTTATGCTTTGTTTAAAAGACAATGAACCTGGTAAGCCATTATTACTTCACGAAGAACCTATTTTTTTAGATGACAAAATTATCGGTAAAACTACTTCAGGAAACTATTCTTTTAATTTTAATAAAAATTTATCCTTTGGTTATATTACAACTCAATTTTCAAATGAAGAATTGTCTCATAAAAATTTATTTAT
>VGCG01000049.1 GCA_016870175.1 Alphaproteobacteria bacterium
TTTTTCTACAAAGTTTAATTATATTGAGTCAAGTAATGAAATAGGAAACACAAATTTGATAGAAAATAACACCAGTTATAAAATAGATGAAAAAAATTATTTAAATTTTAATACTAGAAAAAATATAAAAATAGACTTAACAGAATATTATGATCTGGTTTATGAGTATAAAAATGATTGTTTGACAGCAGGTATTAAGTATAAAAAAACATACTATCAAGATAGAGATTTAAAACCAACTGAAAATTTATTTTTTACTATAACTTTATTTCCTTTAACAACATATGAGCAAAAATTTGATCAATAAAATATAAGTTAAATTAATGCAAAAAAAATTTATAATAAAAATTCTATGTTTGTTTTTGATATTTTTAAAAAGTGAAATTAATGCCTATGAAAACAAAATTGTTGTCAAAGTTGACAATGAAATTATAACCTCCATAGATATTCTAAATGAAATTGATTATTTAACTTTCATAAATAAAGATTTAAAAAAATTTGAAAAAGAAAAAATTTATGAAATAAGCAAAAACTCCTTAATACGGGAAAAAGTTAAAAAAATTGAAGTTTTGAAAAATTTTAATGAAATGAAAGTAGATGAACAATATTTAGATGCTGCTATTAAAAATTATATAACTAGATTAAACATTTCTTCTTTTGAAAGTTTTACAAATCAAATTAATAAATATGGTCTAGATATTAAAGATATCAAACAAAGATTTACCATTGAATTATTGTGGAATCAGTTAATTTATAAAAAATATTCCAATAGTGTAAAAGTAGATAAAGAATTGATTAAAAAGGAATTTCAACAAACTAATAAACAAAAGGAATTTTTGTTATCTGAAATTGTTTTTAATGTTCAAGATAACGAAAATATTCAAGATAAGTATAAGTTAATTGAAAACACTATAAAAGAACAAGACTTTAATAGAGCGGCAGCAATTCATAGTACGTCTGATAGTGCTAGTAGTGGTGGAATACTGGGCTGGATCAAACAAAGTTCCATTGATCCAAAAATAAATAACGAACTTAAAAATATCACTATTAATCAATTTACGAAACCTATTGTTGTGCCAGGAGGATTTTTAATTTTAAAAATAAACAATATAAGGGAGACAGAAAAAAAAAATAATTCTGAAAAAGAAGTTGAACTAATTTTTGAAGAAAAAGTAAATCAACAATTAAACCAATTTTCAAATATTTACTTTAATAAAGTTTTGAAAAGTATTGCCATTAATGAAATATAAACCAATACTAATAGTTGCTGGAGAACCAAATAGTGTTTTTTTAGAAATTTTTTTTAAAGCACTAAAATATAAAAAATATAAAAGCCCAATTATTTTAATTGCATCAAAAAAATTATTACTACTACAAATGAAAAAATTAAATTTTAAAATTAATATTAATTTTTTAAATCCAGCTATTTTAAACAGCTATCATTTGACAAACAAATCAATAAACTTAATCAATGTTGATTATAATATAAAAAATGCATTTAAAAAAATATCAAAAAAATCATATAGTTACATTGCAGAGTCCTTTAAGATAGCTTTCAAAATAATTAAAAGTAATTTTACACATAAATTTATAAATGGACCGATTTCAAAAAATTCTTTTTTAGACAAAAAATTTCCAGGTATTACAGAATATGTGTCGAAATCATTTTCGATAAAAAAAAATGCAATGCTAATATATAATCAAGAACTCTCAGTTTGTCCCGTGACTACTCACTTGCCAATAAAATTTGTTACTAAAAATATTAATAAAAAAATAATTTCTGATAAAGTGAATTTAATTAATTCTTTCTATAAAAATATCATTGGGATTAAACCAAATATAGCTATTTTAGGTCTTAACCCTCATTGCGAGAGCACTGACTCATTCAATGAAGATGAAAAAATTTTAAAACCAACTGTTAGAAATTTATTAAAACATGGATATAAAATATCTGGCCCATTTTCAGCAGATACAATTTTTTTAAAAAATAATAGAAAAAAATTTGATGTTATAATTGGCATGTATCATGATCAAGTTTTAACTCCTTTTAAAACTTTATATGAATATAACGCTATCAATATCACTTTAGGCTTACCATTTATTAGGATTTCACCAGATCATGGTCCAAATCAAACCATGCTAGGTAAAAATTTATCAAATCCACTTAGTTTAATAACCGCCATTAATTTTTTGGATAAAAATTGATAAGACCAAAAAAAAGTTTAGGACAAAATTTTTTAATTGATAAAAATGTATTAGAAAAAATAATTAAAATTGTTGAAATTAAAAACAAAACTATACTAGAAATTGGACCTGGTACTGGTAATCTAACCTCATTTATTTTAAATGAAAATCCAAAAAAAATTTATGCTGTTGAAAAAGATAGTAATCTTGCTTCTATTTTAAATAATAATTTTAAAAATCAACTAACGATCATTAATGATGATATACTTAATATAAATGAAAATTTAATATCTAAAGACAAATTGACCGTTTTTGGAAATCTTCCCTATAATATTTCAACTGAAATTCTCTGCAAATGGATATTGAACTCTAATGATGATAATTTTTGGTTTGATTATCTTATTTTAATGTTTCAAAAAGAGGTGGCTGATAGAATAATCGCAAAATTTAATACTTCTGCTTATGGTAGATTGTCATTAATTTCAAATTGGAAACTGGATATAAAAAAAATTTTTGATGTTAAACCTGAGTCATTTTCACCTAAACCTAAAATTGATAGTACTTTACTACTTTTTAAACCTAAGAAAGAATTTATAAAAATAAAAAATCCACAAAATCTTGAAAAAATTTCAAGGATTTTTTTTAATCATCGTAGAAAAATGTTAAAAAAACCTTATTATGAGTTATTTAATGGAAATTTAGCTGTATTAAAAAAATTAAAAATAAATTTAAATTTACGTCCACAAAATTTAGATTGTGATACTTACTATCTTTTGACAAATGAATATGAAAAATTAATAAGTTAACTTTTCTACGTGTGATCTAATATATTCTGGATCGTAATCTTTAGGGCTATTGTTTATTTCTGCATTAATTAATTTAAGAATTTTAGAATAACAACTATTTAAATTATCATTTATTATAACATAATCATAATTAATCCAATGTAATAGATCATGACTAAATTGTTTCATTCTTTCTTCAACAATTAGTTTATCTTTCATATCTCTATTTGATAATCTTTGAAACAAAACTTCTTTGCTGGGTGGTAAGATAAAAAAAGTAATAAGCTTATAATCTAACTTTTTATTCTTGATTTGATCTGCTCCTTGCCAATCAATATCAAATAAAACATTTTTACCTTTATTTAAATTATCAATAACTGGAGTTCTTGTGGTACCATATAAATTATTAAAAACTTTCGCGTACTCTAAAAATTCTTGATTTTTAATTAATCTTTTAAATTCAGTATCATTTACGAAATAATAATCTTTATTTGGTTTTTCATC
>VGCG01000050.1 GCA_016870175.1 Alphaproteobacteria bacterium
TCATTAATTGAAAATAAGAATACGCTTTTAATTGATGCTCGTAAACCATTTGAGCATGCTATAGGAACCTTTAAAAATGCGGTTAATCCAGATATAAATAACTTTAGAGATTTCCCAAAATTTTTAAATAAACTTAATAAAAGTAAGCCTATAGGATTGTTTTGCACAGGTGGGATAAGATGTGAAAAGGCCTCTGTTTATTTAGAAAAAAAAGGATTTAAAAATATTTATCAGCTTAAAGGTGGTATTTTAAATTATCTTAATAAAATTGATCAAAAAGCTAGTTTATGGAGAGGTGAATGTTTTGTCTTTGATAATCGAATAAGTGTCAAACATGGACTTAAAGTAGGAACATATTCTATTTGCAGTGGCTGTAGACAACCTGTATCGACCAACGATAAAAAATCAAAAAAATATGAAGAGGGTGTATCATGCATAAAATGCCATGATAAATTAACACAAGATCAAAAAGAGCGCTTTAGAATGAGACAAAACCAGATAAAACTTGCTAAAGAGTCCGGAAAAAAGCATATATTTCAAAAAGAATTTAATTAATTTAATAAGGTTTTTAATGAATTTAACCAAAGAACCTATTTGGTACTTAATTCGAAAAGTTACAATACCAGCAAGCACAGGGTCATTATTTATGACTTTTTATAATTTAGTAGATACATACTTTGCTGGAAAAATTTCCCCAGAAGCTTTGGCTGCAATTGCTAAATCATGGCCAATATATTTTGTTGCAATGTCTATAGCGATCGGAATTCAGGCTGGAACTCAAGCTTTAATTAGTAACTCAATAGGTGCTAAAGACAACTCCAAAGCCTCAATGTACATAGCCCAATCAATAGTATTTTCAGTTTTTATTTCAATTTTTGTTACCTTTTTAGGATTAAATTTTTCTGAATTTTTACTTAAAATTTTGGGTTCAACTAATGAAAGTATAATTTTAACTCAAAAGTACTTGGATGTAATTTTTTATGGTTCAATTATTTTACTTTTACAATTATCTTTAAATGGATCTTTGAGCGCTCAAGGTGATACTAAGAGTTATAGAAATATTTTAGTTTTTTCCTTTTTTGTAAATTTATTATTAAATCCTTTGTTAATTTTTGGATATGGTATTATTCCAGCACTTGGTATATCTGGTATAGCTATTGCAACTTTAATCGCTCAATCAATTGGTACAATATATCTTTTATATAAAGTTTTATCATGTGATCTAGCACATAATCTTAAAATTCAAAATTTCATTCCAAATTTTCGTCTTATTAAAGATTTGTTTTTGCAATCAGTTCCAATCATGTTCACAATGTTAATGATTATGTTTGGTATATTTAATATTTTTTATTTTGTAGGTCAATTTGGTGAACTTGCTATAGCTGGATATGGTACCGCTGTAAGACTCGAACAGGTATTATTGTTACCTGTGATTGGTTTAAACACAGCTGTCATTTCGATTGCTGGACAAAATTATGGTGCAAAAAATTTAAATCGCGTTATTGAAACATATCTAAAGGCTATGAAATTTGGTTTTTTATTTATGTGTTTAGCTGGAACATTTATTTATTTTACCGCAAATTTCTTTATGTCTCAATTTACGAGTAATAAAGAGGTTATAAGCGCTGGTGAAAATTATTTAAAAATAGCCGCATTTATAGGTCCTATTTATCCAACTTTTTTTATTACCTCGGCGTTATTTCAGGCCATTAAAAAACCATTGTTAGCTTTTTATATGACTATCTTAAGATTAACCTTAATTCCATTCTTATCGTTGTGGTATGTCATCAATATTTTAGGTGGGGATTTACAAGATATCTTTTACACAATGCTTCTTACAAATTGGATAATGGGAATAGTTGTGTTATTTTTTTTAATATTCTTTTTAAAAAAAGAATTTAATTTTAATTTGAGAAATTTTTTTCCTTTATAAAATGTATTTGAATGTAAGAAAAACTTTGGTGCTATTAATTTTATTATCTATAGTATTTTTAATTCCAATTAAATTTTCGAAAAGTTCGGATTTAAAGATAATTGATGGAGATACTATCCAATTGGATGGAAAAAAAATAAGATTTAATGGAATAGATGCTCCGGAATTAAATCAAAAATGTAAAATTAATAATATTATAGTCAATTGTGGAAAAGATTCTCGAACAATTTTAGTAAATAAGATTTTAAATAATAAACCAAATTGTATAATTGAAGGTTTAGATATATATCAAAGAAGCTTAGCAGAGTGTTTTATCAATAATGAAAGCTTATCAAGTTATTTAGTAAAAAATGGTTATGCATTTGCTTATAGAAAATACTCTAAAAAATTTATTTCTGACGAAGATTATGCAAGAATTAATAGAATTGGTATGTGGTCAATGGAATTTGAGTTTCCTTGGGAGTTTAGAAAAAAAAACTAATTATTTGAGTCTTGTTTCAGTTTTCTCTCAAATTTTCTTACAAAAAAAGAAATTATTAAAATTAAAATCAAATATTCCAATACCAGAAAAGTATAAATTTCTAAAGGTCGATAAGTTGAAACAATTAATTCATTTGCTTTTCTAGTCAAATCGCCAATGCCAATTATAGAGACCAAAGACGACATCTTTAAAACATAGATAAATTGATTTCCTAAAGCAGGTAAGATATTTTTAATAGCTTGTGGCATAATTATAAATCTTAATCTCTTTAAGAAAGTTAAACCTAATGAACTACCTGCTTCCCACTGTGCTTTTTTAATTGAATTAATCCCAGCTCTAAAAATTTCGGCTTGAAAAGCACTCTCGCTTATTGATAGAGCTATTATTCCAGATACAAATGGACTAAGACTGATACCAGAAATTATTGGCAAACCATAGTAAACCCACAATATAAGCACCAATAATGGTATTGCTCTAACAATCTCAACGTAAGCTATGTTTAAGAAAGATAAAAATTTATTTTTAAATAAAGAGGGTATTGCGACCAAAAAACCAATTATAATTGAAATAATTATAGATGTAATTGAGATAAAAAGAGTTGTAGTTAATCCAGTTAATAAAAATTTCAAATTTGTAAGGCCATTCACATTATAGGGCGAAAGTATGTACCAGTTTAGATCTTGTTTAGAGCAAGCAGTTAAAACTAAAAAAAATAAAATAGTTAGAAATTTTTTCACAACTAAATTTATAAGGATTTAAGTTTAAATATCTAATTTATTCTAAACTTTTTAATTCGTATTTAGTTAGCAAAGCATCAAAAAAACCTGATGCTTTCTTAATCTCAATCCATTGATTGATATAATTTAACCATACCTGATCACCTTGATCTACCATCATTGATAAAACAGCAGGATCTTTAATTCCATCTTCTACTATTGCTAGCTCTGGATAAGTAATAATTAATTTATTTGCCTCAGTAGAACTTGTTATATTTGCAATAGCTCTCCC
>VGCG01000051.1 GCA_016870175.1 Alphaproteobacteria bacterium
GCTGATGCAATTTTAATAATTCTATCTGCGGTATCAGATAATCTGGCAAACATTTTGTATGAAGAAGCATTGAAATTTGGAATGTCAGTTATCGTTGAAGTGCATAATGTTAAAGAAGCTAAAAAAGCACTTGGTTTTAAAGAAGCACTTATTGGAATAAACAATAGAAATCTTAAAACACTAAAAACTGATTTAAATACAACTTATAATATTCATAGTATTTTAGTAAATCACAAAGCCCCAATAATTTCAGAGAGCGGAATTAAAACAAAAAAAGAACTCCTAAATTTTACTAATAAAACTTCGATAAAAACTTTTTTAATTGGTGAATCACTTTTGAAAAATTTAAATAAAAATCCAATTTTTTCAGTTCTCTAACCTTATAAACCATGATTTTATTATCTTTTTAAAGCATTGTTAAAATTTAAGAACTTTTATAGAACATTTATTGTACGATATTTGTTCTTATGCTTACTAAAAAACAAAAAAACCTGCTAATTTATATTAACAAAAAGTTAAGAAGCACCGGCATATCACCGTCTTACGAAGAAATGAAACAATCTTTAAATTTAAAATCAAAATCAGGAATTCATAGATTAATAAGTGCACTAGAGGAAAGAGGATTTATTAAAAGATTACCCCATAAGGCAAGAGCATTAGAAGTAATAAAATTGCCAGAAACAGCCTCAGCTAACGACATCTACAACACTTTCTCACCAAGCGTAATTAAGGGTGGTTTAGATGAGTCAAATAAAAATCCTGAAGAAACAGGCATTCCAGTTCTTGGAAAAATTGCTGCAGGAACTCCGGTCGAAGCTATACAAAATGAAGTTTCAAGAATTCCCTTACCAAATAACTTGGAAAAAAACGGCGAATATTTTGGATTAAAAGTTCAAGGTGACTCAATGATAGATGCAGGAATTTATGAGGGAGATACTGTTATCATTAAAAGAACTAACGTAGCAGATAATGGAAAAATAGTAGTTGCATTAATTGATGATCATGAAGCAATGCTAAAAAGAATTAGAAAAAAAGGTAAAATAGTAGCCCTAGAAAGTGCAAATAAAAATTATGAAACAAAAATTTTTGGTCCAGATAGAGTAAAAGTCCAAGGCGTTTTAGTATCTTTATATAGAAACTTTTTATAAAGTAGTTTAAAAATACTAAATGAGTAAAGTAGCAACTAGATTTGCACCCTCTCCTACTGGTGCCCTGCATGTTGGAGGAGTAAGAACTGCATTATTTAATTGGTTATTTTCTAAAAATCAGAAAGGATCTTTTTTTCTTAGAATAGAGGATACTGATAAAGAAAGATCAAAAAGCGAACATAAAATTCAAATTCTAAAGTCTCTTAAATGGATCGGAATAGATTATGATGGTGATGAATACATCCAATCAACTAAAATTAATGATCACATAGAAGTTGCTAATGAATTAATAAAAAATGGTAATGCCTATAAATGTTATTGTTCTAATGAGGAAATAGAGGAACAAAAAAAAAGAGCTAAATACAAAAAAATTTCATACATATATAATAGAAAATGTAGAAATTTAAATGACAGTGAAATTCCAAAGAATATTAAACCCGTAATTAGATTTAAAAGTAAAATTGATGGAAAGTCGATTTTAAAAGATATAGTTCAAGGCAATATTGAAATAGAAAATTCTACTATAGAAGACTTTATTATATTAAGAAATGATGGTTCACCAACTTACAATTTATCCGCTACCGTAGACGATAGAATAATGAAAATAACGCATGTTATCAGAGGGGACGATCATAAAATAAACACTTTTAAACAAATGCAAATTTACTTATCAATGAATTGGGAATTACCAATATATGCTCATATACCTTTAATTCATACTATGGATGGTAAAAAATTGTCAAAAAGAGATAGTGCATCTACTTTAGACGATTATTCGAAGATTGGAATAATACCCCAAGCTTTAAAAAATTACTTATTAAGACTGGGCTGGTCATATCAAGATAAAGAAATTTTTACTCCAGAGGAAAGCATAAAGTATTTTAATCTAGAAGGTATAGGAAAGTCTCCTGCTAAACTAGATATGAACCGTATATTATCTATGAATGAATATTATATAAAAAACATGAATGAAGAAGAGCTTTATAATAATTTAAGCCAATATTGTGAGGCATTTAAGGAAAAAATTAAATTTGATAAGGAAAAAAAAATTAAAAATTCTTTGAGTTTCCTTAAAAATAAAGCAAAAACTTTAGAGGACATATACAATAATTCAAAATATATAATAATTGATGAAGTAAATTTTAATTTTGAAGATTTAAAATTTTTTGATGAAAATACAAAAATCATTATAAAAGAATTCTCTAAAAAAATATTGTCAACAACTGAATTAACTAAAGAAACTTTGGAACCAATTATAAAGAATTTAACAGATACTTTTAAAATAAATTTTAAAAATATTGGACAACCATTGAGAATAGCTCTTACTGGATCAAAATATGGTCCTGGAATTTATGATATTATTTCATCCCTAGGAAAAGAGGAAGTTTTAAAAAGATTAGGAAATAAGATACTCGTTTAAAATTGAAACAACTGCATTAGAAGGGGAAGTTTTAGATTTTATCTTAGACAATGTTTTTTTGCATATATCAAGTTGATTATTTATTAACTCTGGTTTTTTTAGATAAAATGAAACCATATTGTAAATATCCTTGGCATTACATTTCTTTTGTAGCAATTCAGGAATTATTTCTTTGTTATTAATTATGTTGATAATATTAGCAAATTTTACATTAACCAAGAATTTTAAAATAAAAAAATTAATAAAATTTAATTTATAAATTATAATGCTTGGAACATTTGCATTACAAATTTGAAGTGAAACTGTGCCAGATTTTGAAACAGCAAAAATTGAGTTTGCCAAGAAATGAGATTTTAAATTTTCATCAGAAATAATATCTATATTGTTAAAAAGATTATGATTTATTTTAGATTTAAGATAATTTTTGTTTTCTATTGTCGCATGGAAAATAAAAAAATATTTTGAGGTTTCTTCATTCATCAATTTTACAAAATCTAATAAAATTGGTAGCAAAACTTTAATCTCTGACTCACGACTACCAGGAAAAATAGATATTATTTTTTTTTTTGAAGATAAGATATTTTCGATAAAAACCTTCTTTTTAAAATTATTTTCAAGCAAAGGATGTCCAACAAAGGTGTTTTTAATATTTTCGTTATCAAAATATTTTTTTTCAAATTCAAATAATAAAAGAATATGATCAATAAATTTTGCCATTTTTTTAACTCTATTTTTTCTCCAAATCCAAACTTGGGGTGCAACGAAATGTATTATTTTTATATTCTTATTAATTTTTTTAATATTTCTTGCGACTCTCAATGTAAAATCAGGACTATCGACGCTAAATAAAA
>VGCG01000052.1 GCA_016870175.1 Alphaproteobacteria bacterium
TAAGGTTTCACTTCCAAAAAAAGGACAATCTAAAACAGCTATTTTGGAAACTTATACAAAAGAATATTCAGCTGAATATCAATCTCAGGCATTAATTGATCTTGCAAAAAGGATCAAAGCGAGAATTTCTGATTTAACAGAGATTAATAAAATAGATATTTTTACCAGTCATCATACCCACTACGTAATTGGAACAGGAGCAAATGATCCGCAAAAAATGAATCCAAATTCAAGTAGAGAAACACTAGATCACTCAATAATGTACATTTTTGCTGTAGCTCTTGAAGATGGAGATTGGCACCATGTTAAATCATACACAAAGGCTAGAGCTAATAGAAAAAGCACAATAAAAATATGGAGATCAATCAAAACCCATGAGGATAAAAGATGGACAAAAAAATATCACGATCCTAATCCAAAAAAAAAATCTTTTGGTGCAAAAGTAATTGTCACACTTAATAATGGAAAAAAAATTGTCGATGAAATTGATAGAGCAGATGCTCATCCGTATGGAATACGCCCATTCAAAAGAGAAAATTATATTAATAAGTTTTTAAAATTGACCGAAAGAATTGTAGATAAAAATGAATGTGAAAGATTTTTAAAAGTAGTACAAGAATTAAAAATACTAAAAACTGGTGACCTTTGGAAATTAAATATTGAATTAAAAAAAAATCAATTAAAAAGAAATATGAGAGAGGGTATATTTTAATGCATTTTGTTAACAAAGAGCCAAATCAAAAAAGAATAGATTTATCAAAAAAATTAAAATCTAATAAAATATTAAGAGCCCCTGGAGCATACAATCCTCTTACAGCAAAGCTTATAGAGGAGATTGGTTATGATGCAGTTTATATTTCTGGTGGAGTTATGGCTAATGACCTTGGCTTTCCAGATATTGGTATAACCACATTAGAAGATGTCAGCACGAGATCTTATTTAATCTCAAGGGTAACTAATCTACCAACCATTGTCGATATTGATACTGGATTCAAATCATGCAAAGAAACTATAGAAATTTTTGAAGAATTTGGGATTGCAGCAGTTCATCTCGAGGATCAAATTGAAAGGAAAAGATGTGGTCACTTAGATAACAAAGAACTAATTTCTACGGACGCAATGGTTAAAAAAATCAAAGATTGTGTCTCTGCTAAAAAAGATGAGAATTTTAAGATAATCGCAAGATCAGACGCTAAAGAGGTTGAGGGTTTAGATAAAATGATCGAAAGATGTAAGGCCTATATAGATGCAGGAGCAGATATTATATTTCCTGAAGCTTTAGAGGATGAAAAAGATTTTGAAAAAGTTAGAAAAGAATTACCTAGTTATTTATTAGCCAACATGACTGAGTTTGGAAAATCAAAACTTTTTAACTATAAACAACTTGAAAACTTCGGTTACAATATAGTCATTTATCCCGTAACCACACAAAGATTAGCAATGAAAAGTGTCGAGGATGGATTAAGGAACATTTATGATACTGGACATCAAAATAATATTATTGATAAAATGCAAACCAGAAAAAGATTATATGAACTAGTTGATTATGAAAAATATAATCAATTAGACGAAAAAATTTATAACTTTAGTACAGACGGACATGAATAATGAGTAATGTTATTAAAAAAGGCTTACTTGGCATTGTCGTTGATGAAACTGAAATTTCTAAAGTCATGCCAGAAATTAATTCCCTAACTTATAGAGGGTATTCTGCTCAAGATTTATGTGCAGCCTGTAAATTTGAAGAAGTAGCTTATTTAATTTTAAATAAAGATCTCCCAAATTCTATTCAACTTAAAAAATTTGAAAAAGAAGAAAGAGATAATCGAGGATTAACAAAAAATTTATATGAAATAATTAAGCATATGCCAAAAAAATCTCATCCTATGGATGTCGCAAGAACAGCAGTGAGTGTAATGGGTTTAGAAGATAAAGAAACATCTAACTCTTCGCCTGAAGCCAATCTTAGAAAAGCAATAAGAATTTTTTCTAAAACCCCAACAGCTTTAGCTGCATTTTATCGAATTAGAAAAGGACAAAAATTAATTAAACCAAATAAAAATTTGTCATTTTCTGAAAATTTTTTTTATATGTGTTTTGGTAAAGTACCTCAAAAAGAAATTGTTAAAGCTTTCGATGTATCATTGATATTGTATGCTGAGCATAGTTTCAATGTATCTACATTTACTGCAAGAACAATTACAAGTAGTTTGTCTGATATTCATGGTGCAATCACTGGTGCAATTGCAAGTTTAAAAGGGCCATTGCATGGTGGTGCAAATGAAGAAGTAATGCACATGATGAAAAAAATCAAAAAACCTGAAAATGCTTTGAAATGGATAAAAAATGCTCTTTCTAAAAAACAAGTAGTCATGGGATTTGGCCACAGAGTTTACAAATCGGGTGACTCAAGAGTTCCAACTATGAGAGAGTATTTTGCTAAAGTTGCTAAAATTAAAAAAAATAAGAATTATGAAAAAATTTACGATATTATTGAAAAAACAATGATCAAAGAAAAAAATATTTATCCAAATATTGATTTCCCAACTGGACCTACTTACCATTTAATGGGCTTTGATACAGATTTTTTTACTCCCATATTTGTTACCTCAAGAATTATTGGTTGGTCAGCTCACATAATGGAGCAACATGCAGCAAATAAATTAATTAGACCGCTTGCGAAATACAAAGGAAATAAATATCGTCAAGTAATACAATTAAATCAAAGATAATTTGTTTTTTAATAATTTTACAAAAAAAAAATATTGATCTTGCTATCTTAAAATAGTTTTACAAAATTATTATTTATATCGCAAAATTAACTAAATGCCTCTGTCCAAGTGCCTTGGGTAGATGCTTTAGAATATTCTGTTGCACGTCCCTCAAAAAAGTTCATATGTTCAACTGCATTCAACATCGTATCCAACCATGCAAGTGGATTTTTATGGACTTCGTAAATTCCCTCTAAACCTAATTGAGTCAATCTTCTATTAGCTATAAACCTAATATATTGTTTAACATCTTGAGCGGTTAGACCCTGCATGGGACCCATTTGAAAGGCTAAATCAATAAAAGCATCTTCATGTTCAATAATGGTACGGCATGCTTCATAAATTTCTTTTTTAAGCTTTGGTGTCCAAGTGTCTGGATTTTCTTTAATAAAATCTCTAAACAATCTGATCATTGAATTACAATGCAATGTTTCATCTCTTACCGACCAAGTAACAATTTGGCCCATGCCTTTCATTTTATTATGTCTTGGAAAATTCAGAAGAATTGCAAAGCTAGCAAATAATTGCAGACCCTCTGTAAAAGCGCTGAATA
>VGCG01000053.1 GCA_016870175.1 Alphaproteobacteria bacterium
GTTTGGATGTTCACGTTTTGATTCTCTTTTGATTCTGTTACAGACTCGAAATGCAACCTATTGACTGTATCATATAAGTCATCTAATAATAAGAACAAAACAAGAACATGAAACTAACAATCCCTTATTATATGCATAAAGTTGGCGCTGGTTTTCCCTCCCCGGCAACAGACTATATCGAAGAAGATATTGATTTAAACATTCATTTAATAAAAAATATTCCAGCTACTTTCATTATCAGGGTTCAAGGCAAGTCCATGATCGAGAGTGGTATTAATGATGGTGATTTGCTAGTTGTCGACAAAAGCTTAACGCCAAAAAACTTTTCAACAGTAATTGCAAATGTTCATGATGAATTAGTTGTTAAGACTTTAATTCAAGAAAGAGATAGAAAATTTTTAACCTCAGGATCTAAAAACTTTACTGATCGTATTTTAATCAATGAAAATGAAGATATATTTATTTGGGGAGTTGTCACTTATGTCATCCATTCCGTTTACTAGAAAAATAGCACTAGTTGACTGTAATTCTTTTTATGTTTCTTGCGAAAGATTGTTTAACCCAAAAATAAGAAAAAAACCTGTTATTGTTTTGTCTAATAATGATGGTTGTATTATTTCTAGATCTAACGAAGCAAAAGCTTTAGGAATTAAGATGGGTGAACCTTATTTTAAAGCAAAAGATATTATCATCAAAAATAAAGTTGAAGTCTTTTCATCTAATTATTCTCTATATGGGGATTTATCTAGAAGAGTAATGCGTACATTAAAAAAATTTGGCTCACCTATAGAAATTTATTCTATTGATGAAGCATTTTTAGATTTGTCAAATTTTCCTGATAATCAGATTGAAAGTATAGGAAAAGAAATTAAAGCAACTGTTCTACAATGGACTGGTATTCCAACTAGTATTGGTATTGCTCAAACAAAAACTTTAAGTAAAATAGCAAATCATATTGCGAAAAAAAAATTATCTGGAGTAGCTAATTTAATTGGAGTCGAAAATATTGATCCGATTTTAGAAAAAATAGATATTAATGATGTTTGGGGAGTTGGTAAACAGCTAACAAAATTTTATAAAAAAAATGGAATCTATAATGCTAAACAATTAAAGAATAAATCTAATACTTGGATAAAAAAAAATTCTAATGTTTTAAGTTCAAGAACTGCTCTTGAACTTAGAGGAATTTCTTGCATTCATTTAGAAACTACGACTACAAAAAGAAAAAGTTGTGTAGTATCAAGGTCGTTTGGTAAAAGAGTCGAAACATTTTGTGAATTAAAGGAAGCTGTAGTAAATTATTGTTTAAATGCATCTGAAAAAATTAGGTCTGACTCTTTGGTTGCAAAAACAATAACAGTTTTTATTAGAACGAGCCCTTTTCAAAAAAACTTTGGGTACTACTCAAACTCAAAAACTATTGATTTTGCAATATCGACAAATAATAGCATCGAAATTGTTAAAACCGCAGTTTTTATTTTAGAAAACATCTTTAAAAATGGATATCAATACCAAAAAGCCGGCGTTATGCTTACCGGATTATCCAACGCTAATCAGAAAACAAACCTATTTTCGTCAGAAAAAGATGAGAAAATAAGCGCCTTAATGAGGTCTATGGACAATACTAATTTTAAATACGGGAGATCAGCTTTAAGTCTTGCTAGTGCCGGTGTTCAAAAAAAATGGAACATGAGAAGAAATCACTCATCAAAAATAGACACCGCCAATTTTTATAACCTACCAAAGATACATGCTTAAAGTGATCATTTAAGATATTTAATATCAGAGATATTTAAAAGTGCATTATTAAAATCTGAAAGACTCTCTCTTTTAGATAATTTAAAAGTTAAAAAATTCATTAACACAATAAATAAAATTGGAACGATAGTTATAATTGAAATATTACTAAAAATTAAAAAAAAATAAATAATCAAAAAAAATATTGATCTAATTAATACTGCTGCTTTAAACACTGCAATGATAGACAAAGAATGTTTAACTAAATTAATCAAACTCATTTTAGAAGGTTCAAAATATCGACTTCCTCTAGTAGAGGGAATCATTGATTTTTCCTTTTCTACTTTTGCTAAAGCACCAGAGAAACTACTCCAGGTAGATTTTTCATTAATCATTTTTTCAACAGTTAGTTTAGTAAGACAAGTAAAATTTCCAAATTTTATAGATTGACCAGTAAAAAAATAAGTTAAAACTTTATGAGCACTATAACAAAATCTAAAAAAAAGACTCTCAGATCTTTTAACTCTTTCACCAACAATAGTTTTTTCAGGAGTATAATTTATGTTTTGAATAAAATCTTTAATTTCTTGAGGTCTATCCTCGCCATCACCATCCATTGGAATAATGTAATCAAATTCTTCATTTTCATAAATATATTTTAACCCTGTCGCAATACATCGACCATGCCCTCTGTTTTCTTTCATATTAATTATCTTAACTGAATTGATTTTATCAAAATTCTTTACCTCAATTAACTTTGTTTCTGATGAACAGTCATTAATAATTATTATTGATAATTCTTCCTGAATTTTATTAGCCTCACTATTAATTTCCTCTAAAAGTTTAGACAATGAGTCCCAGTCGTTATAAATAGGAATTAAAATCTTAACTTTCTTCATACTTTATTTAGACCCAATACAAATATTATCTATACACATATAATCTTTGTACTCATTTATTTTTTTCTGATCTACTAAACCCTTCCAAACTGGTCTTGATTTAAGGTGATAAGATAAATTTCCAGCACTCCATTCGTCTCCCATGACTTCGCTAATAGTTGTATTAAATTTTAAATCCCAGATATATTGAACTTTATTTGCAATTTCGTTGCCTGGATAGTCTGTCCGTTTATCTGTATTCGATATTGAAATGTAAGCGTAAATTGCAGGTGAAAGAAAAAATAAAATTAAAAAACTGTATAAAAAAGAATTCAATTTTTTTAAATTTATTTGAGATCGAAATATATAAACGAATAATACACCAAAAAATAAATAAAATGGAGTCATCCACATTGTTCTAAGATTTGAGCCAGTAATTAGAGACGTTGCTGCCATGAACAATATAGGCAATAAATTAATTGTAATTAAAAAAATTAATTTTTTGTCTTTAAAGTTTAAATTGAATTTAAATTTTTTTATTAAAAGCCAGACTAAAAATAAAAAAGGTATCAACAACCCGATTTGTTTTAATAAAAAAATTATTGGAAAAATTACATGATCTAAAATATCGGAATTTTCTAAACTAGCTCTAGCTAATCCATATTTTATTGTTATAAAATTATTATCCTTTAACCAAATTAAATG
>VGCG01000054.1 GCA_016870175.1 Alphaproteobacteria bacterium
ATCAAAAAGCACAACACTTTATTAATCTAGCGTCAAACTCACTAACTGTTTTTAAAGACACAAAGGAAAAAAATATTTTTAAAAATTTAACTTCTTTTATCTTAACAAGAGACTTTTAAGGACTTAGTAAAGATTTTACCCAAGATCTATTATTTGACAATTCATACTTCAATCTCTCATGAATTCTGTTTTCACCATCCAACCAAAATTCAAAATTAATAGGTTTCAAAATCCAGCCTGACCAATATTTTGGTCTTGGTACATTTTCCTTATCTTTAAATTGATTTTTAAATTTTTGGATAGAATGTAGTAATTCTTCTCTATTATTTAAAACTGAACTTTGCTTTGAGGCCCATGCACCAATTCTACTTTCATAACTTCTAGAATTATAATATTTATCTGCAATTTCATCATTTACCTGTTTTACAGAGCCTGTAATTCTAATTTGTCTTAAAAGACTTTTCCAATGAAAACACATGGATACATTTGGATTTTCTTTTATTTCAGTACTCTTTTGACTATCAAGATTTGTATAAAAAACAAAACCATCTTGATTAAATTTTTTAAGAAGAACCATTCTAACAGTGGGAATATTATTTCTACAAGTAGCTAGTGCTAAAGCATTTGGGTCATTTAATTCTTTTTTTTTTGCTACCTCATACCATTTTTCAAATAATTCAAATGGGTCTGCAAGATCTGAAAAGCAAATATCCAGTCCTAGAGAGTTTTTTTGATTCATAATTTAAACAAAATAATCTATATAATATAAATAATGTCATTTAATACTTTTGGAAAGCTATTTCGATTCACAACATGGGGAGAATCTCATGGACCTGCTATTGGGTGTATAATAGACGGGTGCCCACCTTTAATAGATTTGAGTGATAAAGATATTCAAACTGATTTAGATAAAAGAAAACCAGGCCAATCCAAATTTACTACACAAAGAAAAGAGAGTGATAAAGTTCAAATTTTATCTGGAGTATTTGAAGGAAAAACAACAGGAACACCTATTTCACTTATAATTTACAATCAAGATATGCGACCTAAAGATTATGCTAGTATTAAAAATAAATTTAGACCAGGCCATGCAGATTTTACTTACTTTAAAAAGTATGGAATTAGAGATTACAGAGGTGGCGGACGCTCATCTGCAAGAGAGACTGCATCAAGAGTTGCTGCTGGTGCAGTAGCTAAAAAAGTATTAGAAAAAAAATTAGGAAAAAGATTTAGTGTTTCTGGTGCAGTTACTCAACTTGGAATTTTAGGGTGCGATACAAGTAATTGGAATAAAAAAATAATTAGTAATAATCCATTTTTTTGTCCTGATAAATCTATGATAAAAATATGGGAAAAATATTTACTAGATATTAGAAAATCAGGTTCATCATGTGGTGCGATTATTGAAGTAAGAGCAAATGGAGTTCCTGCAGGACTTGGTGCGCCAATTTACTCAAAACTTGATATGGATATAGCTTCTGCAATGATGAGTATTAATGCTGTTAAAGGAGTAAATATTGGATCGGGTATGAGTTCAGCTCAATTATCGGGTGAGGAAAATTCAGATGAAATTTCTGTAAAAAAGAAAAAATTAAAATTTAATTCTAATAATGCCGGTGGAATACTAGGAGGAATTTCCTCTGGACAAGAAATAATAGTTTCTTTTGCGGTTAAACCGACATCCTCCATTTTAAAAAGTAAAAAAACAATTGATAAGTTTGGTAGAAATACATCAATATCAACGAAGGGCAGGCATGATCCATGTGTTGGCATAAGAGCTGTGCCTGTTGGAGAGGCTATGCTTGCATGTGTACTTTTAGATCATTATTTAATGAATAAAGCTCAATGCATGTAATTTAATTTATTTAAGTTTTTGCAAAATTAAGTTTGAATTTAATAAATCTAAAATTTTTTCTTCAATTGAAGCAGCATCTAAACGTGCATTTTTGTACATATTATCAGGAGTATCTTGATCAATAAATAAATCTGGTAATTCCATAGATCTAAATTTTAAATTAGAGTCTAATAAATTTTTTTTAGATAAAAAATTAACTACATGAGAACCAAAACCACCAATAGACCCTTCCTCTATTGTTAAAATTGCTTCGTGAGTTGTAGCTAGTTGCCAAATAAGATTTTCATCTAATGGCTTAGCAAATCTTGCATCTACGATTGATATATTAATCCCTTTTTTCCTTAAGTTTTCAGATGCAATTAAGGTTTCTTTTAATCTTGCACCAAAGTTTAGCAAGGCAAGCTTTTTCCCCTCTTGGATAATTTTTCCTTTTCCAATCTCTATTTTTTCATAAATTGACGGTAAAACGCATCCAATACCATTTCCTCTTGGATATCTTATTGCGCTTGGTCTATCATTAATATCAATTGAAGTATTTATCATTTTTACTAATTCAGCTTCATTGCTAGCGGCCATTACAACAAAATTTGGTAAAGTTGATAAATAAGTAATATCAAAACTTCCTGCATGAGTCGGACCATCAGCACCAACTAATCCAGCTCTATCTATTGCAAATTTTACTGGCAAACTTTGGATAGCTACATCATGAACGATTTGATCATATGCTCTTTGTAAAAAAGTTGAATAAATTGTTACAAAAGGCTTATAATTTTCAGTCGCCATACCAGCAGCAAATGTCACAGCATGTTGTTCAGCTATACCAACATCAAAAGTTCTATCTGGAAATTCTTTTGCAAATATGTCCAAACCAGTGCCTCCGGGCATTGCGGCTGTTATTGCAACTATCTTGCTATCTTTTCTTGCGTGCTGAACAAGTGTGTTAGCAAAAACTTCTGTATAAGTAAGCAGTTTATTAGTACTTTTTGTCTGCTCTCCAGTTTTGATATTAAACTTGGAAACTCCATGATAATTATCCTCTGCTTTTTCAGCATGAGAGTAGCCTTTACCTTTCTTGGTTTTAATGTGTATCAAAATTGGACCTTGATATCTTGTTTCTTTTACATTTTTTAATATTGGGATAAGAGAATTTAAATCATGACCATCTATAGGACCAATATAATAAAAACCCAAAGAATTAAATAAAGTACCTCCAGTGACTACAGTTCTTAATAAATCTTCAGCTTTACCTGCTTTTTTAGAAAATCTTTTTGAAAAGGCTGAAATAATTAATTTTAAAGTTTCTCTTAAACTAAAATAGATTTTTCCAGAAAATATTTTAGCTAAGTAGGTAGCCATTGCACCAACTGGTTTAGCAATTGACATATCATTATCATTTAAAATAACAATTATTTTTGTTTTTGAAGC
>VGCG01000055.1 GCA_016870175.1 Alphaproteobacteria bacterium
GTTCGAGCGTTAACTCCAGAGGATATCCAATCAAGGAAGCTACCTAATCAAACAACTGGCTTAGTTGTTACTAAAATTGAAAACAATAGTCCTCTACTAAATTCATTAGAGGTGAATAATGTTATAGTTGAGGCACAAAAGAAAAGAATTAATTCAATTGATGATCTAAATTTAGCTGTTGATCAAGTTTTAAAATCTAATCAAAAAACTATTTTGCTAGTTATTTATAATCTCCAAAATCAAAGAAGATATTTAGGTGTTAAGTTAGATTAATCATGGATTTAAGGTCCAAGATTATTTTAATTTCGGGCCCAACCGCATCAGGTAAGTCTATCTTTGCTATAAATCTTGCAAAAAAAATAAACGGTGAAATTATCAACGCAGATAGTATGCAAGTTTATAAACAATTAAAAATTTTATCTGCAAGACCTGATTTAAAAAATTATCAAAATATTAAACATCATTTATATGGATTCCATGATGTCAGAAAAAATTTTTCGACTGGTGATTGGCTTAAACTTGCTTTTACAAAAATAAACTTAATAAAAAAAAAAAATAAAATTCCAATATTAGTTGGAGGTACAGGCTTATATTTTAAGGCTTTAACAGAGGGATTGGTAAATATTCCTGTGATTCCAATTAGTCTAAGAAATAAAATAAGGTCTTTGCATAAAAAAATTGGTCAAAAAGAATTTTATCTTAAATTAATAAAACTTGATCCTTTAGCCAAAGAAAAAATAAATCCAACTGACAGCCAAAGATCAATAAGGGCTTATGAAATAAAAGTTTTTACAAAAAAATCTTTATATGAATGGTTCAAACGAACTAAATCTGATTTTAATAAAACTGATTTTTTTAAAATCTATATAGATTTTCCAAGAAAAGAATTAATTGAAAGGATTAATCTTAGAACCGAAGAAATGATCAAAATAGGTGCTATTAAAGAGGTAAAAAAATTTATTAATCTTAAAGTTAAAGCTGATAACAGCGTTAATAAAGCGATTGGTATTCAGGAAATTAAAGAATATTTGAAACAGGAAAAAAAACTTAGTGAAATTAAAGAAAAAATATCAACAAAAACCAGACAATATGCCAAAAGACAAAGTACTTGGGCAAGAAGCCACATGCTTGATTGGATCAAGCTTCAGCCTAGTGAAAAAAATAAATTTCTAGAAAAAATCTCAATAATTCATTCTTAAACTTGACCAATGACTACAACTTCAGCTAGATTAGAAAAATGTCAAAATTGTATACAGGAGCTGAAATTATCTTTAAATGCTTTGAGGATCAAGGAGTAGAGTTTATTTTTGGTTATCCTGGCGGTGCAGTTTTACCTATTTACGACGAATTAAAAAACCATGCTTCAATAAAACATATTCTTGTAAGGCATGAACAAGGCGCCGGTCATGCTGCAGAAGGCTACGCTAGGTCGTCTGGTAAACCTGGTATAATTCTAGTTACTTCAGGGCCCGGAGTAACTAATGTTGTCACTGCATTAACAGATGCTTATATGGACTCTGTTCCGCTTGTTTGTATTTCAGGCCAAGTGCCAACGCATTTAATTGGCACAGATGCATTTCAAGAGTGTGACACTACTGGAATAACTAGACCTTGTACAAAACATAACTGGTTGGTAAAAAATATTGAGGATTTACCTAGAATTTTACATGAAGCATTTCATGTTGCAACAACTGGAAGACCTGGACCAGTACTAGTTGATATTCCAAAAGATATTCAGTTTGCAAAAACCGTATATTTTAAACCAAAAAAAGAAAAAAAATTAAATGGCAAATTTCATAATAATTTTAATCAAAAACAAATTGATCAATTTATAGATTTAATTATTAAATCAAAAAAGCCAATTTTTTATACCGGTGGTGGTGTAATTAATTCAGGACCGAAAGCAAGTGAGTCATTAAGAGAGCTTGTGAGACTAACTGGCTTTCCAATCACATCAACCCTACAAGGTTTAGGAGCTTTTCCTGGTGACGATAATCAATTTTTAGGAATGCTTGGAATGCATGGAACTTACGAAGCGAATAATGCCATGCACGATTGCGATTTGTTGATAAATATTGGTGCAAGGTTTGATGACAGGATTACTGGAAAAATTGATGAATTTTCTCCCAATTCAAAAAAAATTCATATCGATATTGACCCATCATCCATTAATAAAATTATTAAAGTAGATCTAGCAATTGTAGGGGATGTAAATGAAGTTATTAAAATAATTATTAAAACTATAAATAAAAAAAAATTAAATCTCCAAAAATCGAATAAATCACAAATCTCAAATTGGTGGGAGCAAATTCAAAAATGGAGATCTAAAGACTCTCTTGGTTTTATTAATAGTGATAAAACTATTAAGCCTCAATATGCGGTACAGAGGCTTTACCAACTGACAAAAAATCAAGATACGTTTATCACAACTGAAGTAGGTCAACATCAAATGTGGGCGGCTCAACAATATAAATTTAACAAACCTAATAGATGGATGACTTCAGGAGGCCTTGGAACAATGGGTTATGGCTTACCGGCTGCAGTCGGAGTACAAATTGCACACCCAAAAAAGTTAGTAATAGATATAGCTGGCGAAGCTTCAGTTTTGATGACAATGCAAGAAATGTCAACTGCAGTTCAGTATCATTTGCCAATCAAAGTATTTATTCTAAATAATCAATACATGGGAATGGTCAGACAATGGCAGGAATTGCTTCATGAAAAAAACTATTCAGAGAGCTACTCAGAGGCATTACCAGATTTCGTAAAGATGGCAGAAGCATTTGGGTGTAAGGGAATAAGAGTGAAAGATCCAAAGTATTTAGATGAAAGTATTAATGAAATGATTAAGTTTAATGGACCTGTAATATTTGATTGTCTTGTTGATCCAAATGAAAATTGTTTTCCGATGATACCATCAGGTAAGCCACATAATCAGATGATTCTAGGACCTTTGAGTAAAAAGGAAAATAAAATCACTGGTCGTGGAAAGTCGTTAGTTTAATGGTAAAATCAAAATCAGCGTATAGTCTTCCTACTAAAAAAGAAAAAACAGATACACATATCATTGTAGTATGGGTTGATAATGAGGCTGGAGTTTTAGCTAGAGTAGTAGGTTTATTTTCAGGAAGAGGATATAATATCGAGTCTCTTGCTGTTGCTG
>VGCG01000056.1 GCA_016870175.1 Alphaproteobacteria bacterium
TCAGAATTTTTTAATTTTTTTGAATTGAGAAAATCAGATATTAAGATTATTAATTGTTCATAATTAATTTTACTATTTTTATGGGTAATACTATAAATGTCACTATTATTAATGATCATTAGAAATATTTTTTCATTTACGGCATCTATAATAATCTTAGCCATTTTAAATTTTAGTTATACCACGAAATCTAATTCAATTGAAAATATCATCGAATATCATTCTGAAGAAGAGGGTATTTTATCACTTATGTATCATAGATTTAATGAACCAGAATATCCTTCGACCAATATACAAATGGAGCAATTTAAGAAGCATATCGAAATAATTCAAAAATTAAATTATGATTTCTATAATCCGATTTCTATTCAAAATACATTTAAAAACCCTCAAAAAAAGAAAAAAATTCTTCTAACGATAGACGATGGATTCTTGTCTTTTTATCAAGAAGCTTGGCCTTATCTAAAAAAAAATAAAATACCCTTTATTTTATTTATTTCCACTGAACCTGTTGGCAGAACTGGATATATGACTTGGGAACAAATTAAAGAGGTTGATGCTGAACAATTTGCATTTATTGGACATCATTCACACACGCATGAATATTTAATTGATGAGGATAATAGCTATTTTATTTCTGATATTGAAAAAGCAAATAAAATTTTTTTAGAGAAACTTAACTATATACCAAATTTATATTCCTATACTTTTGGAGAATATTCAAAATTTATGAAAGATTACATAAGCAAAAATTTTGATTTCGCATTTGGCCAACATTCTGGAGTTATCGATGTAACTAAAGATAAATTTGAACTGCCGAGGTTTCCGATTAATGAAAATTACGGTCAAATTGAGAGATTTACTTCAATTATAAATTCTTATCCTCTCCAATATAAAAGTTTATTACCTGAAGAAAAAAAATTAACTAAGGATAATAACCCACCCGAATTTAAAGTCGAATTCTTTAAAGAACAAAAAAATATAAAAAATATAAATTGTTTCTCGAATGAAGGAGGCATATGGAAAAAATCTGATATTAAAATTTCTACAAATGTATTAACTATAAATTTTATTAAACCTTTTATTCCAAGAACAGGAAGACTGAATTGTACACTCAATGAAGACAATAAACTAAAATGGTTTGGTACACAATTTGTAATTCTAGAAAACTAGATCAAACTCTCTAAATTATTGCTTGAAGGCATCAATTGGACATCATCAAAATCTTTTAAATTATTTTGAATAATAATTTTTTTTATTTTTTCAACATATTCATATCCAGTTTCTGCATAATCTTTTAAATCTTCTGAAAGTATTAAGCTGTCTAAAGATTTTCCTTGATCCCTTAATTCCGCTCTAGATAGTCTAAAATTGTGATAACTAGGATGTGTGTTTAAATTTCTGTGATACGCTCTAACTGAGGCCTGCAGCACATTAAATTTCATAACTTCATGTTCTTTATTTTCGTCTCTATATTGTGGTTTTAAACCCTCACCAGACCACGTCCATTGACCAAATAGTGCGTTACCCTCCAACGCAAATCGCGAACTTCCCCAACCTGTTTCTTTAGCGGATTGTGCAATTGCCAAAGAAACTGGAATTTCATCCATTCTTATCTTTAACGTAGACAAATCTTTTGATGGAATTCCGTATTGTTTATATTTTTTTTCAAGCCACTTAAGTTCTAAATCAGAATTTTTACTTTTATTAAGTATAGTAAAAAGTTTTTTTCTATCTAGTCGAATATTATTATTTTCCTCCAAAATTAAAGGCAATATTATTTGAATAAATAATTCTTTCTTATATTTAATATTATCAATTGACTTTATTTCATGAGGCAACCATGATAAAGCGACAGGTTTAACAAGCTTATATTTTCTTACATCACTTAATTTATAATCAACATCCTCAAACAATTTTTTGATATCTGAAAAGTTTAACCTTACAGAGTCTTCCTCTAAATTATTTAATTTTAAAATATCATCTAAAAGATCTTTTTCACCATAAATCTCATTATGGTATATTTCATCAGAATTATTTTCAAAGTTATTATTAAGTGTGTAGGTTAAAATTTTTTGAGAATCGTTTTTAAATATTTTTTTATTTAGGTAATTTTCGTCAGAAAATTTTATAAATATTGGCATCGTGTAAAAAAAGCTAAGAATTATAAAACTGCTCGAAATAGTTTTTATAAGAACACTTAGGTCTAAATTTTTTTTATAATTTAAATTTTTAATTTTCATATTTTATTAAACAGCAATAACCTCTTTAACTTCAGGTAAATAATGACATAATAAATTCTGTACTCCTTGTTTTAAGGTTAAAGTAGAGCTTGGGCATCCAGAACAACTTCCTTGCAATTGAACACTAACCACTCCATCTTTAAAGGCTATAAATTTAATATCGCCTCCATCTCGTGCCACTGCTGGTCTAATTTTTTGTTCTAAAATTTTTATGATCTTTTGTTCTATTTCTTCAAAATCTTTATGAGAATCAAACAAATTTTCATCTATTACAAACTCTTTTCCACTAGAGTAAAATTCATTAATTAACGAGATCACTATATGCTTAATTTCATCCCAATGAATTGATGATATTTTATTTACCGAAATAAAATCTTCAGCCAAAAAAACACCTTTTACCCCATTAATAGACATTATATTTCTAACTAAATCGTTATTTAAATCATTTTTTTTAGTAATTTCATAAGGGCCACTATTTGAAACTTTTTTACCTGGTAAAAATTTCAAAGAATTTGGGTTAGGTGTTATTTCAGTTTGAATGAACATGATTCATATATAGTTTATAATTAAAAAATTTAAACTCTTTAATAAACACTATAAAAATCCAACTATTTCCCTAATTTTATTGATTTTTTTTGATGCAATTGAATTTGCTTTTTCACTTCCTTCGTAAAGGATTTTATCTAAATATGACTTTTCATCTATTAACTTTTTAATTTCCAAAGAAATAGGATAAATCTTACTTATCAAAACTTCAGATAAATGATCTTTAAATTCTGAAAAGTTTTTCCCAGAAAACTTTTCTAAAGTTTTTTCTAAACTAG
>VGCG01000057.1 GCA_016870175.1 Alphaproteobacteria bacterium
CATGATCACGACCATGATCATGACCATGATCATAGTCATAATCATGAAGATGATAATAAAAAAAATCTAGAGGTAAAAAAAAATATTAAAACAAAAGCCCAAGCAGAAAAAAAACCATTAAAAAAAACCACAAAAATTAAGTCTTCAGCCGATAAAATAAAAAAAGTTAGCAAAAAGTAATCTCTAGTTGTATAAATAAAACGAATCATTTTATGACAAGTAAAATTAATGAACATATGAATAATTTAATCCCTATGGTTGTCGAACAATCTAGCAGGGGTGAAAGAGCTTATGATATTTATTCGCGACTTTTAAAAGAAAGAATTATTTTTTTGACGGGTCAGATTAATGATAATATTTCATCTTTAGTCACAGCACAGCTTTTATTTTTGGAAGCTGAAGATCCAAAAAAAGAAATTTATTTATATATAAATAGTCCTGGAGGTTTAGTTACAGCGGGACTAGGTATTTATGACACTATGCAATATGTAAAGCCGGACATCACAACTTTATGTATCGGTCAAGCTGCCTCAATGGGATCATTTTTACTTGCTGCAGGTGCTAAAGGAAAAAGATTTTCTTTACCAAATTCGAGAATAATGGTTCATCAACCATCCGCAGGTTTCCAAGGACAAGCAACTGATATGGAAATTCATGCAAAAGAAGTTTTGGCCTTAAAAAAAAGACTTAATGAAATTTATTCTAAACATACTGGAAAATCTGTTGAGGAAATAAAATCTGCCTTGGAAAGAGATAATTTTATGACAGCAGATGTTGCAAAGTCATTTGGACTTGTAGACGAAGTAGTAGAAAAAAGACTTTAGTATACCACATATAGAATTCATCATAATAGCATCTTGATTAGTATCGGTATTTTATAATATTGTATTAAAATTGATTCGTTTCAAAAATTATGAATACTACAAATAAAAATATTCTATATTGTTCTTTTTGTGGAAAAAGTCAGCATGAAGTTAGAAAACTAATTGCTGGTCCAACGGTATTTATATGCGATGAATGTGTTGAATTGTGTATGGATATCATAAAGGAAGAAAGTAAAGATACTTTTATTAAACACCAAGATGGTCTTCCATCTCCAAAAGAAATTTGTGCAGTATTAGATGACTATGTGATAGGTCAAGATCATGCAAAAAAAGTTTTATCTGTCGCTGTTCATAATCATTACAAAAGATTAAATTATGAAGGCAAGACCAGCAAAACTGTTGAACTCTCTAAATCAAATATTCTTTTAGTTGGACCAACTGGTTGCGGTAAAACATTATTAGCTCAAACACTGGCAAGAATTTTAGATGTACCATTTACCATGGCCGATGCTACTACATTAACTGAAGCAGGCTATGTTGGTGAAGATGTTGAAAATATAATTTTGAAATTATTACAAGCTGCTGACTATAACGTTGAAAAAGCCCAAAGGGGAATTGTTTATATTGATGAGGTTGACAAAATAAGTAGAAAATCCGAAAATCCCTCAATCACCAGAGACGTCTCGGGTGAAGGTGTCCAACAAGCATTATTAAAAATTATGGAGGGGACTGTTGCGAGCGTTCCACCTCAAGGTGGTAGGAAACATCCTCAACAAGAATTCCTCCAAGTTGATACTACTAACATATTATTTGTCTGCGGAGGTGCATTTTCAGGTCTAGAAAAAATAATATCCCAAAGAGATAAAGGCACCTCTATTGGTTTTGGTGCAGATGTTAAAAATACTCAAGATAAAAGCACTGGAGAGTGGATGAAAAATTTGGAACCCGAGGATTTACTTAAATACGGTCTAATACCAGAATTTATAGGAAGATTGCCAATGATAGCCTCATTAGAGGATTTAGATGAAAAATCTTTAATTAAAATATTGCAGGAGCCTAAAAACTCTCTGGTTAAACAATATCAAGAACTGTTTAAGCTTGATGGTGCAAAACTTACTTTTAAGGAAAATGCTTTAAAAGAAATAGCAATTAGGGCAATAAGAAAAAAAACTGGGGCTAGGGGTTTAAGATCAATATTAGAGAATATTTTATTAAAAACCATGTACAATTTACCGAGTGAAGAGAATGTTGAGGAAGTTATTGTTGACGTTGCCGCAGCAAGAGGACAGTCCCAACCTATTATTGTCCATTCAAAAAATGACAATAAATCCAAATCAGCCAAGGTCACCGCGGCCTAATTGTTATAATAACCTCCAAAAACATATTGCAAAATTAAATATAATAACCATATTTAATATATGGATGTTAAAATTTCATTGCCCTTGTTACCATTAAGAGACTTAGTTGTGTTTCCGAGTATGGTGGTTCCACTTTTTGTTGGACGGGACAAATCGATATCAGCTCTGAATGAAGTAATTAAAAAAGACAAAAAAATCATTTTAGTTACTCAAAAAAATTCAGAAATTGATGACCCAAAAAAAACAGATGTTTTTACGTACGGTTGCGAAGGAAACATCTTACAATTATTAAAATTACCAGATGGAACTGTTAAAGTTTTGGTTGAAGGAATTAGAAGAGTAAAAATTTTGGATTTTCAGGAAAATGATAATTTTATTACATGCGAATTTATTCATTTCAATGACATAAATGAAAAGGATGAAGATTTATTTTCATTAGCAACTAATGCTATCAAGAGACTAGAAAAATTAACTTCAATAAATAAAAAAATTTCAAGCGAAACTATTAATTCAATAAAAGAAATTAAAGAGCCCTCAAAAATAGCAGATAATATTGCATCTCATATCACAGCAACAATTTCTGAAAAACAACAAATATTTGAAACTGCTGACGTTAAAAAAAGATTAAATTTATTAATTAAAATAATTGAAAATGAAACCAGCATAATAGGGGTTGAAAAAAAAATTAGAGGAAGAGTTAAAACTCAAATGGAGAAAACTCAAAGAGAATATTATTTAAATGAACAATTAAAAGCTATCCAAAAAGAACTAGGTGAAATAGAGGATGGCAAAGA
>VGCG01000058.1 GCA_016870175.1 Alphaproteobacteria bacterium
CCATCATCTAAATATGTAATTTTATTAGTCATAGATTTCAAAGCGTAGGAGTCAGATCCTAAATAATTTTCATTAGGCCCATATCCAACCGCTAATGGTGAGCCTCTTCTCGCACCAACCAATAAATTAGGGTGATCTCTAAAAATAATACCTAAAGCAAAACTCCCATGCAATTGTTTTAATGTTTTAGTAATTGCTTCAACAAGCTTTTCGGTTTTCAAATATTCAGTAAGTAAATGAACTATGACTTCAGTATCTGTTTGTGATTTAAAATTGTGGCCTTTGCTAACTAAAAGTTTTTTCAAAATAGTTGAATTTTCAATAATACCATTATGAACCACAGATACGGTCTCTGATGAATGTGGATGAGCATTTACATTATTAGGAATTCCATGTGTCGCCCATCTAACATGACCAATACCAATATTACCTTTCATATTACTTATTGCTAAATTTTTTTCTAAATTATCAACTCTACCCTCAGCCTTTAATTCAAATATTTCATTATTTGATAAAGTTGCTATGCCTGATGAGTCATAACCTCTATATTCCAATTTTCTTAAAGAATTAATTATTGCTGCGGAAACAGATTTATTACTAGTTATTCCTATAATTCCACACATATTTTATTTTGATTTTTTTTTATAATTTTGAACTTCTGTTTGCAAGGATCTTGATAATGCTAATGACTTTCTTTTTACATTTTTTGTAATTACAGAACCAGCACCAATGACACTTTCACTTTCGATAGTCAAAGGTGCAACTAAAGATGAATTTGACCCAATAAATACTTTATCCTCAATTTTAGTTTTATTTTTTTTAAATCCATCATAATTGCAGGTAATGGTACCTGCTCCAATATTAACTGATTTGCCAAGGTCACTGTCACCAATATAAGATAAATGATTTATTTTTGATTTTATACCGATTACACTTTTTTTAATCTCTACAAAATTTCCCACTTTAGATCCCTGTTTTAGTAATGTACCAGGTCTAATTCTCGCGTAAGGTCCTATTTCAACTTTATTTTCAATTTTACAATCTTCTAAATTAGAAAATGATTTAATGATAACACTATTTCCTATTTTCACTTTTTTGCCAATAACAACATACGGTTCTATTTCAACACCTGCTCCAATTTTAGTATCTTTTGAAAAAAAAATTGTCTCAGGACCGATCATTTTTACGCCTAATTTTAAAAATTTATTTCTAAGTTTATTTTGTAGTTTTTGTGAATTTAATTGTTTCATCTTTTCAATTTTATTATATTAAGTGTGTAGCTAAATTAACTCACAAATTATTTCTTTAAAATACTTTTAATGAAGCAAAAATTTACTATCCTTTTTGATTTAGATGGCACATTAGTTGATACTGCTCCTGATTTAATGCTAGCCCACAATAACGTTATGAAAAAATACGGTTATCCTACTAAAACTACTGAAGAAATAAGAGATTTAGTAGGTCAAGGTGCTGGTGCATTAATTGGCAGGTCTATTTGGGGGCAAGCAAAAAAAGAATTAGATAAAATTAATGATGAGAAAATGAAAAAAAAAATGATTGAAGATTTTTTAGATTTCTATGGAAAAAATATTCTTAATCAAAGTACATTAATTAATGGTGTAAATAATTTTTTATTTTGGTGCCAAAAGAAAAATATCTCTATGGCAGTATGCACTAATAAAACAGAGCACTTGGCTGTTGATCTTTTAAAAAAAATTGGCATTTATAATTTTTTTGAGTATGTTGCAGGACATGATACTTTTGATTACTGCAAACCTGATCCTAGACATCTAACTTCTGTAATTGAAATATTAGATGGTGACATTAACAAAACTTTGATGATTGGTGACAGTGAAACTGATGCGATTGCAGCAAAAGCTGCTGAAATACCAATGATTTTATTGCAAGATGGCTATACAAATAAAAGTGTATCAGAAATATATCATACTCATTTAATTAAAGACTTTATTGGTATTGAAAAAATTATATCAAAATATCTTTAGCATTGATTATTTTTTTTTTAGCTAATAAAATTAAATAACTAAGGAGTATTTTGATAATTCATAAAATTAAAGTTTATCCGTCTAAAATTAATCTTCCTAAAACAAAACAACTTGCTTGGAAAATTGCAGAAACAGCAAATGATAATGCAAAGCTTAATGAAAATTCCATAGAAATGGTAATTAATAGAATTATTGATAATACTGCAGTTGCAATTGCATCTTTAAATCGTAAGCCAGTGATCGCTTCAAGGGAAATGGCATTAAAGCATCCAAGAAAAAATGGTGCTACAATATTTGGAATAAATTCAAAATTAAGATTTGACTGTGAGTGGGCCGCCTGGTCTAACGGTACTGCTGTAAGGGAACTTGATTTTCACGATACTTTTTTAGCAGCCGATTATAGTCATCCAGGAGATAACATTCCTCCCCTTATCAGTGTTGCTCAACAAAAAAATAAAAGTGGTCTTGACCTACTTAGAGGAATAATTACTGCTTATGAAATTCAGGTAAATTTGGTTAAAGGAATATGTTTACATAAGCACAAAGTAGACCACATTGCTCATTTGGGCCCAAGTGTTGCCGCAGGCTTAGGTTCTTTGCTTAGATTAAATACAGAAACTATTTATCAGGCAATCCAGCAGGCATTACACACAAATATTTCAACAAGACAATCTAGAAAAGGAGAAATTTCCAGTTGGAAAGCATTTGCGCCAGCACATGCAAGTAAATTAGCAATTGAGGCAGTTGATAGAGTAATGCGGGGTGAAAGTTCACCTAGTCCAATTTACGAGGGTGAAGACAGTGTAATTGCAAGGATTCTTGATGGTAAAAATGCTTTATATAAGGTTTCACTTCCAAAAAAAGGACAATCTAAAACAGCTATTTTGGAAACTTATACAAAAGAATATTCAGCTGAATATCAATCTCAGGCATTAATTGATCTTGCAAAAAGGATCAAAGCGAGAATT
>VGCG01000059.1 GCA_016870175.1 Alphaproteobacteria bacterium
CTATTCCCTCGGTTGCAATCTCTGCTGCTTTAACTTGAGATTTGAAAGAATTCAATAAACTAATGTTAGTTTGAAAATTTGACCAGGCTCCTAAAACATTCATTTGATTTTGTTTAACTGCTGAGTCCAAATTTAATCTATTTCTAGTTTCAATACTTTCACTCTTTTTTAAAGAGGCTATATTTTTACCACCTGAGTAAAATTTCCAGGATATAGTTGCTTTTATAGAGTCTTGCTCTCGCTCATCATAAGTTGTGCTTAAATCTTTACTGTAAGATCTGGAAATTGATAAATCGGCAGATGGGGCTAGTTCTGATTTTGCAATGGTTTTATCTTTTTTGGATTGTTCATATTCTAATTTGACAATAATTAAGTCAGGATTATTTTCTTTGGACAGTTCTAGTGCTGAAGCTAAATTATCGGGTAGCGTGTAATTTGGGATAGATTTTTCATCTAAAGAATTAAGATCATCTATTGGTCCAATTACATTTTCATAATTAAGTTTACTAATCAACAATTCATTTTCAGCTTGTATTAACTTAGCTTGAGACTCGGCCAATGAGGACTCTGATTGCGAAACATCTGACAAAGTAATTTGTCCTCTCTCTAATCTAATTTTATTAGTTTCTAATTGTCTGTTTAATAATTCTAGATTTTCTTGACTAATTTTTAATTTTTCATCAGCAAAAATTAAGCCTAAGTATGCTTCAGCTGTTTTATAAATAATATCTTGTTCTTTTTTTAATAACTTAGCTTTAGCAAGATCAATTTCAACTTTGCTCTTTTCTAATTGAGCACCTCTACCAAAATCAATTAAAGATTGTGAAATTGTAATTGATGTTGTTAATGGATCTATATCATTTATTGTTGCATTTCCTCCAGATTGATTAGTTAATTTGTTTGTTTCTTCTTGAGTTTTGCTGGAACTTATAGTGACCGAAGGTAAATAAGATCCTTGAGAAATTTTTAAATTTTGTTTTGACACATCTATAATTTGTCTTTCTGAATTAAGTTCTGAATTATTATTGTATACTTTTAGAAGTGCTGATGAAAAGGTTTCTCCAATTACGTTTGTAGTAAAAGCGACTAAAAACAATATAATTAAAAAAATTTTATTCATTGGTCTTTATATACTGCAGAACTGATTTGATGATTACTATTTAAATTAAAAGTAATTGCCGCATATTTAGGCATAAACTTGAACATATTTTCCGTAATTCTTTGATAAGTTTGCATAAAATTTATTAAATCACTCTTATTCATTATTTTATGGTTAGAGGAATTTTTTGTTTTAAGTCTAAGTTTGCGCTCCTGCTTTAATCTCCATTTTTTCAGTAAATTGAAATTTTTTGCTTTTAAATAAATTATACAATTCAATTGAGAATATAAAGTGCTGTAGTTTGTTTTAAGCTGCTGATTTACATATTTTCTCCAGATATATTTTGGATCCTTATTTTTTTCGAATTGATTAATTGGTTTTTTTAATGTTTTATCATTTTCAGCTTTCGCACCAACACACCACCCTTCAAAAATAATTACATCTGGTTTTTGATCAAGCGAATACCAAAATTTCCTATTCACTCTATCGTCAATTGATTTATCAAATTTGGGTAATTTCAAACTTATAAAATTTTTATTTTTTACTTTCTTAAAAAAATTTAACATCATTTCAATATCATGAGTCCCTGGAACCCCTCTTGTAATGAGCGTTGGGTGAATTTTTTTTGACAAATTAAATCTCTGTTTTCTCGTTTTATAAAAATCATCAATTGAAATCTTAAACACTTTGAGTTTAAAAAATTTTTCAAGTATTATTTTAATGATTGAACTGATAGTTGTTTTACCAGTGCCTTGGCCACCAGCTAATCCAATAAAATATGGTTTTTTTGTATTCATTTTTTGTCTAATCCAAAAACAAAGTGGGATTAAAAAAGATTTAAGCATTCTTTTTTTGTTTTTAAACTTTTCATTAGAAGTTTCTTGTGACTTGATAAATGAAAAATAATTTTTTTTAACTACATCAAAACATTTTTTTTCAGGATTCATTTAAAATTATTTTTGGTCGAGAGGATGGTTTCGTCCGTCAAATATTACAATATCATTTAATTTAAATGTATCTATTTCATCTACACAACCAAGATTAAATCCTGTTAATGTTGGATCTCTCCTTGGATGGCTATGTGTATAAATTCCGCAATTAGAGCAAAAATAATGTTTAGCAACTTTCGTATTAAATTGATAAAGTTTTATTTTGTCTTTTCCTTTAATAATTTTAAAATCTTTATTTTTAACATAAGACATCATTGCTCCTTTTCTTTTGCAGATTGAACAATTACATCTAACAATTTTTTCTAGATTATCTGGTATATTTATTTCTGCTTCAACATCTCCACAATGGCATGTTAATTTTTTCATTTTCCAAATATTTATTTTTTTATATTTGTTTAATCTAGGTTTATTATTTCACAATTTGCATAATTTAAAACTTCGTTTGCAAAATATTGTGCGTCATTAATATAGTTTTGCAATTCTGCTTGATAATCTTCTAAGTCATATTTATATCTTTCTAAATCGTTTTTATAATTGTTTATCGTATAATCATCGCAAGTATGGGTATTATCCCATTCATTTAAACAAAAAGGAGCCGATGGTTTTGAAGGTTTGCTCCAATTAGATGGTGCTGATGGAGCAATTGGTTCTGAACACCATGCATAAACATTTGTTGGAATTAACATAATTAAAATTAAAATTTTTTTCATATTTATTTAACTTGAAATTAAACTACCTTTGGTTGAAGTTATTCACAAGTATACAAAATATAGTTTGGATGTTCACGTTTTGATTCTCTTTTGATTCTGTTACAGACTCGAAATGCAACCTATTGACTGTATCATATAAGTCATCTAATAATAAGAACAAAACAAGAACATGAAACTAACAATCCCTTA
>VGCG01000060.1 GCA_016870175.1 Alphaproteobacteria bacterium
TGATTTATAAATGAATATTTATATTGCAACAGAATTAAGCGTTATAGAAAAAAAAATTATAAAAATTAATTTAAACAAACATAATGTATATTTTTCTAATCAAATATCTCAGCAAAAACCAAACAAAAATTTTTTAAAATGTGAGATTGTATTTGGCAATATACCTGCTGACTGGGTTCAACAAAGTTCTAAAATAAAATGGCTCCAATTAGCGTCCACTGGATTTGCAGAATATTCTGACATTAAAAAAAATTTTTTAAATAAAAAAGTAATGGTCACTAATTTGAAGGGTTTTTTTGCAGCCCAGGTAGCACAAACGGTGTTAGCTGGAATATTTTGTTTTTATAGAGGAATAAATTTATTCCCATTGCTAAAAAAAGAAAAGAAATGGATCGGCGAACCTTTAAGAAAAAAATTAGAAATTTTAAATAATAAGAATATTTTATTTTTGGGAAAAGGATCAATTAATCGAGAAGTAGCAAAATATCTTGAACCATTTAATTGTAAGTATTCATTTATTGACTCCCGAACAAAAAATAATATTTTTTATAATAAATTAAAACTAGCAGAAATTATAATTTGTGCTTTACCAGGTACTAAAAATACCAATAAGCTATTCAACGTTAAAGTTTTGAATTATTTATCAAAAAATTCTATTTTAATTAATGTCGGAAGAGGAAATTTAATTGATGAAAATCATTTAATTAAAAAGCTTAAAAATAAATCTATTAAAGGGGCGATCTTGGATGTTACTGATAATGAGCCCTTAAAAAAAAATGACCCTCTTTGGACCTGTCCTAACTTAATACTTACACAACATACGGGTGGAGGCTATATGGATGAAACTAAAGATAAGGTTTATTTTTTTATAGACAATTTTAAAAGATATTTTAATGGTAAAAGTCCGCTTAACATCATTAATCCATCAAGAGGCTATTAAATTTGATGTTAAGATTATATTAATTAATCTTAAATAATGTTAAGTTTCTATTTATATGGAAATTCTTAAAGATAGTTTTGGGAGAAAATTTCCTTACTTTAGGCTATCAATTACCGATGTATGCAACTTTAAGTGTGGTTATTGCCTACCCAACGGATATCAAGTTGACAAAAGTGATCATAGAACTTTTTTAAAGATTGATGAAATAGAGAGATTGGCAAGAGGTTTGTCTGAATTAGGAGTTTGTAAAATTAGACTCACAGGCGGGGAACCTACTATCAGAAAAGATTTTTTCGATATTGTTAAATTAATAAAAGAAAAGCCAGGTATAAAAAAAATTGTAATTACTACTAATGGTTATCGATTAAACAAAATAGCTCATCAAATAAAAGATAGTGGTTTAGATGGAATTAATATTAGTATCGATAGTCTGGACAGAGAAAAATTTAAAAAAATTACCGATCATGACCGATTGCCAGAAATTCTTGAGGGAATAAAAATTTTACAAGATCTAAATTTTAAAAATATTAAAATTAATGCTGTGCTACTTAAAGGAGTTAATGATAGTGAAGAGGAATTTAATCAGTGGGCCAATTTTATTAAAAATAATGAAATAGATTTTAGATATATTGAATTAATGCAAACTGGCGACAATCTTGATTATTTCAAAAAATATCATATCTCTGCAAAAAAATTTATTGATTATTTAAATCAAAACAAATGGATTATCCAAACATTGGGTCGGGATGCGGGTCCCTCTAAAAATTATCTAAATCCTGAATTTAAGGGAAAATTTGGAGTTATTGCACCCTACTCTAAAGATTTTTGTAAAAGCTGTAACCGTCTAAGAATTACCGCAAGAGGAGATTTAAGGTTATGTTTATTCGGTAATACTGGAATCAATATTAGGCACTTAATTCAAAAAGACGATCAAATTGAAGAGTTCAAAGATTTAATTTTAAAACAATTAAATTTTAAAAAAGAAAGCCACTATCTTGAACTTGGTGATACTGGATTAACCAAAAATTTATCAACGACTGGTGGATAATAAAAATTAATATGGGCAATTTAAAAATAATTAACCAAAACGAGTTAAAAGACTGGGCCAAAGAAATATTTCAAAAAAATTCTTTTAAAATGATAGATGTGTCATTAAAAAAAGAAACTTTCAGAAGAGCTTTGGCATCCGGAAAAATTTATGTCGGCGAAAAGGTATTTAACCTAATACAAAATAAAAAAATGCCCAAAGGGGATACCCTTGCTTTAGCTGAAGTTTCTGCCGTTTTAGGGGTTAAAAAAACAAGCGAACTAATCCCACTTTGCCACCCACTACCAATTGATCACACGGCAACAAAAATTATATTAAACGAAAAAGATCATTCACTAGAAGTTTATTGTGTAGTTTCAGCGATTGCCAAAACCGGTGTTGAAATGGAAGCGATTATGGGAGTAAATGCCGCGTTAATTACTATTTACGACCTTTGTAAAATTGTTAATCCTCATCTTAAAATTGATAATGTCAAATTACTTATTAAGGAGGGTGGAAAAACTGGATTATGGACTAATCCAGATGGACTTCCTGATTTTTTAAATGATTTTTTTAAATAATATCAATAAATCAATTTAATATCATAATCCTAAATGAAAATTAAATTAAAATTATTTGGTCAAAGTAGAGATTTTAGCAAACAAGATTATTTAGAATTTAATATTAATAATCATATGTCGATAGCAGAGTTTAGAAATTTAA
>VGCG01000061.1 GCA_016870175.1 Alphaproteobacteria bacterium
CAATCACCTAATGCTAAAGATAATTCTTTTAAACAAACTTTAGCATCACCAACAACTGCTTGAGCTAGATGCTTATTAGCATCAAATCTTGAAACATTGATTGAAACTAATTTAAATTTTTCATTTTCGAAAACTGACCATGAACCGGTTGTGAAATCTCCTAATTTAGTTCCTATAGCAATTGCAAGATCCGTCTGCTTAGCTAAGGCGTTAGCATTTTTTCCTCCAAGCCCTCCAATTTGACCTGCGTAATGAGAATGATCTTTTTTCATTGTTGAATATCCCATCACTGTTTGGGTTACAGGAATATTATGTTTGATTGCAAATTCACTTAACTCGTTCATTGCATCAGAATAAAAAACACCTCCCCCTGAAATTATAATTGGATTTTTCGATAATTTAATTTTTTCAGCAGCTTCTTTGATTTGAAAATCATCGGCTTTTGGTCTTCTTATTGTATGTATTCTCTCTTCAAAAAATTGTGCTGGGTATTCAAAGGTTTCACCTTGAACGTCTTGGCTTAGAGAAATACATGCTGGTCCACAATCGGCTGGATCTAACATGGTTTGGATAGCGCTTGGAAATGATTGAATTATTTGTTCAGGTCTAGTTATTCTATCAAAATATTTAGTTACCGATTTAAAAGCATCGTTTGCGGTAATTCCAGGATTATTTGAATGTTCCACCTGCTGTAATACTGGATCAGGCATTCTATTTGCATAGGTGTCTCCTGGTAAAAATAAAATTGGTAATCTATTACTCATTGCAACAGCTGCTGCTGTAATCATATTTGTTGAACCAGGTCCAACAGAAGAAGTTGCTATAAAAATTTGTTGTCTTCTTTTTGCTCTTGCGTAAGCAATTCCTGTTAAAGCCATGTTCTGTTCGTGATGACCTCTGTAAGTTGGAAGATCATTTTGATTTTCCTCTAATGCTTGACCTAAGCAAGCTACATTGCCATGACCAAAAATTCCAAAGACACCAGCAAACAGAGGTTTCTTTTTCCCACTAATTAAAATTTTTTGTGCAATCAGATATTTGACTATTGCGTGAGCGCATGACAGTTTAATTTTTTTCATCAACGATTTAGGCCTTTTATTTATTAAACTTTGTATATATAATTAAATTATATTTTAATTAACTATAAAAAGTAAATCAAAATTAACAAAAATTTATGTATAGTAAATTTGGTCAATTCATTAACGGCCAGTGGCAACAAGCAGAAAAAAATGAAACTTATGATGTGATTAATCCTGCAACAGAGGAGATAATTGGAAAAGCATCAAAAGCATCTTCAGTAGATGTGCAAAAAGCACTTAAATCTGCAAAAAAAGGTTTGGAAATTTGGAAAAATACTCTGCCTTGGCAAAGGTCATACATCATTAGAAAAATTGCAGATTTAATAAGAGAAAAAAAAAATATTTTAGCTAAATGGCTTACCCTTGAGGTTGGCAAACCCCTTTTAGAAGGGATTGGAGAAGTTGGAAGTTCTGCTGATATTTTCGAATGGAATGCCGAAGAAACGAAAAGAATTTTTGGACAAACTGTCCAGAGTAGATTTCAAGATACACGAGTAGAAATTTATTACCAACCTGTTGGCGTGGTTGCTGCGTTGATACCTTGGAATTTCCCAATTCTTTTAGCGGCAAGAAAAATTTCAACCGCCTTAGCCGCTGGCTGTTCAGTCATTTGTAAACCTGATGTCATTGCGCCAGGGGGAGTAATGGAATTGATGAATATATGTAAAGAAGCAGGTTTGCCTGATGGTGTTGTAAATCTTTTATCTGGAGATCCTGCTGAAATATCAAATGAGTTATTAGAGTCGGATATTATTAAAAAAATATCAATTACAGGATCTACTAGAGTTGGTAAGTTAATTCTAAAAAAGGCTGCAGATAAAGTACAAAGAGTAACCATGGAACTTAGTGGGCACTCTCCTTTTATAGTATGTGAGGATGTCAATATTAATAATGTTGCTGATATCGCGATTGCAACAAAATTTAGAAATAATGGTCAAGTTTGTATATCTCCCAATAGATTTTATATTCAAGAAAAAAGAAAAGACGAATTTGTTCAAGTATTTATGGATAAAGCCAAAAAATTAAAAATTGGTAATGGTCTTGATGAAGGAGTGCAAATAGGTCCTTTATCAACTGCTAAAAGATTAGAAGAAGTAGAAAAACTTGTTGAGACAACCAAAAAAGAAGGCGCTAAAGTGCTGATGGGAGGCAAAAGACCTTCTGGTTTTAATAAAGGATATTTTTATGAACCAACTGTTTTTGATAATGTAAAAGATAATTTTACCATCATGAGGGAGGAACCATTTGGACCTTTGGTTCCTATTTTAACATTTAAAACTTTCGACGAAGTTATTGACAGAGCAAATAATAATGATTTGGGATTGTGTAGTTATTTATATACAAACTCAATGGATCAAGCACATCGAGGCTCTGAACTTTTAGAGTCTGGTGTTGTTGCAATTAATACTGGTGCGGTTGCTGTGGCTGAAGCTCCATTTGGTGGAATTAAACAAACGGGTTATGGACGTGAAGGTGGGTCCATGGCCATTAAAGATTATTTAAATACTAAATATACTCATATGGGATTAAAAATTTAATCCCATGAGAAAAAATAAAGTTAAAGAAATGATGAAAGTGGGTAAGCCGGTTATTAA
>VGCG01000062.1 GCA_016870175.1 Alphaproteobacteria bacterium
GTTTGCAAAATGGAACACTTGCAGTTTTTGTGGCTACACAAATTTTTGATGATATTGTTTATGTTGTGCCAACTGCTGCTTATGCGTTGTTAATGTATATTACTGCTTTTATTTTTATTTATTTCAGTAAAAGAATTAATTAAATATTTTATAAACAGATATTTTAAATAAATTGGCACTAACGTTTTATTGTTTTCGTAAGTTTATTTGGGTAATATTTTAAGGCATTTTTTTTCATGTCTTTTATTACTTTTTTTAAAACTAAGATCTTCAATTTAACCTTTTCCACGCCATGGAATTGTTTTGTCAATTATCTTTCGTAAAGTAACATCAAATATAAGACCCAAAACTCCCATAAGAAAAATGCTTATCCAAATCACTTCATATTGAAAATATTTTTTTGCAACATTTTCGACAAAGCCAATTCCAGTAGTTCCTGCTAAAAATTCAGCGGCTACCAGGGTTCCCCAGCACATACCAATTGAAACTCTAACTCCGGTTAATATTTCTGGTAACGAATTTGGAAATATTACATATCTTAATATTTGCCAGTTTGAAGCACCCAAAGAGTGAGATGCATGTATTTTAGACAATTGTGTTCCAGAAGCTCCAGCACGAGCAGAAATAATCATGATTGAAAAAGATACCATGAAAAGTAAAAAAATTTTTCCAAGATTATCAATACCAAGAACTGAAATTATTAGGGGAGCCCAAGCCAAGGGTGGCACAGGTCTATATAGTTCAATTAATGGATCAAAAAATCCTTTGGCGAATCTATTTAGACCCATAAATAATCCAAGGGGCACACCAAATATTATTCCGAGCACTAATCCTAAAAAAACTCTTAAAAATGAGTCCCATATGTGGCCCATAGGAATTGGTATTTTAAATAGACTGAATTGACCACTCACCACGGCTAAAGTCTTGCTTTTAAAGTTTGGTTCAACTGTTCCATTTTCGTTGTACACAGGATATTTGCCGGGAATAATGTCTGCAATCCAATCAGGTAAGATAAAGCCAACAATTTTGCTAGCATCCATCATCTCATACCAAAGCAATGGAATACCTTTATATCCAACACTTGGTTTTAATAGGAGAATAAAATTATTAAAAGTATCTGAAAGTTTAGGCAACCATCTACCTGTACCTTGTTCAGAACAACTTAGGCCACTCGAAACAATTGTACCTGCGGGAAATAAAAAAATATCAATCCATATCAAAGAACCTTGTTCATTTTTTTGAACTTTTTCAAAATTAATTATAGACTCTTCAAAATCTTTTAAACTGTTAGGTGGGAAAATGCTTGCGTAGTCAATTCGGGCTATAATTTGTAGAATATCTTTAACAAAAGTTGAAGTTATTTCTTGATCAGTATTAATTTCATTTTCAAATTTTTTAATTTCATCATTAATTACTTGAACAGCAGATTTGTATTGAAAATTGTGGTTATTTAACTTAAAAAATTCGTCACTAATTATTTGTAAATCTTTGGCAGCTGTATGAAATTTTAATCCTTTATCTGTTTTAGGAATATTTGGTATTTCAACTGTGTTTTCTATAGCCGAACCCGACGCACCCCATTCTCCTTCTTCTTGAGCTTCTTTTAGCCTTTTATTTTTTTGATCTATTGTTTCATAAGGATAATCATTTTTTTGAAACTCTTTTGACAATTGATCAATCCTACTTGTAAGCTCTGATATTTTTATTTTTGTTTGATTGTCTAATAAGCTTTCATTAGTTAGAAGAGGAATTATTTTTTTTGTTTTTTCAATTAACCCTAATAAAAATATCTTATTTTGATCACTGATTTTATTTGAATTTTTAACTTCAAAAGCAAATTTATCTAAATTTTTATTTTCAATTTTAATTATAGAGGCAGTTTTTGACTCTCTTTCCTCAATCGGAAATAAATATTTTAATGCAAGCAATGAGTCGTTTATTTTACCAACTTGACATAACTCATTTGCAGATTGTGGATAAAAAGATTTTGCAATATCCCAAGAATAATAAATCCACGTTAATAAAATAAAACTACTTCCAACTATAATCCAATGGGTTCCACCCTTTGCTCTTTCTGGATTTCCAAAAACAGCATTAACTTTTTCTGTTTTTATAATTTTTCGACCATACATTACACAACCTATAATCGCGACAATAATTAAAAAAGTTAAAATTCTTGTGAACATGTTAATTATCTTTGCCCATAATTTCTTCTTCCATATCCCAAATCATGTTTAAAATTTCTTCTCTTTTAGATGTAAAATCTTTTAGGTTTTTAATATTTCTTAAATCTTCTTTTAGTCCCATAGAAGCAAATGGAAGATTATATTCCTTGTGTATTCTTCCTGGCCTGGGGGCCATTACATAAAGTTTTTCTCCAAGTAATAGGGCCTCTTCAACCGAATGAGTAATAAGAATAATTGTTTTTCCAGTTTCATTCCAAATTTTAAGAATTAAATGTTGCATTTTTTCTCTAGTTAAAGCATCAAGTGCTCCCAAAGGTTCGTCCATTAAAATTAAATCTGGGTTATTGATTAAACATCTAGCAAGAGCTACTCGCTGCTGCATACCACCTGACAATTGATAAGTTGGAGTACTACCAAATCCTTGTAAGCCGACAATGTTTAGCCATTCCTCTACTTTTTGTGCAGTAATAACAGGATCTTCTTTTT
>VGCG01000063.1 GCA_016870175.1 Alphaproteobacteria bacterium
AACCCTTTTCTCCAGTGAGTCTCTCATAAACTTTATCTGAAATTATATGCCCTACTCTTCGCCAATTATTTGGAAAAGTTGTGAATGCTAATGCCAAAATTTCTTTTCCTGCTAAAACATCCCATAACCTAAATTCAACTCTTAATTTTCCTTCATCATATGTTATTTTTCCCGTTATTAATGCTTGAGCTTTAATTAAATTCCAATCTTCAAATCTTGGTTTTAAATGAGCAATCTCAGGAGCTTGAAGAAATGCATCTTTATTTAAAGGATTAAAAATACCAGACGCTCTTAAATTATTTTCAACTATAATCGAAATTTCTGAACCTATGTTCTCAACACTAAGTATATTTTCAAAATTTATTTTTGAGTTATCATCTATGGACAATGGTGATACAGCGACTGGAAATGGGTCTAGATTTCCTCGAGTAATGTCAATTTCTATAAACGCAAATGCTTTAAAAGGTAAAAATAAGAAAAATAGTATTAAAGAAATTTTTTTTAAATATTTTTTCACACTAACCCTCCAACATTTCACTTGCATCAAAATTTAATTGTAATTCTTTCCATCTTTCGTATCCAGTAGCAGGAACTTTAAGTGGTTCACATAATTTAATAGCTCTAAGAGCACTTTCGGCTAAAACTTTATAAAAATTTTGTCCAGGTTTATTCATTCTTGCATGATCAAGAATTTCTGATTTTACAACTGAGCCATCCGGTTCCAACTCCAGCTTAATTCTAACCATTAAGTCCTCGTTATAAGGTAAACCCAACGGTATACTCCAACATCCAAATATTTGTGCTTTTAATGCATCTTCCTCACTTAAAGATAATCCAACATTTCCTAAATTCTTGTCCTGATCTTGGGTTATTTTTTTATCGTTATTATCTATAATTTCTGCAGTATCTTTTTTAGATTTATCGATGAGTGCTGCAATACTGTTAGGATCAAATAATTCTTTTTTTTCAAATTCAGAAACTTGTTTTACCTCATTATCTATTTTTTCAGGATTTTGTTTATCATCTTTTATTTTCTCAACTTTTTTTATTTTCTCCTCTGGCATCGGTACAGCATCAGGCTTTTCCTTTTTGATTTGTTTTGGTGGAGCTTGTTCAGATACTAATTTTTTTTGTTCCTCTTTTATTTTTTCAACTATTTTTTTTTCTTTAGGGGCAAAAGGTATATTTGTTTTTTCGGAAATTTGTATTAATTCAACAGAAATAATTGGCGGAAAATCGTTAGTTTTTTTTGTTAAAAAGGGTAAGCTCATTGTAGTAATTATAATCATTGAAAAATGTAAAAATGACGAGATAATTATATTTTTATTCACTACAAATTACCTTTGTTTAAGTGGCTCTGAAATTAACGCAACCTTTGTAAAACCTGAACCGGAAAGCAATCCCATAATTTCTAAAACTCGACCATAATTTATAGCTTTATCCCCTCTAACATAAATTCTTGTATCGGTTCTATTTTTTGAAACAGCTAAGATTTTCGCAATAATTTTTTCATATTCAACTTTAGAGTCTTGAATAAAAATTTCCCCTTTGGAATTAATTGACAAAGTTAAAGGCTCAGGTTCTTCTGGAAGTGAGTCTGCCGAACTTTCAGGCAGATCGACTTGAACACCCACTGTCAATAATGGAGCGGTAACCATAAAAATAATTAAAAGTACCAACATTACATCTACGAAAGGTGTAACATTAATTTCGCTGATTGGTTCTTTAGAGAACCGTTTTAGTTTAAAGGCCATTCTATATTATTGTTAAAAATCTCTTTGAAAAGTTATCTAATTTTTGAAAATATTTTTGAGAGTCTTTATTAAATTTATTATAAGCAACCACCGCAGGAATTGCAGCTAGTAAACCAAGTGCAGTTGCAAAAAGTGCCTCTGCAATACCTGGCGCAACAATAGCTAAACTTGTATTTCTTGATATCGCTATAGATTGAAAAGAATTCATAATTCCCCAGACCGTTCCAAACAATCCTATAAATGGTGTTGTTGATCCCACTGTTGCTAATAAAGTAAATCCCTTATCAATTTTTAACATTTCTTTTTCAATACCAATTTCTAACATCAGACTCATTTTTTTATCTAAATCTGATTTTGTTTTTCTTTTCAATAAATTTTCCATTGCGTCTTTAAAAACTAAGGCCATTGGATCTTGAATGTTTTCTGGCAAAGTGCTTAAAAAAGACTCTGCTGACTTAGAGTTCCAAAATTTTTTCTCAAACTCATCTGAAGATTTATTTATTTTTTTAAATAATCTTAATTTTTCTATAATTACAGCCCAAGAATATATTGAACAGATTATTAATGTAATAATTACCAATTTTACAACAACATCTGCTTTTAAAAATAAATTTAGTAACGAGAAATCACTATTTGAAACAAGTCCAACTGCTTGGGTTGTAATATCAGCTTCCATAAGTCTATCTTTCACTTAATTGTGTCATGAATTTGTCTATGAATTCTCAAACTATTCGTTTGACTTATAAGTTTCATAATAAAA
>VGCG01000064.1 GCA_016870175.1 Alphaproteobacteria bacterium
CAACATCAGAGTGAACTGCAACTGTTGAAATACCCCACTCTTTACATGCTCTAATAATTCTAACTGCAATTTCCCCACGGTTTGCAATTAATATTTTTTTAAACATTAATCTAAAATGACAATGGTCTGTCCATACTCAACAGGCTGACCATCGGCCACACATATTTCTCGTACCACACCATCAGCTGTTGATGGAATATAATTCATAGTCTTCATAGCCTCAACTATCATAACAGTGTCACCTTTTTTAATTTTTTTACCTATTTCAATAAATTTTTTGGCTCCAGGTTCAGCCGCATGATAAGCAGTGCCAATAATAGGAGAAGTAATTTTTTTTCCAGATTTTATTTTTTCTTTTGAAATTCCAGATTCATTTAAGACAGGAGAATTTAATGTTGGTGATATATGGTTTCTTGAAACTTTAATTTTTATGTCTTTTTCTGCAATTTCTATTTCAGATAGATTGAATTCATTTAGATAGTCACTGAGTTGTTTAATTATATTCTTATCGATTTTCATTTTTTTTTAACATCTTTTCTATAGAAATTATGGCTAAAATATATCCTTCATCACCTAATCCAAAGACCCCGCCTGTTGCTATATCACTAATTAATGATTTATGTCTAAATTCCTCTCTTTTATATATATTTGATATATGAACTTCTATTATTGGTTTTTTAAACAGACTTAAAGCATCTCTAATAGCTACAGAAGTATGAGTAAAACCGCCAGCGTTAATGATGATTCCGTTGAATTTTTTTCTTGCATCCTGAATTAAATTAATCAATTCACCTTCAATGTTTGATTGAATAAATTCTAGGTCCAACTTAAGTTCTTGAGCTTTTTTAAAACAATTTTGTTTTAATTTTTCAAAAGTAATTGATCCATATTGTGATTGTTCTCTTTCGCCTAATAGATTAAGATTTGGCCCATTAATAATAATTATTTTATTATTCATTCATCACTTATATATGAAGAAAAAAGTAAAAAAAATAAAAATTAAATTAAATGGCAAAATTAAATTAATTCCAGAAAAAATTAAAATGTCTGATTTAATTAAAAGGTTTAAAATTCCAATCAATAAAGTAGCAATAGAGCTTAACCATGAAATAATAGATAAAAAAAATATAAATAAAATTAATATTAAAAAAAATGACACATTAGAAATAGTTCATTTTATTGGTGGGGGTTAAATTGAAAAAAGATAAATTGATTATTGCAAATCAAAAATTTGACTCAAGATTAATTGTTGGCACGGGAAAGTATAAAAATATGTCAGAGTGTGCGAAAGCAGTTAAATTATCGGGAGCTAATATTGTAACTGTTGCTGTAAGAAGAGTTAACATATCTGATAAAAAGAAACCTCTTTTAATGGATTATATAGATCCAAAAAAAATAACATATTTGCCCAATACTGCAGGATGTTTTAATTCTGAAGAAGCTTTAAGAACCTTAAGGCTTGCAAGAGATATTGGAGGTTGGAATTTAGTTAAACTAGAAGTTTTAGGTGATAAAAAAAATTTATTTCCAGATATGATTGAAACAATAAAATCAACTGAAGTTCTTGCTAATGAAGGATTTAAAATTATGGTATATTGCACTGATGATCCATTGATGGCTAAACGTTTAGAAAACTCTGGTGCTAGTGCGATTATGCCATTAGCAGCACCTATTGGATCAGGTCTTGGAATACAAAATAAAATTAATATTAAAATTATAAGAGATCAAACTAAATTACCTTTAATAATTGATGCTGGGTTAGGACAAGCATCTGATGCTGTTATTGCAATGGAATTAGGTTGTGACGGAGTTCTAGTAAATACTGCTATTGCTAAAGCTAAAAAACCCTACGAGATGGCTCTTGCTTTTAAAAATGGCGTTATTGCCGGAAGACAATCCTATCTTGCGGGTAGAATAAACAGAACTTTATCAGGAGGGCCTTCCTCTCCTTTTGAAGGGATCATATAGCTTTCTTATAAAAATTTTTTTTTACCGGTTTTTTAATAAATTTTTTTGCATCATAATTATTTATCAATTCATGATTTTTATTTTGTTGGTCTAAATTTTTTAACTTAACAAAATGCTCTACAACTTCGATAGTTTTTCTTGATTTATTTTGGATATTGATTACGTGCTCTGGTATTATCAAAGAATTATCAGTGACTATATCAATCGTCATTTTATTCTTTTTTTCAAAATAAGTTAAATCTTCTACAAAATTTTCTTTTAAAAAATCTGAAATTTTTTGGCATACTCTTAATTCAATAAATTTAGCTTTGCTGGTTATAGCTTTTAGTTTTACAGTTTTAAGTATTTTTTGAGCAAAAGACTCATCAGTTAGAGTTATTTTCCATTTGATTGCACTCTCTCTCAGTCGTTGTCTAGACATTTCTAATAGACCAAAATTTGTAATTTTTCCAATTTGAATACGCGCTCGATCGTTTCTACATTTCTCCTTCAATCTCTTTTCAACCAATCTTTTATTTCCGT
>VGCG01000065.1 GCA_016870175.1 Alphaproteobacteria bacterium
ATTTTAACTTTTCCCCCAGCACAGCAGGCAGAAATCATTTGCAAACCTTCGCCATCAGTTGCTATTATTTTTGCTAAATATTTCTTTTCCATTAATTGACCCGTCTAATTTTTGCACCTACATTTTTCAATTTCTTTTCTATGTTCTCATAACCTCGATCAAGATGATAAATCCTATTAATTACCGATTTACCTCTAGCAGTAAGAGCTGCTAAAATAAGTGAAACAGATGCTCTCAAATCAGTTGCCATCAGTTCTGCGGCCATAAATTTAGTATTACCCTCTATAATAGCTTTGTTTCCATTTGTTAAAATTTTAGCTCCCATTCGATTTAATTCTCCAACATGCATAAATCTATTTTCAAATATATTTTCTTCAATAAAAGATTTTTTATTAGCTTTACAAAGTAGTACCATAATTTGGGCCTGTAAATCAGTAGGAAAGCCTGGATATGGTGCTGTTCGAATGTTCAAATTTTTAATTTTTTTACTGCCGATAATGTGAATTTCTTGTTTTTTAACTTTAATTTTTGCACCTATTTTTTTTAAAGTACTAATTTCAGTTTTGAGAATATTTGGAACAACATTTTGTATTTTTAAATTTCCTTGGGTAATTGCCGCTGCGATTAAATACGTACCAGCTTCAATTCTATCAAACATCACTGAATAATTAGTTTCTTTGACCATTGAAACACCTTTAATTTTAATAGTTCTTTTAGAAATCCATTGAATATTACAACCCATTTGATTTAAAAAATTAATTAAATCATTTATTTCAGGTTCGATAGCACAATTTGAAAGAACGGTGACTCCCTTTGCAAAACTTGCAGCAATAATTAAATTTTCAGTAGCACCCACCGATATGGTTGAAAAACGAATTTTAGATCCTTTTAATCCTTTTGGTGCTGTTGCAAGAACATAACCTTGAAAAATTTTATATTTTACGCCAAGTTTAGTTAAGGCATTCAAATGAATATCAATTGGTCTTGTTCCTATTGCACATCCACCTGGTAAAGAAACTTTTGCTGAACCAAATTTTGCTAATAAAGGTCCAAGAACCAATATTCCTGCACGCATTGTTTTTACTAGATTGTAAGAAGCGATTTTCTTATTTTGATCAGAATTATCTATAATTAAACTTTTATGAGTAAAATTTACTTTTGAACCTAATGACTTTAGTAAACTTATCATTGTTTCAATATCTCTTACTTTTGGTAAATTTTTTAAAAATATTTTTTTATTTGACAAAAGTGTTGCAGCTAAAATTGCTAAAGATGCATTTTTAGAACCTGATATCTTAATTTTTCCCTTGAGCTTGTTTGCACCAAAAATCTCCAATTTTTGCATGTTACACTTTAGGCAATGTTACTCCAGTTTGACCCATATACTTTCCGTTTCGGTCAGCATAAGTCACTTCCGGCTTTTCATTTCCTTTTAAAAAAATGAACTGAGCAACTCCCTCATTAGCATATATTTTTGCTGGCAAAGGTGTTGTATTAGAAAACTCAAGTGTTACATAGCCTTCCCATCCTGGCTCCAGTGGAGTGACATTTACTATTATTCCACATCTTGCATAAGTAGATTTTCCTAAACAAATTACTAACACGTCGTTTGGTATTTTAAACCTTTCAACTGTTCTTGCTAATACAAATGAATTTGGTGGGATAATGCACTCTGCAACATTCTTAGTTACAAAATTTGTTGCTTTGAAATTTTTTGGATCAACAACCTCTGAATTTACATTAGTAAATATTTTAAATTCATCCGCAACTCTTGCATCATATCCAAATGAGGACAAACCATATGAAATACTATCTCCTCTAACTTGTTTCTCCTCAAATGGAGAAATCATTCCTTCTTCTTTGGACATTTTTCTTATCCACTTATCGGAAAGAACTGACATTATTTAGTTTTCTTTTTAATCTTCTTTTGAAAGAGTTTTCTTTTTTTTAAATTTTTCCTTAAAGCAATACTTAATTGCTCATTTTTATCTTTAATACTCATTCTTTATTAGGATTAGTTAAAAAGTCTAAAGTAATTGGCTGCGATACATCTAAAGCCTTTTCTTTAAATGTTTCAAGTTTTTTTGGATCTTGTTTAGCTAACCGTTTAGCTTTTTTTTCGGCAAGCTTTTTTTCTCTTTTAGCTTGCTTTTCCATTAGCTTATTGCCTCTAGTAGATTTATAATCGTAATGAATACCCATAAAATTTATTAAATAAATATAAATCATATTTATTAAAAAATTAAGGCAATATTTTGAAAAAAATGCTTTAATGTGAATAAAAGACAATTTGCTTAAATTGCTCCTATAGATAAATGGTATATCAAGTCATTGGTAATGACTAATTCCCTGGTCAGTACAGGGTGGGAGCACCATAATTAATTTTTGTAAAAAAACTTTCTTAAAAAAAATGTTGATAGAATCAAAAATCCAAAAAAAAATAATGGAATATAAATATCTGGAGTAGTGATAATATTTAT
>VGCG01000066.1 GCA_016870175.1 Alphaproteobacteria bacterium
CATGTAAAAAGAAAGTCTATTAAGCAAATAGCTTAATGGATAATGTTTTTAAATCATATTCTAAATTAGATAATTTAAATGTTTCACGTGAAACATTTTTAGATTTAGAATATTTTTTAAATATGATCATAGAGGAGAATAAAAGAATAAATATTTTAAGTCGAAAAAACCTTGAAAATATAGAAATTAGAGAAAGACATATAATAGATTCAGCACAAACTATTGATTTTGTTGATTTTAATGGCGAAAATGTTACAGATATTGGTTCAGGTAGCGGAATGCCAGGTGTAGTTATTGCAATTATTTTAAAAAACATGAAAAATGACTTAAAAATTAATCTATTTGAAAAAAGTTATCATAAAAGTAAGTTCCTAAGAGAAATATCAAGAAAATTGAAATTAAACATTGAAGTTTTCCAAAAAAATATTTTTGAAGTAAAAAAAATTCAAAGTGGAACAATAATGTCACGAGCATTTAAGCCGATGCCAATAGTTTTAGATTTAGTTCACAAAAATTTTTATAGTTTTAACAATTTAATTTTGTTTATGGGTCAAAACGGCAAAAAAATTCTTAAGAATTCTTTAAAAGATTGGGATTTAGAATATATAGAGAAAAAAAGTATAACTAATAAAAATTCCTTTTTGTTAAATATTAAAAAAATTAAAAAAAAAAATTAATATGGAAATTATTTCTGTCATAAATCAAAAAGGCGGAGTTGGCAAAACCACTACAGTAATAAATCTTGCAGCTGGATTATCCCAACAAGATAAAAAAATTTTGGTGGTCGACTTAGATCCACAAGGAAATGCAACTACTGGGCTTGGTCTTTCTAATTTAGAAAGTTCAGAGGAAACTATTTATGGAATATTGAATGGAACTAAGGAAATTTCTCAATCAATTAAGAAAACCAATTTTAAAAATTTGGATATAATAACTTCAAACGTAGATTTATCAGGTATAGAAGTAGAGACTGCCGGAGATAGTAATCGAGCTTTCATTTTAAAACTCAAATTAGGCTTGTATTTAAACAATTCTAGAGATACTTACGATTATATCTTGATTGATTGTCCACCATCCTTAAGTTTATTAACTATTATGGCTCTAGTAGCATCGAGTTCATTATTAGTTCCTCTCCAAACAGAATTTTTTGCATTAGAGGGATTAACACAGCTTATGAAAACGATTGAAAGGATAAAAGTAAGTTTAAATCCAAATTTAAAAATTAGGGGTATACTTTTAACTATGTATGATAAAAGGAATAAGCTTTCAAGCCAAGTTGAAAAAGAGGCGCGAGACTATTTTAATGAAAAAGTTTATTCAACCGTGATACCGAGAAACGTTAGGTTGTCCGAGGCACCATCTCATGGTATGCCAGCTTTAATTTATGACAAGTTTTGTCTTGGCAGCAAGTCATATTTTCATTTTACTGATGAATTTATTAACCAAGAAACTAAAACAGAAAGTGCTGCATAATGGATACTAGTAAAATTAAAAGAGGCCTAGGAAGAGGATTATCTTCATTGATAGGTGAGCCCAAAGTCGAAATTCAAAAAAATAAATTATCCATAAGCGATTTAATACCAAATAGATATCAACCAAGAAAAAATTTTGATGAAGAATATTTAAATGAGCTTACTAATTCAATTAAAGAGAGAGGAATTTTGCAACCCATCATTGTTAGAAAATCAAAAGGTAATGATGTAAAATTTGAAATTATAGCAGGAGAAAGAAGATGGCTAGCTGCACAAAAAGCAGGGTTCCATGAAGTGCCAGTTGTTATAACGGAGGCAGATGATTTAAAATCCTTGGAGTTTGCAATCGTAGAAAACGTACAAAGACATGATTTAAGTGCTCTTGAGGAAGCTCAGGGATATCAGCGTTTGATAAATGAATTTTCTTATGATCAAGAAAAAGTTTCTAAGTTTGTTGGTAAAAGCAGAACACATATAACCAATTGTCTAAGATTACTTACTTTACCAGAAGAAGTCATTAAACTAATAGAAAATAAAAAATTAACAGCTGGTCATGCTAAAATTTTAGTTGGTTTAGAAAATGCTAAATTTGTTGCAGATAAAATTATTGAAAAAAAACTTTCGGTAAGACAAGCAGAAAATTTTGTAAAAATTTTTAAAGCAAAAAAACAACATAAAGTTACACTAGTAGATCCAAATATTAAAGATTTTGAAACTAATATTTCAAGTAAAATTGGCTTAAATGTCTTAATTATGAATAAAAAAAATAATAAAGGTAAAATAATTTTTGAGTATAAGGATATAGATCAATTAAATAAAATAATTCAAATTTTTAAAGATCATTACTAGATGTTGCTACCGATTTTTCTAAAATAAAATTTGAGATTAGGTTTATTGGATTAGGTATATTTTTTTTAATTTGGAGCTCAATCTCGTTCAAA
>VGCG01000067.1 GCA_016870175.1 Alphaproteobacteria bacterium
CTCTACAAAATTTTTAATTGCTCCTAAATAATTTCCTAAATGCAGATTACCCGTAGGTTGAACTCCTGAAAAGATTTTTTTACTCATAAAATTAATACTTTAATTGAATATCACTTATTTTAAAAGCTTTCAAAAAATAACAAATAATTAAATAAAAACACATTGCTAAAAAAATAATAATAATTAAAAAAAGTGATTTTAAATTACTATCAAAAGCTAATTGATGCTCAAATATACCAATTAAATAATTAAAAAATAATCCCATTAAGAGTGAAGAGGCTATTATTTTTAAAAATCTTATTAAGAAAATTTTATTAAAATAGAAAAGATTTTTATTTTTTAAAAAGGTGAATAATAAAATTGCATTAAACCATGAAGAAATTGTTGTCGCTATAGGGATAATAATAAATCCAATGGTATCAAAATAATATAAACTTATTGAAATATTTATTAAAACGGACAATAAAGATATATAAAATGGAGTTTTGGTATCTTGATTTGCAAAGAAGAAACTTGCAAAAATTTTTATCATTACAAAAGCTGGAAGACCAAAACTAAAAAAATATAGAACATTTCCTGAATTAATAACTGAATTTTGATCAAACAATCCATATCCAAATAATGCTGAAATAATTTGATTAGAGCCAATCATTAAAGCTATAGCAGCAGGTAAACTTAAGAAAAAACTTAATTCTAATGCTTTATTTTGAATCAATAAAATTTTATCTTTTTTTTTTAATTGAATATATTTTGATAGCTGAGGAAGTATAACAATACCAATAGCAATACCAGCTACCGCTAAATTTATTTGATATATTCTATCAGCATAATAAAGATAAGAAACCGCGCTTGCTTGAAATGAAGCAATAATAGTCCCAATTAAAATATTTATTTGTGTTACACCAGAAGAAAAAATACTTGGTAACAATTTTTTAAAAAAAATTTTTATTTTTTCATTTAATATAATTTTAAAATTAAATTTTACAGAATAAAATTCTTTGACAAAAAAATGTAAGAAAATTAATTGTAAAAAACCTGCCAAGGAAACTCCATAAGCAAGATAATAAACTAAATTATCTCCTAATATTTTTGAAAAAATTAATACCAGGACTAATACTATATTTAAAATTATTGGAGCTGCAGAAGCTGCTGCAAATTTATTATGTGAATTCAAAATTGCTGAAAAAAAAGATGCTAAACAGATAAAAAATAAAAACGGAAAAGTAATTCGTGTCAAATAAATCGCTAAATCCATTTTCTTTGTACCTTCAATAAAGCCTGGTGCTAAGAAAGATACGAATATTGGCATAAATAATTGAGCTAAAAGAATTATGCATAGCAAAATAAAAAACAATAAATTAAAAATATCGTTAGCAAATTTGTTAGACTGAGATTTATTTTTAACTAGCTCCGAAGCATAAGATGGCACAAAAGCTGCATTGAAAGTTCCTTCAGAAAAAAAACCTCTAAATGTATTTGGAATTCTAAATGCTACAAAAAAGATATCTGCAATAAATCCTGTTCCAAGGAATATTGCAATTAATATGTCTCTTAAATAACCAAGTAAACGACTAACTAAAGTAAAAAAACTAAATGTGCTAGTTGACTTAATTAAATTCATAAATCTGCTTTAGCTTATTTTATCTTAATTATAGAGTTTAATCACCGTCAAATGAAAAATATATTTATAATTAGCCAGAGAAACAATTGATTTTCACTTAAATAAAAAACACAAAATTTGCCCCATTAAAATAATCAGAGCTTAATATTAAAACTTAGGGTTAATTTTTTTGAATTCTTAAATCTTCAACTAATATTATGCTTTCAACAACATCTTTTACATCAGATAATTTACTTGCCTCATCCAACACTAATTTCTTTTCTTCAGCCGTTAAGGCAATACCGTAGATATAAATTTTTTGCTTATAAACTTCTATTTGATAATTTATTGATTTAATATCTTTATTTGTCAATAGAGCAGTTCTAAATTTTGCACTGATTAATAAATCTTTTGAAGATTGTCTAAATTTAAAATCTTCTTTTATTTTTATATCATTTCGAACTGAACGAGCACCATCTGTTTCCCAAGCTAATTTTGTAAGGATTAATTTTTCTTCAAGACCATCAACTTTACCTTTTAAAAAAATCCTTCCATCCAATACTTTAGCTCTTATAGATAAAAAATATTTTTTATCCTTTAAAATAATCCTTGCGATAAGATTTTTTTGCATAAAAGAGTCATCAATCTGTGTACCTACAGATCT
>VGCG01000068.1 GCA_016870175.1 Alphaproteobacteria bacterium
AAGGTACCAAAAATAATTTCATCCTGGTCAACAATTTTTTTGATTTTATCAAAACTATCTAAAGTGGTACAAATTGTAAGAAGCTTTTTTACCCCAACTAATTTTGATCTGTTTATGACATTTACTAAATCTTTATATAAAGGTTCGTGATCTAGATGGCAATGCGAGTCAATCATTATTTTTTTCTACCCTTTTAAACAAAATATCAATTTTATTGATATTTGATCCTTTTTTTAAATAATTATAATTTTCTATTGTTGAAAAAATAATATCTTTTTCATTGAGGTTAAAAATCTTTAAAGCTTTTAAGGCTGAATTTGGAATAATCGGATATAACATAAAACTAATTTTTCTGACAATCTCTAGAGTTGTATAAACAATCGAATTTAATCTAATTAAATCATTTTTTTTTTTCCATGGTTCTTGATCATTAAAATATTTATTAGCTTGAAAAAGAGCATTTACTATATAGTTTATATAATAATTAATATCCTGTTCATCTATTTTAGATCTAATATTATTTAAATCATTTTTAAATTTATTCAGAATTGTTAAATCCTCTGTACTAAGAGAAATATTTTCTGGTACACGACTATTACAATTTGATATGGCAAAAGTAGTTACCCTTTGACATAAATTTCCAAAATTATTCGCTAAATCGCTGTTGATGCAGTTTTCTAACCTTTCTTGTGAAATATTACCATCATTACCAAACGAAACTTCTTTTATTAAATAGTATCTTAATGGGTCAACTCCATATTCTTTAATTATCTCAATAGGGTCTAGTATATTTCCTTTAGATTTAGACATTTTTTCATTATCAGAAAGAATCCATCCGTGGCCATAAATTTTAAGGGGCAAATTAATTTTTGCTGCCATTAAAAATGCGGGCCAATAAACAGCATGAAATCTGATAATATCTTTGCCAATTAAGTGTAGAGATGCTGGCCAAAAATTTTTAAACAATGAATCATTAACATCAGGATAGTTTAAGGCGCTTATATAATTAGTAAGTGCATCAAGCCAAACATAAATAATGTGATCTTTACTATTTGGTACAGGAATGCCCCAAGAAAAACTTTTTCTACTGATTGATAAATCTTTCAGGCCACTTTCAACAAAACTAATAACCTCTTTTTTTCTAGATAAAGGAGAAATAAAATTTGGATGAGATAAATAGTAATCTAAAAGGGGTTTTTGCCATTTAGACAACCTAAAAAAATAAGACTCCTCCTCTATCCATTCAACTATCGATTTAGATAATTTTGAAATTTTTTTTCCATCATGATCAACAATTTCATCATCATTATAATAAGCTTCATCAGAAACTGAGTACCACCCAGAGTATTTAGATAAGTATATTTCATCATTTTTAATTAATTCATTCCATAAATACTGAACTGAAACTTTGTGTCTATTTTCAGTCGTTCTAATAAAATCAGTATTAGATAAATTTAAGATTTTAGATAAATTTCTAAAAGTTAAACTTATTTGATTGCAAAATTCTAATGGTTCAATTTTTTGTTTTTCTGCAGATCTTTGAATTTTTAAACCATGTTCATCTGTACCAGTTAAAAAATGAACCTTGTATCCATCTATTTTTTTCAATCTTGCAAAGAAATCCGCAATAATGCTTGAATAGGCATGACCCATATGAGGTTTGGCAGATGGATAATAAATAGGAGTTGTAATATAAAAATTTTTATCCATTTAAAATTTTATCATTAAACTCAATAAACAAAGATTCTTCATCGAGATTAAATTTTTTGGTATTGTCAATTTTTTTAATAAAATGACTATAATAATATAACATTTTATCAGTCATAAGATGAATGTGTTTTCTAAAAAAAAGCTCAATTAAATTATTTAAAAAATAAGATAAGGATAAATTTTTTTTATAATAATTTTCTTTTATAATCATCTTCAGCAATTCTTTTAAATTTATTTCTTTGAGATCCACTTCAAATTCATTTGCAAAATTAATAAGGTTTAAATAATAACCAGGTGTATAGTAATAACTTATAAAATCATTATTTAAAAAATTTAGTATATTATTATTTATTATCTTATTAGTTATATCTATAGATTTTTTATACGATAAAGAAATTTTGTAATTTAAACATCTTGACTTAAGTGTATCTAAAATTTTCCTATTACTATTAATAAGTATAAAATAAGTATTATAGTTAGG
>VGCG01000069.1 GCA_016870175.1 Alphaproteobacteria bacterium
GTTAAAAGAAAAAATTATCTCAATTGGACAAAAACCTATATCTGCAATCGTAGATATAACTAACTATGTAATGTTTGATCTCAATCGACCTCTTCACTCTTATGATGCCGATAATATCAAAAAAAATATTATTGTTAGAAATTCAAAAAAAGGTGAAACCTTTATAGCTCTTGATAATAAAGAATACAAACTGCAAGATGATATGTGCGTTATTTCTGATGAGAGTGGAGTCCTTGGTTTAGGAGGTATAATCGGAGGTACTAGGACCGCCACAACATTTGATACAAAAAATGTTTTAATTGAGTCTGCTTATTTTCTGCCTAGATCAATAAGAAAAACTTCAAAACTATTAAACATTGATACTGATGCTAAATTTAGATTTGAAAGAGGAATAGATCCTAATTCAATTGAAATGGGTTTAAATCGAGCTGCAAAATTAATTAAAGATATTTGTGGTGGTGATATAAGCAAAATAGATATTCAAAAAACTAAAATTTATAAAAAAAAAATTATCAAATTCAATACTATTCTGTTTGAAAAGATTTCAGGATTTAAAATACAAACCAAAAAAATGGTTGAAATTTTAAAAGATTTAGGTTTTGAAGTTCAAAATAAAAAAAATTTTTTGAATTTAAAAGTACCCTCCTGGAGACCTGACATTTCCCAAGAAATTGATATAATAGAAGAATTATTAAGAATTTATGGTTATAATAAAATAAAGTCATTTGAGCCTATTAAAAATAGAATAAAACCAACTTTAAATAAAACTCAAAAATTATTTCATTTTCTTCAAAGATCGGTAGCTTCAAAAGGTTATATAGAAAATATTACTTGGTCATTTTCAGACTCAAAAATTAATAAGTTATTTAAAGGGGATAAGAAAGAAATTAAAATCATAAACCCAATAAGCTTAGATCTTGATGTTTTAAGAAATTCAATATTTTCAAATTTGATTATTTATTTGAACAAGAATTTAGATAGAGGTTTTAAAGATTTGTCATTTTTTGAAATTGGTCCAGAGTTTTATGGTTCTTTACCTGGTGAACAGGAAACGGTAATAGCAGGTTTGAGCTCTGGTAAGGTTTCTAGATTATCCTGGTTAGAAAAAGATAGAAAAATTGATGTTTATGATGTCAAAAGAGATGTTATTCAAACATTAGTTGAAGCAGGTTACAATCAATCTAAATTTTTTTTAGATGAAAAAACACCTAGTTATTATCACCCAGGGAAATCTGGAAGAATTTTTTTAGATAAAGATAAAAATAAAGTTGCTGCACATTTTGGAGAAATTCATCCCAATATCCTAAAGCAAATAGATATAAAAACAGAGTCATTAATTGGATTTGAAATATATTTAAATAATTTAAAAGAAACAAAAAAAAATCTTAGGGATCAGCGATCGAAATTTGAAATATCAGATTTTCAAAAATCTGAGAGAGATTTTGCCTTTATTGTGGATAAGCAAATTGAAGCGCAAGTATTGGTAGATATAATATTAAATACGGATAAAGATTTAATTAAAAGTGTTAAAATTTTTGATGTTTACGAGGGAGAAAATATACCAAGTAATAAAAAATCTGTAGCTTTAAATGTTACTATTCAATCATCACACAAGACATTAAACGATCAAGATTTAGAAAAGATTAATCAACTAATTATCCATTCTGTAGAAAATAAAACTGGTGCTAAAATTAGATCGTAAAAAATGAGCACGATTGATCATATAAGAAATTTTGCAATTATTGCTCATATAGATCATGGTAAATCTACTTTAGCAGATCGAATAATCCATAAATGCGGAGGTTTAACAGATCGAGAAATGAAAGAGCAGGTCTTAGATACGATGGATATTGAGAGAGAAAGAGGAATAACCATTAAGGCTCAAACAGTTAAACTAAATTATAAAGCAAAAAATGGTAAAGATTATATTTTAAATATTATAGATACACCAGGTCATGTTGATTTTAGTTATGAAGTTAGTAGATCTTTATATGCGTGTGAAGGTTCAATATTAATTGTTGATAGCACTCAAGGTGTTGAAGCCCAGACATTAGCAAATGTTTATCAAGCATTAGATATTAATCATCAAATAATTCCTGTATTAAATAAAATTGATTTACCAGCATCAGATATTGAAAAAACAAAAAAACAAATAGAAGATGTAATTGGAATTGACACTGAAAACGCAAT
>VGCG01000070.1 GCA_016870175.1 Alphaproteobacteria bacterium
TTAATATCATAATCCTAAATGAAAATTAAATTAAAATTATTTGGTCAAAGTAGAGATTTTAGCAAACAAGATTATTTAGAATTTAATATTAATAATCATATGTCGATAGCAGAGTTTAGAAATTTAATTTTAGAATTTATAGATAAAAATTTTAAGAATAATGAAAATTACAAAAAAATTGTAAAATCTGCAGCTTTTTGTTCTGAGAAAAACACATTGATCACCAACAATTATAAAATTACAAAGGAACAAACAATTGGTATTATTCCTCCAATAGGAGGTGGTTGATGCTTCACGCTAAGGTTATAGACTCTCAAGTTGAAAAAATTATTATAAAAAATGCTGAAGAATTTATAAGTTCTTCTAAGTTCGGAGCATCTATTTTTTTTATTGGGACTGTAAGAGACATTAATGAAAATAAAAAAGTAACTGGTATTACCTATGATAGTCATGACGCATTGGTAATAAAAAGTTTTGAGGAGATTTATGATGAAGCTGATAAAAAATTAAATATTAAGGATAAAGCAGTTTTTATTGAACACGTTAAAGGATATGTAGGACTCGGAGAAATAAGTATTATTATAGCAGTAGGCTGTCAACATCGAGATCAAGCTTATGCTTTGTCTAGATACTTAATTGAGGAAATCAAGAAACGCTCTCCGATTTGGAAAAAAGAACACTATTTAAATGAACAGAGTAAATGGTTAGAGGGAATTTCTATTTTAAATGAAAAAAATTAAATACTCAGAAATCACGCCTGAAAAAATTTATAAGAAAAGAAGAAAATTTATTAAATCGTTAGGATATGGTTTAGGATCAGCGACCATTGGATCAATACCATTGATAGGTAATGCTTTGGCAAATACAGATTTAACTAAACCGACAGATTATGAATATATAACGACCTATAACAATTATTACGAGTTTGGAACCAATAAAAGTGATCCTTATCTAAATTCTCAAGAATTTAAAACGAAACCTTGGACTATAAGAATTGAAGGCGAGGTTGAAAATCCGATGAGCTTTTCTGTCGAAGAAATCTTATCATCTTTTTCATCTGAGGAAAGGGTTTACAGACTAAGATGTGTTGAAGGTTGGTCAATGATTATTCCTTGGATGGGTTTTTCATTAAGTCAATTGCTAAACAAAGTTAATTTTAAAACTTCTGCAAAATTTGTTGAATTTGAAACAATTTATGATCCTGAACAAATGATAGGTCAACGAAAATCCATTCTAAACTGGCCTTACATAGAGGGATTGAGAATTGATGAAGCTATGCATCCTCTTACAACAGTTGTTACGGGATTATATGGCAAATCATTACCAAATCAAAACGGTGCACCACTTAGAATATTTGTCCCGTGGAAGTATGGATTTAAGAGTGCAAAATCAATTGTTAAAATAAAATTTGTTAAAGAAATGCCAAATTCGTCATGGATGATAGCGTCGCCAAGAGAATATGGTTTTTACTCAAATGTAAATCCAAATATTGATCATCCTAGATGGTCTCAAGCAACTGAGAGACCTATTAATGGAGATATGTTTGCGCCAAGAATAAAAACATTAATGTTTAACGGTTATGCAGATGAAGTAGCACACTTATATTCGGGCATGGATTTAAAAAAATATTTTTAATGACTAAATATTTTAAATTAACAGTCTTTGTACTAAGCCTTATTCCCTTAATTATTATTCTGGTGAAAATTTTTTTTAATAATTTGGGAGCAGAACCAATTAAAGAAATTACTAATCACACTGGCGAGTGGACACTGTTATTTTTAATCTTTACACTGTCAATGTCTCCACTAAAAAAAATAACAAATATGAATATTTGGATTTCTTTTAGAAGAATGCTAGGACTATTTGCTTTTTTTTATGCTAGTTTACATATGCTAACTTATACAGGTTTAGATTATCGTTTTGATTTGTCAGCCATTTCAAAAGACATTCTTACGAAAAAATATATTTTTGCTGGGTTTACAGCCTGGTTATTATTAATTCCATTGGCACTAACTTCTTCAAAAAAAATGATAATTCTTTTAAAACATAACTGGAAAAAAATTCACAGACTCATCTATCTAACATCAATCCTTGGAGTTATTCATTATATTTGGCTTGTTAAAAAAGATTTGACTAAACCACTTATTTACTTAAC
>VGCG01000071.1 GCA_016870175.1 Alphaproteobacteria bacterium
ATGAAGCATTAATTCATGGTGGGATATTTAATAAAATTAGAGTAAATTTAATTAAAATTGACTCAGAAAAATTAAAAATTCATCAAGTCAAAAACAAACTTAGAAATATTTCTGGTATATTAATACCTGGTGGTTTTGGAAAAAGAGGAACTGATGGTAAAATAGAGGCAATCAAATATGCTAGAATAAATAAAATACCTTTTTTTGGAATTTGCTATGGTATGCAAATGGCAATTATCGAATTCGCAAGAAATCAACTTAACTTAAAAAATGCTACTTCAACAGAATTTGGTGAAAAGGGTGTAGCCGTAATTGGTCTTATGCATGAATGGAATAAAGATGGAAATATGATAATAGGCACAAATAAAGATTTAGGCGGCACCATGAGACTTGGCTCCTATGATACGATACTAAAAGATAATTCTTTTATAAAAAAAATTTATAAATTAAAAACAATCAAAGAAAGACACCGTCATCGTTATGAGGTCAATATTGCTTATAAAGATAAATTTGAAAAAAAAGGAATGATTTTTTCGGGATTATCTCCCGATAATAGGCTACCTGAAATCATAGAGCTTAAAAATCATCCATGGTTTATAGGTGTTCAATTTCATCCAGAATTTAAATCTAGACCTTTTGATCCCCATCCATTATTCTCATCATTCATTAAAGCAGCTAAAAATCATAAATGAATAATATCGTCGTAAATTGTAAAAATATAAAAATCTCAAATGATCATAAAATTTGTATAATCGCTGGACCTTGTCAGCTCGAAACAGAGCAGCACGCAATGGATATGGCTGGTCAAATTCAAGAAATTACAAAGAAACTTAATCTTGGTTTTATTTATAAAACCTCGTTTGACAAAGCTAATAGAACTAGTCTTAAAGGAAAAAGAGGTGTTGGTTTAGAGTCCTCGTTGCCAGTTTTTGATAAAATTAAAAAAGAACTTAAAGTTCCAATTTTGACCGATGTTCACAACATAGAGCAATGTTCTATTATTGCAGATTATGTAGATATTTTACAAATACCCGCTTTCTTGTGCAGACAAACTGATTTGTTAATTGCTGCAGCTAAAACTGATAAGATTATAAATGTAAAAAAAGGTCAATTTCTTGCACCTTGGGATATGGTTAATGTCACTAAAAAAATTTCAGACTCAGGTAATAAAAAAATTTTAGTAACTGAAAGAGGAGCAAGTTTTGGATATAATACTCTCATTTCAGATATGAGATCTTTACCGATAATGGCTAAAAATGGATATCCAGTAATATTTGATGCAACGCATTCTGTTCAACAGCCTGGTGGATTAGGTGAAACTAGTGGTGGTCAAAGAGAATTCGTCGAATATTTAGCAAGAGCGGCAGTTGCAGTCGGCGTAGCTGGTGTTTTTATTGAAACCCATCAAGATCCAGATAGGGCACCATCTGATGGCCCAAATATGCTTCCATTAAACAAGTTAGATAAATTATTAAAACAATTAATTGAAATTGATAATTTAATCAAAAAGTAATGAATAAAATTTTAAAAGTACGCGCTCGTCAAGTATTTGACAGTAGAGGCAATCCGACTATAGAAGCTGAAGTTTTTACAAAAAGAGATAGTGCTCGTGCAATTTGTCCCTCAGGTGCATCAACAGGCACTTATGAAGCATTTGAAAAAAGAGATAATAATAACAAAAAATATCTAGGAAAAAGCGTTTTTAATGCAGTTCGCTTAATTAATACTAAAATAACAAAAATATTAAAAGGACAAAATATTCACAATCAAGAGAGAATAGATACTTTACTAATTAATTTAGATGGAACACCTCAAAAAAAAATTTTAGGTGCTAATACAATGTTAGCTGTTTCTATGGCAGTTAAAAAGTTGTCAGCAAAAGTAAAAAAAAAACCTCTATACCAAACTTTTTTGGTAAAAAATAATTATAAGCTTCCATACCCTTTAATGAACATAATTAATGGTGGTGCACATGCAAATAATGGGCTTAGAATTCAAGAATTTATGATAAGACCAGATTGTGCAAAAAATTTTGCTGAAGCTATTAGAGTTTGTTTTGTAATTATAAAAAATTTACATGAAATAATTAAGAAAAAAGGTTTATC
>VGCG01000072.1 GCA_016870175.1 Alphaproteobacteria bacterium
TATTCCAATACTTAAGATTAAAAGTAAACAAATTAAAGGTGAAAGAGTAAAAATTCCTACTTTTAAGGAAAATAAAATAAAAATACTAATTGAGACAAAAAAAATTATAGAGTGACTTAGATTTATACTTTTAATTTGATTTATCATTTTAATTAAATAAAGCCTTTATAAAAATCCATTTAGGCATTCTAGTTACAATTGAAAAATCCTCAAATATGTTGCTTGTATTAGATAAAAAGTTTATAACCGTTTCAGTATTGCTTTCGAACATTTTGTAAAAAATATTTGGCATTTTTTCTGGATTTTTTCTTAAAACTTTCAAAAATATTTCGTCAAAAAATCTATACTTCTTACTTATTTGAAATAACTTCACTTTTTGAATATTTTTAATATTTTCTCTTATATATTTACATTGTTCTTGAATATTTAAGAAAGTATAACCAGTACTTAATCTAGTCATACCACCAACAGTTCCGATATTAATCTGATTTAATTTCTTAAGATTGTTAATTTGAAAAAGAGGTATTGCTCCTTTTTCACTATAATTTATTTTATATTTTTTAATTTTTAAACGATCGTTTAGGTAGTTTGTAATTTGCTTTTCGTAATCCATGATGGATTTATCATTAAGTTCAGATATCCAGGTAGTTTCTATTAGAGCTTTATTTTTTGAAAAGGGAAGGGTATAAAAAAAGTGTACTTTATTTTTTTGTTCACAATCAAAATCCATTAAATTAAAAATCTCGTCATCAAAAATTTTTTTATCTGTCTCTATTTCGATGCCGTAAAAGTGTTGCCATAATTTATGCTTATCATCGCTAATATCTGAGACGCTATTAAATAAAATTGAATTTTGGGTATTAATTTCATTAATATTTTTGAAAAAAAAAATATTTTCATTTAATTTTAATTTGTTAATTATTTTTTCATAAAATAAACCACTATCTATGGTTTGATAAGGTGTTTTGCTACACTCAAGATATTTTGTATTATTTGAAATATTAATTGTAAAATTCTTCCAGCTTTTTTTTATACAGTCGCTGAAATTATGAGATGTAACTTTCCAGAAAGACCAGCTTTTATCTCTCTTGTAATCTTCTCTAGGTTCGATAATTGCAAGTTTTTTGTCAATGAGTTTATTATGGATTTCAAGTTCGTAAGCAAGTGATAATCCTGCACAACCTCCACCAATAATCACATAATCAAATTCTTTCATTAAGATTTATTTCTTCATTAATCAAATCGTAGTTATGAGCAATTTTTTCTAATGATTTGTAATTAAACAGTAATATTATAAAATCGAAAATTGATAAAAAAGTTTCTACAAACTTTTCAAAATTTGTTAAATAAATTTTTCCCGATTTTTCATAATTCTCAATATTATTCTTGGCAATTATTTTATGGCCTATTTTTTTATAAACTCTTCTTGCAACCAATATCGAAAATCTCAAATTTAATGGAATCTCTTTAATGGCTAAAAAGGAACTATCATAAAATAAATTAGAAAGTTTAATTGTAGATTTAATTGACTCAAAATCATAATCTATGTAAGCTCTATTACTTTTCTTATCCTCAATTACATCTCTTGATATATTTGTTAATTGCATAGCAATTCCAAGATCAATTGCTGATTTTAAAGCATTTTTTTTTTTAACTCTTAAAACTTTAGCCATCATTAAGCCAACTGTACCAGCAACCTTATAAGAATATATTATTAAATCTTTTTTAGAATTTATTTTTACTATATCTTTTATATCTGATTTAATTCCTTCAAATAAATCTTCTATTATTTTTAAAGAAATGTTAAATTTATCAATTAAATTCCACATATTCTTTATAACAATATTATTAAAATTTTTATTTTTGAAATCTTCATTAAACTCTTGAAATTTTTGTTCTCGTGTTTTCAATTCATTTTTTTCGTCAGCTAAATTGTCAACAGTCCTACAAAAATCATATAATGCACTGCATTCTTTATAAGTATCTTTTGGTAAAAAAAATCCAGCCCAATTAAAAGATTTTGCATAAATAGATAAATAATTTTTACCAAGCATTATAAAATTTTATCCAATACTTT
>VGCG01000073.1 GCA_016870175.1 Alphaproteobacteria bacterium
ATTGGCGGTTATTTACTGTGTCATGCCATAGAAAATTCTTTTAATAAAGGAGCAAAGAGAGTTTGGGTTCATACTTGCACACTGGACCATCCAAATGCTTTTAAAAACTATATTGCTAGAGGAATGAGAATATTTAAGTCTGAAGAATTAAATGTTGATTAATATTTAATCAATTGTGAATTTTCCAATATTTTGAGAATTCAATGATATATTTTTTAAATTAAATTCTAAAAAAGTCCCATCATAGTTCATTACTTCCCAACCGTGAATTAAGTAAGTTTTTTGATCAAAATATAAATTAATAATTTCATTTTGAGAAAAATTGAGTTTTACAGAAATGCTGTTTTCATTAATTTTGTAATCATTAATTTCTTTTAATGCTTTAATTATTTCATTTTTGTCTGTCAGAAATAAAAAGACAGTTCCAGTTATATCTCGACTGGACTTGTTATTTAGTTCATCAACTAAATATAGAATATTATTATCAATTAAAATTTTTTTTCTATTAAATTCGTTAAAATGGCAGAGAAACTTATGCGGGAATTCTAGTATGCAATTACCGGTTTCGGTAGATCTATCAAAAGTTTGAATAAAATCAAATTTAAGATTTTTAGTTTCATCTAACTTTTGAATTATTTTCTGAATTTCTTTTGAGTAAGAGTGTTTAGAAAAAGAAATAAAAAAAAAAACTAATAATATTATTTTTTGCACTACTTTAATAAATTTCTCTTTTACCAATGTGGTTTGCAGGACTTATAATTTTTTCTTCCTCCATTTGATCAATTATTCTTGCTGCCCTATTATAGCCAATTCCTAATTTTCTTTGTAAAAAACTAGTAGATGCCTTGCCTTCCGTCCTTATGATTTCAACAGCCTTGTTATATAATTCATCTTTTCCGTCTTGATTTAAAATTGTTTCATCATTTTCTAATTCATCAATTTTTGTAATTTCTTCAACATAGGTTGGATCTCCTTGTAATCTTAAATACGTTGCAACTTTTTCTATTTCTTTTTCAGAAACATAGGGCCCGTGAATTCTTACTATTCTGCTCGCTGAAGACATAAAGAGCATATCTCCTTGACCAAGCAAAAGTTCAGCTCCTTGTTCTCCAAGTATAGTTCTGCTGTCAATTTTAGATGTTACTTGAAATGATATTCGTGTTGGAAAATTTGCTTTAATAGTTCCAGTAATAACATCAACACTCGGTCTTTGAGTTGCCATCACTATATGAATACCAGCTGCTCTAGCCATTTGAGCAAGTCTTTGAATGTAATTTTCAATTTCTTTTCCAGCGATCATCATTAGGTCTGCCATTTCATCAACAACAACTATTAGGTAAGGCATTTTTTTTGACGACTTGTCGTTAAAACCATAAATGTTTCTGACACCGAACTCTGTCATTTCACGATATCGTTTTTCCATTTCACGAACTACCCACTTTAAAGCAACAGTTGCTTTTTTTGGTTCAGTGATAACTGGCACAAGTAAATGTGGAATTCCTTGGTACATCGATAGTTCAAGCATCTTTGGGTCTATTAAAATGAGTTTACATTCAGCAGGTGTATATCTGAAAAGAATTGAGAGAATTAAGGTATTTATACAAACAGATTTTCCAGATCCTGTTGTGCCAGCAATAAGAAGATGGGGCATTGAAGCTAAATCACCAACAATTGGAAACCCAGAAATACTTTTCCCTAAAGTTATTGGTATTTTTATCTCTTTGTTATTAAATTCTTTACTTGAAATAATTTCTTTTAAGGCAACGTTTTCTCTAAATTTATTTGGAATTTCAATTCCAATAGTATTTTTTCCAATAACAGTTGCAACTCGTGTTGAAACTGAACTTGTGTTTCTTGCAAGATCTTCTGATAAATTTATTATTTTTGATGTTTTAATTCCTGCTGTTGGTTCAAACTCATAAAGTGTAACCACAGGTCCGGCACTTACTTTTTTTATTTCTCCAGTTACTCCAAAATCTAGCAAAACATTTTCTAAAAATCTTGATTGTTTTTCTTGCATATCAAGATCCTCTTTTGTTTCTATTTTTATAGGATCATCTAATAATT
>VGCG01000074.1 GCA_016870175.1 Alphaproteobacteria bacterium
GCACTACCATTATTAGAAGAACGAATTACGTATTTACCACTTTCTATTGCTCTAAAAATACTATGAACAAAATGCTGCTTTGGCCCTATTGATTTACCAAACCATCCATCTTCAGAAATATTGACTAAGACATCAAAGTTTTGATTTTTGTATAGTCTTCCTGAATAAATAATTTCATAGCATATTAAAGGCAAAATTTTTAAGGAAAAATTTTCTTTAACTAAAGAAATAATATTTCTTTTATTTCCAGCTGAATAAGACTGATAATTATTAGTCATGGATTTTAAACCAATTTTTTTTAAGATATTTTCAAATGGTAAGAATTCTCCAAATGGTACTAAATTTATTTTACTATATGAGTCTAAAAGGTTGAATTCATTATCATACAAAGAAAAAGAGTTATAAAATTTTTGAGTCTCATTTTCATTTTGTTGACTATTAATTCCTAGACCCAAAAAGTGATTTTTACTTAATTTGTTTTTAAATAAACCTTTATAATCTACTAATTGCTCTTGAGAAATTCCTGGAAGAATTCCTTCTGGCCATAAGAAAATCGTTTTTTCATTTATTTGTGGATCGCTTATTGTAATTAAATCCTCGATTACGGAGACTATATCAATATTTTCATAAAATCGATTAAGACTAATATTTGAACCTATGGATCTTATTTTATAATCATAAAAAATTGACTTAGCATTGAAAAATTTATTTTTATAAATTAACCCATAGTTATAAAAAAAAAATGGGATTAAAATAAAAAAAATACTTACAATAATTTCTTTTTTAGATTTTCTTAATAAAAATAATCCTCCACTAGTAAAAATAGATATGCATAATAAATTAAGTGCATAGGTTCCAATAACAGAGATTATTGATAATATTTCTAAATTATTAGATAAACTAAAAACTATTAAATTCCAAGGAAACCCGGTTAAAACAAATCCTCTAACAAATTCTAAGATACCAAATATTATCGAAAAAATTAAAAATGAACTTATTATTTTTTTTGTGTTTAAAATTAAAAATAAGTAAGTCGTAATACCATAAAATATTGCTAAAAAAGCCGGTAAAAAAATTAATGATAATGGAATTAAAAACTTAAAGCTTTCATCAAATGTTAGAGATATAGAAATCCAATAAAGATTACTAACAAAAAATCCAAAACCAAAAAACCAACCGTAAAGGAAATATAATAATTTGTTAAATTGAGATTGAGATTTTTTAACTAAAAAAATAAAAAGATAACCAAATGTTAAGAAATTTATTAAAAAAAAATTAAATGGGGGTAAACTTAATGAGGTCGTCATACCCATTAAAATCAAAATAATAAATTCTTTGTATAATTTGTTACTCAAATTAATTTATTTTTGATTTAACAGATTGATAAATTTTCTCTTCTTCCTTAAGCATTTTTTGATAATCTATAACTCTTTTATGGTCAAATCCTAACAAGTGAAGAAATCCATGTATAAAAGTTCTGATTACTTTTTGATGAAAATTTTTAATTGATTGTTTTTTGGGTTTATCCATAAAATTGTAACTAATTATAATATCCCCAATATATCTATCTTTAAGTAGTTGAATTTTCTTTGTAAAGGGAAAAGACAAAATATCTGTTGGCTTATTTTTGTTTCTAAATTTTTTGTTTAACTTTTTAATATTTTTATTATTAGATAACAATAATGTCATATAAATTTTTTTATTTAAAAATTTATATTTTTCAGGAAAAAATTTACAAATGTTTTGAAAAAAAAAATTTTTCTTTTTTATTTTTTTTAACCATGCTTTTTCTTCAGAAATGACATTTACACTAATCATTAGTAGAATAGGCTTTTACAATCTTTGATACCAAAGGATGCCTTACTACATCTAAGTGATCGAAATCTACTATTGATATTTCATCTAAATGACCTAATAATTTTTTTGCTCTCACTAAACCGGATGTGTTCTTATTTGGAAGATCTATTTGGGTCGGATCACCATTTACAACTATTTTTGAGTTTTCGCCAATTCGAGTTAAAAACATCTTGATCTGAGTATCTGT
>VGCG01000075.1 GCA_016870175.1 Alphaproteobacteria bacterium
GATCAAAATATTTTTAAAATAGAAAAATTTATTAAAACATTTATAAAAGATATTTTTCTAGTAATTGAAAATAATAGTAATTTAAATATTTTAATTTCTATTAAAAAAAAAAATAATGGTGATTTGATTAATAAAAAAAACTTAGAATATACTTTTGTTGAATTAAATGATTTGTTTAACAAAAATTATCCAGATAATATTCTTTTACACATGACGATTAATAATTGTTTAATTGATGGGAAAATATTTCCTTTTTTAATATTTGATTTAAAATGTTATTATTTTTGTTTGGAATTAAACTTTATTAGTATTCCTAGAAAAACTATTTTTGGTCTAGAACAAACTTTAAAAGATTACCAAATTGAGATAAAAAAAATTTTAAGTGGAAATTATGTAAAAAATTTTGCTGAAAATAATCAGATAGATTTGTGTCAAATGTCACAACAAATTAATAAGGGGTTCAATAAAAATGAAATAATATTAATTCCAAAAAACAATGTTGAAAATAGAGGGTTTTTTGACAAATTTTTTCACTTATTTGGTTAATATTGTCTTTTCCAGTAATATTTGTTGTTTTTGAAATTAAATAAATTGATCTTAAAGATTATCAATGTCCTATTTAAGTCAAAAAACTATTAAAGAACCTATTTCATTTTCAGGTATAGGTTTACATACTGGTAAAATTGCTAATTTGCGTATAAAGCCGGCTGATCCCAATTCAGGTATTATTTTTAAGAGAGTAGACTTAAAAATTAATAACTTAGTTTACCCCACTTTTATGAATGTTACAAATACACTATTAAATACTACAATAGAAAACGAAAATGGAATAAAAGTTTCTACTATTGAACATTTAATGGGTGCATTATTTGGATTAGGTATTGATAATGCTATTATAGAAATAGATAATGAAGAAGTTCCAATATTAGATGGATCCGCAAAAAAATTTATTGAAAAAATCATATTAGCAGGAATTAAGGTAAGTGAAGTTCCAATAAAAATTATTAAAATCAATAAAAAAGTAAAATATGTTGATGGTGACAGATTTATTTCAATTGAACCCTCCAAACTTAGCCTAGATATTGATTTTGAGCTTAAGTACAAAAATCAAATCATTGGTAACCAAAGAAATAAAGTTAAGATATATGAAGATGATTTAACAGATATTTTTAATTCAAGAACATTTTGCTTATACGAAGATATTGAAAATATTAAAAAAAAGGGATTAGCTAAAGGAGGAAGTCTAGAAAATGCGATAGTGGTTAAAGATAAAGAAATTTTAAATGTCGAAGGCCTTCGAAATAAAAAAGAATTTGTCAATCATAAGATACTAGATTGTATTGGAGATTTATATACTACTGGTTATAGGATCATAGCAAGCCTTAACTGTTCTCAAGGTGGTCACTATTTAACAAATCAATTGTTAAGAAAAGTATTTGAAAATAAAGAAAATTTTTCGATTATTGAAATAAAAGAAAAAAACCTACCACATACTTTAATAAATAGAAAATTGTTAAGATCAATAGCCTAATAACAAAGATAGCTTTAAAATTGCTTCTTAAATCAGTATAAATTCCTCATGAAATTAATTAATTTTTTTTTATTTGTAGTACTCCTAATTTTTTTTTCTTGTTCAAAAGATCCCAAAAAAAATTCTGTTATTAGTGAAAAAAGTTTAGAACTCCAAGTTTTAGAAGCTTACCAAGAGGGTAAGAAATCTCTTAAAGAGGGAGATGCTTTATTTGCTGCAAAAAAATTTAATGAGGCAGAAATACTTTTCCCTCAGTCTGATTGGGCACCAAAATCAGCATTGATGGCAGCTT
>VGCG01000076.1 GCA_016870175.1 Alphaproteobacteria bacterium
GGGACATTTCAGAGGTTTTTATTTCATAAAGATTGTCATATTTACTAGAAATTTGAATTCCATCCGACCTTAATGCTTCAAGAAAAATTATATCTTTTTTTGAAAAAAAGTACTTTTTATTTTTCTTGATTTCTTTCAAAAATTGATCAAGATCTTTTTCAATTTCTGACTTTGCATAATTACCCAAAAAATAATTTAATAATGTCGATTGATGTAAGATTTTATCATTAAAAATTATTTTTCTATCTATAGCCTCTTCTTCCTTAACATAAGAGTTATAAAAAGCTAAAAAATTACCCGGTATAGCTTCTCTGTCTACCTGACTTAATAAACTCTGAAGCTCTTCATCAAAAGCATTTTCAATATTATCGTTAATGAAAGAATCTTTTAAAATTTTTATTAATTCCATTTTTAAATCGGGCTCAGCTGTTAAAAGTATTTTTTGGTAAATTAAAGATCTAGCTTCTATATTTGAAAGAGACTTATAAGATTGTTTTGCATTGATTAAAAGATTTATATCAAATTGAAAACGTTTATAAAGTTGAAATAAATCTTTTTCTGAAAAATTTTTCTCATGCACCATTTGTTCAATTTTAGTAATTTTATCAAACTCAGTTATTTTAACATCCTCTATATTAAAAAGTAATTTTGCAGTTGTTAGATATTTCCATATTAATTTTGAGGTTTCTTTATTTGGTTCAAAATAAAATTCTGGGATAGTTTTGTGTGCTAAATGAAAATCTAAAATTGAATTTTCAGATATATCCTTATTTATTGTTTGATCATAGCCAATTAAATAATTTAATTTTTTTTCGAAATACTCATCTTTGAAACCTGACTCTTTTTTTAAATCTAAAATTAATTGAGCTTCATTAATTTTTTTATCAATTATTAAACAATAAATATTAAATTTTGATAAATAATTGTCATTAATTGATTCTTTTACTTTTGAAAAAAATTGACATGATTTTTCAAGTCTAGACTCTGATAAATATTGATCAACTAAATGCCTTGCTAGATCTGGGTAAAAATTCACAATTTGATTTGTGATTAAATATTCCTCAATTAACTCCGTATTTGATACTTTTATTAACCAATCTGATTTAATTTTAAAAAACTCTTCTTCCGTAATATTTTGACTAGGAGAATAAGCGTTAATTAAAAGTAAAATATTTAAAATTTCTGACGCATCCTCCGTAAGCTTTATATTTTCGATGCTTTTAAAAGCTTCTTTTAATTCTATACCATCTGATTTTGACCACAGGTTAATATCAAGACCATAATCTTCTGGATCATATAACCCAAAAATATTCATTTCTTTAGATAAAAGACCTTTGTCTAGTTCAATTAAATTTGGATTGTTTTTAGGCTGCATTTTATAAATATCTGAGTCAAAAGTAATTTCCTCTGGTTTTGTTTCTTCTTTTATTGTTATATTCTCAGATCTGGTTTTTTCGTTCTTATTTTTATTAATATTCCAAATATCAACAGGCTCATCTTCTGCAAAAGAGAAGGTATATGAGCAAAATAATAAAACTATAATTGATAAAATTTTTTTATTCAATAATTTCAAAATTTTCATTAGGAATAATTTTTTCAATTTCTTTTTTAGGAGCAGGCAAATCTAATTTATTAATGATAAAAGCAAATGCAAAAATAATTACAATGACTACAACTAGCTTTATTGTAAAGCTTATAATTTTACTTAGTCTTGAACTTGTTTTTTGATTTAATTCCATATAACTTTAAATAAATTTAAATTAAGACATATTTGTGTTTTTTTAAAAAGAAACTTATGAAATTAAAAGAAAATA
>VGCG01000077.1 GCA_016870175.1 Alphaproteobacteria bacterium
TACCTAAACATTTAAAATAAAAGATCCTCTTTTTATTTTAGATCCAAGCATAAATTGACTTATTTTTTGAGGATTTTTTCCTTGTCTTTGTATTTCCAGTATTTTTATAGATTGCCCATAACCACAAGCTACATCTAATTCATCTGAAACTACCTCTCCTACGTTACCTCTAATATTGCTAATTTCTGCTTTTAATACCTTGTACCTTTCTCCCCGAAATATAAAAAAAGCTCCTGGTGTAGGAAATAAACCATTTATTTTACCAAGAATACTAATTGCCATTTCATTCCAATTGATTTTGCCTTCTGATTTTTCTATTTTGCTAGCATATGTGGCTTTTGAATGATCCTGTTCAACAAATTTTATATTATCTAGTAATATATCATTGACATTTTTTGATATTTTATCTGCAGCTAAATGGGATAGTTTATCTGAGATATCCTGAGCATTTTCATTTTGGTTTAAATTAATTTTATAAGTGCTACAAACTGGACCAGCATCAAGTTTTTCTACTATTTTCATGATGCTAATTCCGGTTTCTTTATCTAAATTCATAATACATCTTTGAATTGGGGCCGCACCTCTCCAATTGGGTAAAATTGAACCATGAATATTAATAAAACCCTTTTTAGTTAGGTTTAAAAATTTTTTTGGAATTATAAGGCCATAAGCAACTACAATAGCAATATCTGCATTTAATTTTTTTAAATAATCATATTCCGAATTGTTATCTGTTAAAAAATCTGGTGTTCTGCATTCAATATTTAAATTTTCAGAAATATTTTGAATTGGTGATTTATAGGTTTTTTGAACTTTACCAGATTTTTGTGTACGTTTAGTATAAACCACTGAGATTGTATAACCATTTTGATATAAAGATTTTAAGATTGGTACAGCAAATAAGGATGTACCCATAAAAACAACCTTTTTTGACATTAATTAAATTACTATCTGATTAGATTTTATTTTAGATAGTTTTTTAATAATCATTGATTTTTTTAATTTTGATAAGTGATCAATAAATAATATGCCTTCTAAATGATCCATTTCATGTTGAATGCAAGTTGCAAACAATCCTTCTGCACTTAACAATTTTTTATTTCCGTAATAATCTAAATACTCAATATCACATTTACTAGGTCGATCAATTTCAGCAAATAAATTTGGCACAGACAGACATCCTTCCTCGTAAGTAGCTTTAATTGGATCTTTATTTTTAATAATTGGATTTACAAAAAATCTAGGACTCTTTTTATTTTGATCCCTACCAAGATCCATCACAATAATTCTTTTGGGCACACCTATCTGTATAGCAGCAAGTCCAATTCCATTTGCTGCATACATCGTATCCAGCATATCATTCATAAGCTGTTGTTCTTGTTTTCCTACATGAGCAACTGTTTTGGATACTTGCCTTAATATTTTATTAGGCTCCGTTAATATAGTTTTAATCGCCATAAATGGGTTATTTTATTACAATTTTTAAACTTTTAAAGGAAGAATTTTTATCAAAAGTTTATTTCTTATTAAATCAATATTTAATTGGTTCATAGTACTGATTATAAAATACATTGTATCATCATCAATATTTTCAACTTTATCTTCACCTATCATTTTTACTATTTTGAGCAGCACATTCGCAATTTCTTTATTATTAATCATAGACTCCATGTTAGGGGACATTTCAGAGGTTTTTATTTCATAAAGATTGTCATATTTACTAGAAATTTGAATTCCATCCGACCTTAATGCTTCAAGAAAAATTATATCTTTTTTTGAAAAAAAGTACTTTTTATTTTTCTT
>VGCG01000078.1 GCA_016870175.1 Alphaproteobacteria bacterium
GGTATTCAAAAGAAAGATTTAAAATTCAAAAAATTGTTGACCAAAATAAAAAAAAAGTAAATGGGTCTGTAAAATTAAAATTGTATAAAGGAAATATTATAATTCAGTCACGAAAAACTAAAAGCACAGCCTATTCGATAAAGAAGGTTTCTTTTGAAGAAAATAAAACATTTAATAAATCTAATGTAGAGAAATTTATTAATTATTATAAATCGAAACTTCATTCTTAAATTAATCAATTTTAAAATATTTATTGATAATGTTTAGAATAACTGGTTTTTTAGTAATAATTTTTTTTTAAAATTTTCATAAAGAATTTTTGAATAATTATTCATATCTTTAATATTATTTTTGGCAGCCTGGTCAAATTTTTCTAAAGCTCCCTGGCCTAGTTGATTTTCAAGAGCATTTTTGTATTCTGGTACACACCCCCATTCGTTGACAGTTGTATTTTTTATCTCTATGTGAAACTGAATGCCATAAGCATGATTTTGGTATTTGAATATTTGACATTTGGTAATTGGAGATGAGGCAAGCAAAGTGACTTCTTTAATCTCATTAATTCCTTGCACTTCATAAGAATGCCATTGTAAAGTATTAATTTTATCTGGAAATTGAGAAAACAAATTATCATTTTTTTTTTTATTAGAAAAATTAATTTCCATTATTCCAATTTCAGATGAATTTGATTTAACAACTTTTCCTCCAATGACCTCTCCCAACAACTGACATCCTAAACAAAAACCAAGATAGGGTTTTTTCAAATCAACCACAAATTCTTTAATTCGTTTTTTTTCCTCAACTAACCACGGATATTGGTCTTCCATATATGTGTCCATGGGTCCCCCCATACAAAACATGGCATCAAATTTACCAATATTATTTGGTATTTTTTCTCCTTCATCTAATTCAATTGTTTTTAAATTAAATCCATCTTCAATCATGAGATCTTTAATGTAGCCAGGGTCTTCAATTTTTATGTGCTGAAGTATAATAATATTCATTATTTAAGTTAGAAATTAATAAATTATAAATATCTTCTTATTTTACAGATTGCTACCATAATAATAAAATTTAAAAATTTAACTTTTAAATCCTGCAAATAAAGTTTAAAGAACTCCAACCATAAAAACCCGAGTAAATAATAATAATCGTTTGTTAAATCTATTTAACCACTTAAAGTAAGTTTATTAAAAAAGCTCAAATAGTTGCCGCTTAAAAAATATGCCAAACAACCGCAAATAAATCATTTAGAACATTTTTTAGAACAATATTTTACTTTATCCCAATTAAGTCTCCATTTTTTTCGCCATGTAAAAGATCGATTGCAAGTAATACATATTTTTGAAGGTAAATTTTCTTTCTTCATTAGAATGTATTTTTTTTTATAAATTGATCAGCTTCGGATAAAATTATTTTTTTTCTATCCATTTTCATTTTATCAAAAACTCGCACCATCATTGAAAGTCTTGGATTTTTTAAAAAAAAAATTCTGTTTTTGTCTATAAATCTCCAATACAATCCATCCATAATATTACACCAATCACCTTTTTTGAAATCCATCATCTTCACAAAGTAACTTGAGCCACAAATATAAGGCTTTGTTGCAAAAATTCCTCCATCACTGAATAATCCCATACCATAAACATTTGGCACCATGACCCAATCAGATGCATCTACAAACATTTCCATAAACCATTTGTAAACAATCGTTGGTTTAATCTCACAAAGGTTCATAATATTTGATA
>VGCG01000079.1 GCA_016870175.1 Alphaproteobacteria bacterium
AAATGGTATGAGGTAGCAAAAAAAAAAGAATTAAATGACCCAAATGCTTTAGCACTTGCTACTTGTAAAAATAATATTCCCACTGTTAGAATGGTCCTTCTTAAAAAATTTAATCAAGATGGTTTTGTTTTTTATACAAATCTTGATAGTCAAAAGAGTACTGAAATTAAAGAAAATCCAAATGTGTCCATGTGTTTTCATTGGAAAAGTCTTTTAAGACAAATTAGAATTACAGGCTCTGTAAAGCAAGTAAATGACGAAATCGCGGATAAATATTATAATTCTAGAAGTTATGAGAGCAGAATTGGTGCATGGGCTTCAAAGCAAAGTTCAGTTTTAAATAATAGGGAAGAATTATTACATTCTATCCAAAAATTTAAAAATCAATTTAAAGATAAAGAAAATGTACCAAGACCAAAATATTGGTCAGGGTGGATTTTGAAACCTATTAATTTTGAATTTTGGTTAGATGGTGAAAATAGAATTCATGAGAGATTGAAGTATGAATTGTCAAATAATAGATCTTGGGTAAAATCTTTACTAAGTCCTTAGAAGTCTCTTGTTAAGATAAAAGAAGTTAAATTTTTAAAAATATTTTTTTCCTTTGAGTCTTTAAAAACAGTCAGTGAGTTTGATGCAAGATTAATAAAGTGTTGTGCTTTTTGATAACATTCGTTAATGATTTTATTTTTTTTTATTAGAGTGAAAATGTAATCTAAGTCATTATGGTTTTTATCTTTTTTTTTAAACATATCTTGAAGAATTTTTCTATCTGAATTTCCTATTTTTTGAAAGAGTAGAATTATTGGCAATGTAACTTTAGACTCAAAAAAATCTTGACCAATTTTTTTACCAAAAAATTTAAGGTCAGAATTATAATCAAGAGCATCATCAGCTATTTGAAATGTTAGTCCTAAGTTTCTTCCATAAAACTCGAGGGCAGCTTTTTCTTTAGAATTAGCCTCTGACAAGACAGCTCCTACTCTAGTGGCAGCGCCAAATAATTCTGCGGTTTTTGCAGAAATTATTTTAAAATATGTTTCTTCAAGCATATCAACTTCACCCTTATGTTGTAGTTGTAAAATTTCTCCCTGGGCAATTTTAGCAGATGTTGATGATAATAGTTTTAAAATTTCAAGATTTCCGTCTTCAACCATCATTTCAAAGCATCTACTTAAAAGATAGTCTCCTATCAAGACTGATGAATGATTATTCCAAACTTGATTTAATGTTTCTTTTCCTCTTCTTATTTTTCCTTGATCTATAACATCATCGTGTAGTAACGTTGCGGCATGAATTAGTTCCACACAGGCTGCTAAATTTATATCTCTTGATCCTTTGGTATATCCACATAGTTTTGCAGATCCTAAAGTTAACAGGCCTCTAAGTCTTTTTCCACCTGTTTTAAAATGATAATCAGCCATTTTTTGAACAAGCTCTACCTCGCTTGCAAGCTTCGATTTAATTTTTTCTTCTGTTAAAATTAATTTATCTTCAACAGACGTTTTAAGTTGTAAATAAGAGTCGTTTATTTGATTTTTTAGCTTAACAACTATTCCCATACGAAAATTAAATTAATACAAATAAGTTTTTTTTATTACTTATCAATTGACGCACCTTTTTCTTCAATTATAAATAGTTTTTATATTCAACTATAAATTTTATAAAAATGTTATC
>VGCG01000080.1 GCA_016870175.1 Alphaproteobacteria bacterium
TAAAGGAAATAAAGTTATAGTAAAAAATAAATTTTCAGTTGGTTTTAAATCTCTATCCTGATAGTATGTCTTTTTATACTTAATACCTGCTGTCAAACAATCATTTTTATACTCATAAACCAGATCATAATATTCTGTTAAGTCTATTTTTATATTTTTTCTAGTATTGAAATTTAAATAATTTTTTTCATCTATTTTATAACTGGTGTTATTTTCTATCAAATTTGTGTTTCCTATTTCATTATTTGACTCAATATAATTAAACTTTGTAGAAAAATTATTTATATCTATCAATGTACTTACTTCATGATAATTAAAAGTATCTAAATTGTTATCAATTGCAAAATTATAATCTAAATTAAAATTATCAGAAAAACTATTAGTTATTGATCCAAAAAAATTAGAATTCTTTTTATTTAAAGTACTGTTCGTTGGTATAAATTTTTCTTCTTCATTTCTTAAGTTTGTTGCTAACTTAAATTCAAAATATTTATTAATGTTTTCAAGCTTTTCTCTTTTATAGTCTACTCCAAGCGTTAGAGATTGTCCGGACTCTAAAGAGTCTGTTAAGCCAAGTCGATTAAGATTGAAAATGTTATCAGCATTAATTACCCCGCTAGATTGACTATGATTTTTCATGTCACTGGGATTAAATCTTAAAGATGCTTTAGGAGTGATATAGTTCATAAAATTTTCTTGCTCTTTTACTAATGGTAAGGATGATTTAACTTCAAAAATACTCATTAACTCAATATCTGGACTTGATTTATAGTTAGTATCATTTTTCCCAACAGAATTTAAATTTTTTAGTTCAATATTTATATTATTGTTAAAGCCATAATTTGATATGTAACTATTTCCTTGATATGAAATATCGTTAACAATCGATGATTTAAGAACGTTTGTATTATTTAAGTCGTTGGTGCCATTGGAATTAATATTTAAAGATCCATTAGCAAAATTGTTTGATAAAATTTTGTTAAAATTATAGTAGGGTAAAATATATTGAAATCGATCATTGTTTTTTTTTTGTAAATTTTCATAACTCTCAAAACCAGTCTTTAAATTGTAATTTTCATGATCAAGTGATAACTGAATTTTATTATTCAAGATATCTTGATTTTTTGGTTTAATAGATTTTGCTGGGTCTGAAGCTTGTTGAATATTTTGATCAAAAATTTTTAAATAAGTGTCGTTTGAAACTTTTTCAAATGAAATCAAAAGATTACTTGAATTAAAATTCTTTAAATCTAGGTTTTTATCAAATTTTGTAAAAAGATGAGTTATACTGTTGTCAGTTTTAGAAGTAGGTGATTTATAATCATTTACAAAAGCAAAATCAGCAATGAAATTTGAATATTTATTAACTTGTCGATATTCATTTTGAAACATTTGATATTTGTTGTCAAAAAAAGTTGGTATAAAAGTATAATCTTTATTATCAGAAATTATTTTATAGTAAGGTATTGTTAAAGATGTTCCTAAAACATTTGAGTTATTTAACTCAGGTTTTAAAAGACCCGATTGTCTTTTAACAGTAGGATCAGGATGAAAAAATTTTGGTAAAAATAATACAGGCACATCATAAATTTTTAAAAAAGCATTTTTATAAATTAATTGTTTTTTATCTCTATCGTGAAT
>VGCG01000081.1 GCA_016870175.1 Alphaproteobacteria bacterium
GTAAGCGCTCCTTTCCATTCTAGTCTAATGAATAAAGCGACTATTATCATGAGTAAAGAAATTCAAAAATTAAATTTTAAAAATTCAGATATTAAATTAATTTCTAATGTTACAGCTCATGAAATCGGTAATATAATTGAATTAAAAGAGTTATTAATAAAACAAATTGAACATAGAGTTAGATGGAGAGAAAGTGTAATTAATATGATTAACAGTGGCATAAATCAATTTGTTGAAATAGGCCCTGGTAAAGTTTTATCTAGTTTAATTAAAAGAATTAACAAAAATGTTAAGACAGATGCCATTAATAGCCAAAATGATATAGATAATATTAAATTATGAAAGATTTAAATAAAAAAAATGTAATAGTCACAGGTGCTACTGGAGGCATAGGAAATTCAATTGTAAAAAAACTGGATGATTTTGGTGCTAATATTTTGGCTTCAGGAACCAAATTGGAAAAATTACAAGAATTAAAAAAAAATTTTAAAAATATTAAAATATTAAAATTTGATATTTCTCAAAGTGATAAAATTGAGGAGTTTATCGAAAATGCTACAAAAGAATTAGGAGGAAGTTTAGATTGTTTAGTCAATAATGCAGGGATAACTCAAGATAACTTAGCAATCAGAATGAGCCTTGATGATTGGCAAAAAGTGATAAATGTAAATTTAACTTCAACCTTTTTAATGTGTAAATTTTCAATTAAAAAAATGTTAAAAAATAAATCAGGAAAAATTATAAATATAACCTCAGTAGTCGGTCATACAGGCAACATTGGACAAGCTAACTATACTGCATCTAAAGCAGCTATTGTTGCAATGTCTAAAAGTCTTGCCATAGAATATGGAAAAAAAAATATTAACATAAACTGTATATCACCAGGATTTATTAAAACTGATATGACAGATAAAATGGATAATAAATTTAAAGAGGCAATCATATCTAGGATACCCGCTGGAAGATTTGGTGTGCCGGATGATATTGCTAATGCTGTGCTTTTTTTAGCTTCAACGCAATCGAATTATGTCAACGGAGAAACTTTGCATGTGAATGGTGGCATGTATATGGCTTGACAAAATAACTAATTAAATTAATAAGATTTTATAACTTAAAGGAATAATATGTCAGATGATGTTTCAAGCAAAGTAAAAAAAATTGTTGCAGATCACTTAGGAATAGATGAAGCAAAAGTAACTGAAGAGTCTAGTTTTATAGATGATTTAGGCGCAGATAGTTTAGATACAGTAGAATTAGTTATGGCCTTTGAGGAGGAATTTGGATCTGAAATATCAGACAGTGAAGCTGAAAAAATTTTAACAGTTGGTGATGCTGTAAAATTTATTGAAGGTAAAGCAAATTAAAAAAAGCAATGCCCATAAGTAATGATGGGACAATGATCATACTATCCTCTCCATCTGGAGCGGGTAAAACAACTCTTGTAAGACTTCTCTCGAAATTAGATAATTTTGAAGTATCGATTTCACATACAACACGTCAACCGAGGCAGGATGAAAAACCAAATAAAGATTATTATTTCGTAAATGATACTGAATTTAAAAGATTAATTAAAAATCAAGAATTTTTAGAGTACGCGAAAGTTTTTAATAATTTATATGGTACCACAAGAACTCCAG